>JALZHI010000088.1 GCA_030913985.1 Chloroflexota bacterium | reverse complement strand
ATTTCTCACTCCGTTCGAAATGACAGGGTGGGGCTGATGTGCTACAAAAGGGACAGCCAAACACAGGTGGCTGATCCTTCGCTGCGCTCAGGATGACAGGGTTGGGGCTTTGTGCTCAGAGTTCCAGGGGATATCTATACGACGGCTTCTAGAGTTGGTGCTTCGTCGCCTGGGCTTTAGCAGGTGGCAGCAAACAGGTGCATTTGAGATGCACCTGTTTGCCGGGAGGATGTGAAGTTGGAAAGGACGATGCGTGCCAGCTTACAGGTTGCCTCTTAGCTCCTGTTCGCGCTCGATGGCCTCGAACAGGGCCTTGAAGTTGCCCTTGCCGAAGCCCCGCGAGCCGTGACGCTCGATGATCTCGAAGAAGACGGTGGGGCGGTCCTGCACCGGCTTGGTGAAGATTTGCAGCAGGTAGCCTTCGTCGTCGCGGTCTATGAGGATGCCGAGTTCTTCCAGTTGGGCGAGGTCTTCCTTGATCTGGCCGACGCGAGCGGGGGCTTCCACGTAGTAGGAATGGGGCACGCGCAGGAACTCCACGCCGTTGTCGCGCAGCTTGCTCACTGTGCCGATGATGTCGCCTGTGATTAGAGCTATGTGCTGCACGCCTGGGGTGCGGTAATAATCGAGGTACTCTTCGATCTGCGACTTCTTCTTGCCCGCCGCCGGTTCGTTGATAGGGAACTTCACGCGCCCGGTGCCGTCCTGCATTACCTTGGACATGAGGGCTGAGTACTCGGTGGAGATGTCCTTGTCGTCGAAGGAGATTAGCTGAGAGAAGCCCATGATGCGGGCGTAATACTCCACCCAGTAGTTCATCTTGCCTAACTCGACATTGATAACCTGGTGGTCCACCGCCGCCACGCCCGTCGGGACACCAGGGATGTCGCGCTTGTGGTAGCCGGGCGCGAAGGTGCCCGCGTAGTCGTCGCGGTTGATGAAGGTGTGGACCGTGTCACCGGCGGCTGCAATCGCGGCCTTGCGGATGCGCCCCTTCTCGCTCTCCACCCAGTGCGGCTCGGTGACGCCGGTCGCGCCACGCTCTACAGCCGTGTGGTAGGCATAGTCCACGTCGGGCACGCGCAGGGCGATGTCCTTCACCCCGTCCCCGTGCAGGTTCACGTGGGCGGCTATCTCCCCTTCCGGTTGGAGAGGCGCGGTGAGCACAAAGCGTATCTTGTTCTGTTCGAGCACGTAGGAGGCGCGGTCGCGCACCTTCGTCTCAGGGCCGGCGTATGCGATGACGTTGAAGCCGAAAGCGGTGCGGTAGAAGTGGGCGGCCTGCTTGGCGTTGCCCACGTAGAACTCTATGTAGTCGATGCCCTGGATGGGGAAGCTGTCTTCTTGCTCGGCGCGGCGCTCGCGCGCGGAGGGTCGCCGCTGGGTGGCGAGTTGGCCGCTGCCGTCGCCGTTAGTGTCGTTCGTAGCCGCGTAGTCAGTCGCGTCGGTAGATGTCTCTATCTCGCCGGTCTCGTCGGGTGTCATGTGGTGCCTCCTCATAGAGAGTCTGCGCAACGTCGCGCACAAAATGCCCACATTAGGCATTGTTAGGATAGCAGAGGGGTATGGGGGTGTCAAGACTGGCATAGGGTTTGTACCGTCGCCTGAAAGGCAGCGAACGAGTGCTACACCCGTGCAGGCTGGACTACAATCGTGCCGGCCACGAGACCTGCCCCGCCTCCTGCTCCCTTTGCGCTTGCCTCCAGAAGAGCACCCCCGTCACGATTATTATGAGGTGCACCACGATGAAGCCTATGTAGATGGGCGCGGACGCATACCCGCGTGAGATGTAATAGATGTCGTCCAGCACACCCCGGATAAGTTCCAGCAGCACCACCGTCTGCACCAGGATGATATTCCTGAGCGGGTGGCGAGCGCCGTAAACAAGCATCGCGCCTATGACCAGCAGGTCAAGCCCGAAGACGAACGTCCAGTCAATCAGCGCCTTGTATTCTATGGTTTCGGGTCCGGCGGTAATCGGCACTAACGAGCGAATACGTAGTTCATTGAGGGGTGGTATAAACCCGATCCCCAGGATGACATAGAAGATGCCGACTACACGCATCCACCACTTCAATCGAGTCAAGGTAGCCTCCTTCGTCTAATCAACTGTAGTTCAGCGTGCCGCGTTTGCGCTCCACCTGCTATTCACTGCCAGTCGCGTAGTGTGGTGCCGCAACCGGTTTGGACTCAGGTGAGCCTTTCTGTCGCAGGAAGATGGAAAAGACAACCAGCGTGAATATAGCCAGGAACTCGCTCTGCCAGTTCTGGAACGACTCGAACCACATACGTGGGGTGCCCAGGTACTCAAGGGTCGATATGGCCTGCCCACCGTGGGCTATCTGCTCCTGGTTGTAATCCTGGACGCCTCCGAACGCGTGCATTGCGACCGACAGGAGGAACAGCACGAAGAAAACGATACTCATGGAGTTCTCGTAGAGCTTCAAGATGAGACCGCCTTGCTTCACAGGACCAGGCGCGTCTTTCTTCTTGCGCTCCTTCTCGTCTCGTGGGTCGGCGTCCACCGGCTCCTCGCCTTCCAGCTTCTTCGACTCGGACGAGCCTTTCTGCCGTAGGAAGACGGTGAGCGCAATATACGTCGTCATTTGCAGAAACTCGCTCTCCCAGTTCTCGAAGATGGCCTCGATGAAGTGTCCCGTGCCAAGGTACTCCACCATGCCGACGCCTTGCTCTCCATGCTCCTGCTGCTCTTCGTTGTACTCCATGTTGCCCGCTATTGCTTGACCTGTAACGGCAAACAGGAACATGAGGAATAGCACTATGGAAAGACTATTCTCGCGCCAAAACTTGCCCATCTGACCCTCCACTACTTCAACATTGAAGTTGCGCCTCTTGGGCAAGTATATGCCTCCACTACCGCTAACTCAATTCAAGCGACAGTACGGTGGATAACTGGTGCAAAGCAGACGATGGACGATGGACGATGGACGATGGACGATAGTAGAGACGGAAACGCAAAGACACCAAGGACGCCAAGGACGCGCCAAGCCCCTTCCTGTCATCCTGAGCGCAGCGAAGGATCTCAGATGTTACTTCTACCCCTACGCTGAAACCTTTAGTACCGACACCCACAACGTTCAACAGCATCCCTACTCACCTTCTTGAGATCCTTCGCTGCGCTCAGGATGACAGGGTGGGGCAGGGTTCTCATGTCCTGCTGTTGGGATAGTCGCAGCCGCTATCGTCCATCGTCCATCGTCCATCGTCCGCTTGCCTGGTACCACCCCACGACGTACAATACGCTATTACATCCCACAGGAGGGCATTATGACCCCTGGTTCCTACAGCGAGGTGGTGGCCTCGAACCGGCAGAATTACACGAATGAGCTTGTTGAGTTCCTCAGCATACCCTCGGTCAGCACTCTATCGCAGCACAAGGGCGACGTGCAGAGGGCCGCGCAATGGGTGGCCGACGATTTGAAGCGAGCGGGCATGGAGAACGTGCGCGTCATACCTACCACCGGCCCGCTGGGCCACCCGCTCGTTTACGCCGATTGGCTTCACGCGGAGGGGCAGCCCACTGTGATGATCTACGGGCACTACGACGTGCAGCCGCCCGACCCGCTGGACGAGTGGAAGACGCCTCCTTTCGAGCCGACCATTCGCGACGGCAACGTGTACGCTCGCGGCTCGGCTGACGACAAGGGGCAGCTTTACGTGCACCTCAAGGCCGTGGAGTTGCTGATGAAGCAGAACAACGGTGCGCTGCCGGTGAACGTACGCTTCCTCATTGAGGGTGAGGAGGAAGTGGGCGGCGAGGGGATAGAGCACTACGTCAGGGAGCACCCCGATGAGTTAGAGTGTGACGCGGTGCTCATCAGCGACAGCCACATGTTCGCGGAGGGGCTGCCCGCTATCGACGTGGGGCTGCGCGGTATGGTCTACACGGAGCTAACGGTGCGGGGGGCGCGACAGGACCTCCATTCGGGCCTCTATGGGGGCGCGGTGCCCAACGCCATCAATACCCTGTGCCACATCGTAGCCAAACTGAAGGACGAGCAGGGCCGCATCCAGGTGCCCGGCTACTACGATGACGTGCGCGTGCTCACCGAGGAGGAGCGGGCCGACTTTGCCAGCCTGCCGTTCGACCCGGAGGTTTGGCGCGAGCACGAGGTAGGTTCGCCGGGGCTGACCGGGGAGCCTGGCTTCTCGGCATTGGAGCAGATAGGCGCTCGGCCCACCCTGGACGCGAACGGCATCATCGGTGGCTTCACGGGGGAGGGTGCCAAGACGGTTATCCCCGCCGTGGCCCGCTGCAAGATCAGCATGCGGCTGGTGTCCGACCAGGACCCCACGAAGATCTGGGAGTCGTTCAAGCGGTACGTCGAGGAGATTTGCCCGCCCTATGCCTCAGTGGAGGTGAACCTGATACACACCGCCGAGCCGGTGCTGCTGGATACAGACTCGCCCTACATGCGCGCGGCACAATCGGCGCTATCGGAGGTGTTCGGCAAAAAGGCGGTTTTCTTGCGCGGCGGCGGCTCGATCCCGATTGTGTCGCTGTTCAGCAAGGTGCTGAACGCCCCCTCCATCCTGATGGGCTTCGGCCTCCCCGACGACAACCTGCACGCGCCCAACGAGAAGATGAAGCTGGACAACGTCTTCAAGGGGATTGAGGCTTCGATGCGGTACATGGAGATGCTGCGGCGATAGCGGGAATTGAGCCACTTTGAGATTGAGCCACTTTGAGTATGAAAGAAGGGCACCAAGAACTACGGGTGCCCTTCTTTCATACTCAGCTACTTACTTAGAGGGGTCAAGTAGCCCCTCTTCAAACAGCAATTGGTCTAACCCGTCAAGCAGAGACTCCCCGGACCGCGTCAAGAGTTCGCGGTCGGCGGAGCAGGTGGCCTGGCGCAGGGCCTGCACCTGCTCGACCATGCCCGGTGGAACCTTCTCACAGGCCGAAGCCAGCTTCAGCAGGCGTTTCTCACCGGGGTGTGGTGTGCGGTTTGCCGCAAAGAGGACGTCGAAGTAGCTGGCGAGCAGAGCCGCTAGCCTGTCGTTACTCGCGACCAGGTCATTACGGCGTACCGCCTTTTCTAACTGGTGCAGAAATGACGACATATTGGTGCGGAGGAGGGGGTGGTTCTTGGCGACAATTGCGCGGGCCAACTCTTCGGGGTATGGTTGGGCTGCCCTCTCCTGTAAGCGGGCGAACCAGCCGCTACGATCAAATAGCGCGAAAGATTTGCGGACGTTGTGCCAGAACGCGGTGGAGTAACCTATCGAGGCCTCGTGCCGGACCAACACTCTATCAATTTGCTCCTCGATCCACTCCGGGTGCCTGTACATCAGGTCCACCGCTATGCCTGAAGCGGTCTCTACCCACTCGTCACCCGGCTCCCAGAAGCGATTGTCTATTTCCGCGTAGCTGGCGCGCGGGTGGATAATCTCGGCCCGTGTTGCTACGGGTACCTCCCGCGTGACATAGACGTACAAGTCTATGTCGGAGTCCGCCTGGGCGCTGTCCGTGGATACAGAGCCGCCTAACGCAATGGCTTCTACCTCGGGCAACGCCGAGAAGCTGGCAGCGATAGACCGAGCCAGCGCAAGACGTTCGGTTATGTGGGTGTCCGTCATGGCCGTCCTTAGAAATCACCGGGTAAATAAGATAGAGGAAATTAGCACATGGCCCTGCCCTTGTCATTCTGAAGGCAGTGAAGAATCTCGTCCCTCACCAGGATGTTTCCACTTTCTTGCGGTATTGTGTGGCTGTAGGAAAGATGGTATTTGGGTGCTGAGGGACGAGATTCTTCGCTGCGCTCAGAATGACAAGGGCCGACTCTACTGCCTTGTCCAACTCTACTATTATTGTAAGAGCTTTTGATCTGCCGGCGGCAGGGCTGCGTCTAATATGCGGACCGCTTGTGTCGCTGTTTCGCGGTGGACCGGCGCGATGAAGCGTTCCACCAGCGCCAGGGTCTCCCGGTACAACGCGAGCACCGCTATGCCGCGTGACCTGGCGGTTGTGCCTTGCGCCTCGGCTGGTAGCGGGGCTACCCCGGCGGCCAGGTTATGGTAGCGCGTCCACTCAGACTCCAACCCAACCGACTCCTGCACCTGCCGGTAATAGGTCCTGTCGCTCTTCACCAGCACTCCACGTTGCACGGCCACCAGGTCGGTCAGGTTCCAGAGTAGGTTGATAGTCATAAGCGCGATAGCCAGGTCGTTGCCCATCGACAGGTCGCCCAGCAGCTTGTGCACAGCCTCCGCCGAACCCGCAAGGGAAGCACCGGCGTACTCGTTGGCGGCTGGCTGCAACGGCTCCCACGTGAACGCCTCAATCTCCCGCATCAGCGCCCGGATGGAGCCGTCCCTGTCGAGCAGCACCTGAGCGCCCCGGTAGCCGTTCACCACCCAGATAGCGCGGTTGGGCAGCGACAAGTCGGTCCGCACCCCGGCAATACTCTTATAGGAGACGCTCACCAGGTAGCCGTCGCGGTAGAATAGCCGTTTCCTACGGGGTGGCGCACCTTCGTGCAAGAACGGGGCGATGTCAATGTCGCTGAAGGGGGTCTCCTCGCCCCTGGCGTAGCTGCCTGCCAGCACGATACCGGCGGTCTCTTGGTCCGCTAGCTCGCTAATAAGGCTCTCTATGAGTCCTGGGGGGAGGGAGTTATGGTCCAAGTGTGCCTACGTTAACGGCTATTTAAGGCCGATGTTGTAAACGGGCGGCAGGTACCACACCCGCTCCGCGTACTCTCCGGCGTGCCTCCCTGACGCCGCTACCCACCGGGCGTAGTCGCGCACCGCACCGGGCATCGCCTGGCTGCTGCCGAACAGCACGTCTAGCTGCGACTTATACTTGGTGATAGCCGCTATCTTGAAGCCGATTAGCTCGGAGATAGGTGTGAGCCGGGGCCGCATGGGCATGTTCAATTCCTGCAAGCGGCGGTCCAACATTCCGGGCTTAGAGGCGTAAGGGTAGTCCTCATAGAAGAGCACGCCGAAGCGCGGGCCGAGCCGGCGGGCGGCCCAGAACACCAACTGGTGGTCTACGTGGTGGCCTACGCCGAGCGGCGCGAATATTCTCACTCTGCCGCGTGCTCCACCATGCTGGTGCGCTACTCGCCTGATCTCGTCAGCGATGTGGGGCACTAGCGTGCGTCTCTCCTCCCGCTTTACGTTGCCGAACAGGTCTTCGTTGGAGTTGTAGAGCGACTCGCCCGCTGGATTGCGCCGGTAGGGTGCGTCCGGCACGTCCAGCCACACAGGTTCCAGGCCCAGCAGGCGCATGGCCGCGCGTTCTTCCTCCCGCCGCACCTGATTGATGCTTATACCCGCGTTGCCGCCCGCGCTTTGCCACTGTTCGTGCTGCCGGTTGGCGAAATCCGAGAGGCCGGTGCCCTCCGGCTCAGGCGCGGCGCACACCACCAGCCCTACGCAACGCGCGCCCATTCTCGACAGGCGTGCCGCGGTACCCCCGCACGAGAGCGGGATGTCATCGAAGTGTGGCGATAGGAAGATAGCGAGGGGTGGGGGCATGAGGAAGCTATGAGTTATGAGTTATGAGTTATGAGTTATGAGTTGGGTGTAGATGGGCTGCCGTCCTTTATACCACCTACATGCAGGTTGTTCCAGGTAAGCCATCGCTGTTCGCTCAGGTAAGGAGTCGCTGAGGCATGCTGAGGCATGATGTAGTGTCGTATGGTGACGCCCGTCGATTAAAATCGAGGGCTACACCTTGCGAAGTCTGCCCTGCGGCAGACTGGTTCATCTAAGGGCACCCGAAAAGACATATTAAGATGTTCTAGTCCCCGAAGGGGACTTTGCCTTGTGTAGCCCTCGATTTTAATCGACGGGCGTCGACTGGCGACACCGCCACATCGCAACACCGCAATATCGTAACATCGCCACATCGTAACCCCAAACCCCAAAACCCCGTTTAGTCCGGCCCAGTGACCGCTACCAACACGCGTGTTATACTACCCGCATGAACAGCAACTTACGGGAACAACTGCGCGGACTGGTGGTGTTCGCGCCAGAAGTAGGCGAGGCGTTGAGGCAGGGTCGAGCCGTAGTGGCGCTGGAATCGACCGTCATAGCCCACGGGTTGCCGCACCCCACCAACCTGGAAGTGGCAGCCGGTATGGAGCGCCTGGTCCGCGAAGGCGGGGCTGTCCCGGCCACCATCGCTATCCTGGATGGTAGGGTGCATTACGGCCTGAACGCTGAGGAGTTGGAGCGTGTGGGCACCGCGGGCGACATCCACAAGGCGAGCTTGCGCGACCTGTCCCTGCTGCTCGCGGGCAAGGCCAATGGGGCGACGACCGTTTCTGCTACTGCCCACCTGGCGGCTTTGACGGGCATCAAGGTGTTCGCGACGGGCGGCATAGGCGGGGTGCATCGCAACTGGGAAAGCACCCTCGATATCTCCGCCGACCTACCCACGCTTGCCTCTACGCCAATCGTCACCGTCTGCGCGGGGGCCAAGTCGGTGCTCGACCTGCCTGCTACCCTCGAGTGGCTGGAGACCCACGGCGTTCCGGTGCTCGGCTACCGTACCGACACATTCCCGGCGTTCTACACCCGTACCACCACCCCAGCGTTACGCGTGGACCGCACCGTCGACACGGCACGGGAAGTGGCCGACATCTTCAAAATGCGGCAGCGGATAGGTCCAACCGGGGGCGTGCTGGTGTGCCAACCCCTGCGCGAAGAGCACGCCCTCGACAGCCGCGAGATAGAGGCCGCTATAGAAGGTGCCCTGCGGGAGGCCCGCTCCCAGGGCATCACAGGCCGCGAGGTGACCCCGTTCCTCCTGGGCAATCTCGCCCGCGCCACCTCCGGCCGCTCCTTAGCCGCCAACCGCGCCCTGCTGGAAAACAACGCCCGCCTCGCCGCCGAGATAAGCCGCGCGCTCAACCCCCAGCACTATGTGTAAGGGACGATGGACGATAGACGATGGACGATGGTAGGTCTCCTATCGTCTATCGTCCATTGTCTATCGTCCGACCATGAACATCCTCTCTTTAGGTGACCTGCTGCTCGACCTGTTGGTGCGGTACGACCCGGCTTCGGGTGAGGTGGACGTAGGGGCGGGGGCGGTGCAACTGCACCCCGGTGGGTCGGCGGCCAACTTCGCGGTGCAGGCCGCGCGGCTTGGAGCGGACGTGCGCTTCATCAGCCGGGTGGGACGCGACATGCCGGGAGAGATGCTTGTCCGGTCGTTGGAGAGCGCAGGCGTAACGCCCTCCGTGCGCGTTATGGACGGCGAGGTGACCGGACGGGTGCTCGTCATGGTGGACGATGCGGGCAACAGGCGTATGTGGTCGTACCCAGGTGCCAGCGCCTCCATCAGCCCACGCGACCTGGAACCTGAGTGGTTTCGCGGCCCGGATGCGTTTCACCTGACCGGCTATTCGTTCCTGCGGGAAGGTCCGAGGGAGGCCGCTCACGAAGCCTTGCGCTTGGCCCGCGAACTCGGTTCGCCGCTGTGCACCCTCGACCCCAACCCGGCCCACTTGATAGCCGACTACGGTCCTGCCCGCTTCCGCGACCTGCTGGCGGACCTGCAATTTGACATAATATTCCCCAACATGGAGGAAGGTAGTTTGTTGAGTGGAGAGCAGGCGCCGGAGGCGATAGTTTCGAGCCTGTTGGAGATATCTCCGCTGGTGGTGCTCAAGCTGGGAGCGGAGGGTTGCCTGGTTGGTACGGCTGAAGACCGTGTGCTCAGTCCCGGCGTCGAGGTGAGCGAAGTGGTAGATGTGACGGGCGCCGGTGATGCGTTCGCGGCAGCGTTCGTGGTAGAATATCTGGCCCGCAAGGACATCCGCACAGCCGCAGCCGCCGCCAACCATTTCGCGGCGCAGGTGGTTGGCCGCGCAGGAGCCAGGTAGCACCCCGATTATGTCCCAAGAGCCCAACCCAACCAAAGCCACACCGCCCCGGCCCAAGCGCGGCCACCAACGCCGCCCGCCTCTGGCCGAGGTAGACACAATGGAGCTTTGGCAGGCGTGGCAGCGTGGCGACCGTCGTACGGTGAGACCCTGGATTGGCCTGCTCGCGAGCTTTTGCCTGGTGCTGGCGGGTATGTACTCCTTCTTTTTCTTCTCCACCACCCTGAGCAACGACCCGCTGGCCGGGGCCATCATGTCGTTCGTCTTTATCGTGCTGATATTCTACCTGGGGCGGCGCATCTCTCCCGAACCTAGACTGGTCGCGCTGGTGGTCGGCTTTATGTCGGCGGTGTCGTTGACCGCGTTCGGCCTGTGGCTGCTGGTGTGCGCCGTCAGTGGCTGGAACGCCTGGGTAGCGATAATGGGCACTCTGACGCTGGGCCTGCTAGGTGCGTTCCTGGCGGTGCCGTCGTTGAACGCGATTGAAAGGCAATATGCTAGGCGTGACGAGTAACGCGTAACACGTAACGCGTAACACGTAAAGCTGTGCCAGGCAACAGGATGGTTTGTGTGACTCAAGTCCGTATGTGCGCGTACGAGTTACGAGTTATGAGTTACGAGTTACGTGTTACTCCTGAGAACTGAAAGGAACCTATGAAACAGCTTATCGAATGCATCCCCAACTTTAGCGAGGGGAGGCGGCAGGACGTGATCGACCAGGTGGCGGCGGCGGTGCGCTCGGTCGAGGGCGTGCGCTTGCTGGACGTGTCGTCCAACCCCGACCACAACAGGACTGTGCTCACCTTCGTAGGGCCGGTCGAGGCGGTGGGCGAGGCGGCTTTCGCGGCGACGGCCCAGGCTGCTCGCCTTATCAACATGGAGGAGCACAAGGGCGAGCACCCGCGCATGGGCGCTATGGACGTGGTGCCGTTCGTGCCGGTGTCGGGTGTCACTATGGACGACGCGGTGGCCCTGGCTAAGACGGTCGGGCAGCGTATTGCGGAGGAACTGGAGGTGCCTGTCTACCTCTATAGCGCGGCTGCGACCACTCCCACACGCAAGCGCCTGCCCGACGTGCGCAAGGGCGAGTACGAGGGCCTCAAGGCCGCGATTGCCACCCCCGAACGCAGGCCCGACTACGGACAGCCCCGCATGCACCCGACCGCCGGGGCCACAGCCGTGGGTGCCAGGCCGCCCCTCATCGCTTTCAACGTGAACCTGGGTACCACCAACCTGCAAATCGCCAAGACCATAGGCAAGGCGTTGCGCGAGAGCAGCGGCGGCCTGATGAACGTGCAGGCGATGGGCGTCGATCTCGCGGCGGAAGGGCTGGTGCAGGTCTCGATGAACCTGCTCGACTACACCAAGACCCCCATCCACCGCGCCTTCGAGCTAGTGCGCCTCGAAGCCGAACGCTACGGCGTGCCCGTAGTCGCCAGCGAGGTCATAGGCCTGGTGCCCCTGGATGCCCTGCTGGGTGCCGCCGACCACTACCTGCGCCTGAAGGACTTCAGCCGCAACCAGGTGCTTGAAGCGAGGCTGTTGGAGGAGTGAGCCTGAAACGTGAAACGTGAAACGTGAAACGTGAAACGTGAAACGTGATGGGGTGTGGGGAACAGGCTCTCGTGAATGCCACTTTGTTGGCCTTGGGAGACCAAAGCCCCTTCTGTCATCCTGAGCGTAGCGAAGGATCTCAAGAAGGTGAGTAGGGATGCTGTTGGACGCAGGGACCAATGGTGCTGAAGGTTCAACGAAGGAGTAAAGGCAGCATCTGAGATCCTTCGCTACGCTCAGGATGACAGGGGGAGTAGGGTGCTGTAGTAAACCGCCCAGCATTCACGTACCCTATTGAGCAAGCCGCATCACGTTTCACGTTTCACGTTTCAGCGTTATCTGAACGCCTGTAGCTCCTCCTGCATCCTTGCCACGAAGTCGCCGTCGGTGATGCTGCCGAGGTTGATGTTTACGTTGGCGATGGCACCGTCGCGGGCGGCATCGGCCAGCAGTTGGGCCACTTTGGCGTCGGAGGCCACGTTGGGGTTGCTCTTCTCGATGGCTATCGTGGCTAGTTGGTATATTTCGTGGGCGGCCTGGGCCACACGCAGTGGCACCTCGGTGGCGTACTGCAACCCTGCCTGGATGGCCGCGGTGCGCTCGGCCTTCTCGGCGTCGGTGGACCTGGGTAGCTTATAAGCCTGGCTCACCTGGTCGTAGGCCTCGGTGTCCTGGTCCACCGCCTCAAGCAGCGTGCCTCGCAGTTCTTTAGCCCTGGCTAACACCACCGTCAGATCGGCTTCCACGTCGCGGAACTTATCTCGCCCCACGGTCAGGTTGCAAGCCATCTCCACCATAGCCGCCGACATGGCCCCCGCCAGAGCGCTGGCACTTCCCCCGCCCGGCGTCGGCTGTGCGGATGCAAGCTGCTCTATGAAGTCCTGAACGGTCATCTTTGTAAGCGCCATCTAAACCCCCTATGCCGTTAGCTATCCCCGTGTTTGATGAGCAGTTCGTCTAGCGCGCTTTCATCCTCTACGCTGCCCGAACTGACGAACCGCTCTACCTCAACATGCTCGTCCTCGAAGAATTCTATTTCCCAACGCTCACCCGGCACTACAGCAATTACCATAATGGAGTCCCTGACATGGTCCAGCTTGTACGAGATATTAGCTTCGTCGAGCCTGTCCAGGAAAGTAAGTAGCTTCGCCAGCGAGTTTCGTGTTGCAGTTTTCATTTGTTGAACCTCGAATCGGTCAATAGTTTTCTGATTGTCCTGTACCCTGACCTGCCTTGTTTTGCGCTCTCCTCTACATCTCCCCAGGTTAGGTCTTGCAGTTCATCCCAACTTGGCGAGCCAGGTTCTAGTCGTGCCGTCTTGATGCTTGCCTTCTTGCCTTTAAGAATATCACTTATCCTGGTGCTTGGGTCAATAGGCATGTGTCAGTGTCCCCAGTCGCGCGGGTAGCGGAAGTCTATTCCCGGCGTGCGGGAGCCTACCTTGGCGATGATGGGGGTCATGCGCTTGTACTGGTTGTTACGCACGGTGCGTACCACACGGCTGACCAGCGCCTCGTCGAAGCCCATTTCGATCACGTACTGCGGGTCGAGGCGCTCGTCCACCAGCAGGTAGAGCACCTGGTCCACGGTATCGTAGGTGAGGCCCATCTCATTCTCGTCGGTCTGACCCGGCCAGAGGTCGGCGCTGGGCTTCTTCTCGATGATAGGCGCGGGCACCCCTACGGCGCGGGACAGGGCGCGGATTTGCGTCTTGTACAGGTCGCCTATAGGCTGGATGGAGGCGGCGCTGTCGCCGTACCACGTAGTGTAGCCAAGCAGGTACTCGGTCTTATTGGAGGTGCCCAGCACCAGGGCGTTCTCGGCAGCCGAGCGGTCGAACACGGCCACCATGCGCAGTCGCGCCAGTATGTTGCCCCGCCGCAGGTTGCTCAATTCGCCACCGTAGTGCTCGAACAGCGGCTCGGCCATGGGGGTAATGTCTATCAAATCGCTCTGGATGCCAAGCTGCTCTACCAACAGGCGGGCGTGGCCCTCGCTTTCGGGGCTGCTCGTCCTGTAGGGCAGCATGATGCCGACCACGTTCTCAGGGCCTAATGCTTCTGCCGCCAGCGTTGCCGATAGCGCCGAGTCGATGCCGCCCGACAGCCCCAGCACCAGCCTGTTGAAGCCAAACTTGCGCACTTCCTGGCGAATGAAGTCTACCAGCAGGCGGCGGGTGAGGTCGGGGTGGATGGCGAGCCGGTCCGTGACCGACTTGGGGTGGAGCGTGTGCGCTTTCAGGCTGCCCTGGTCCGGGGTGTTGTCCATGCTTATTGCTCCCGCTGCTCGTATTCGTGCCGGTCCATGCCGAAGTACTTGCAGTCCATGTTGTAATAGACGGCGTCCCTTTCGTAGCGCATGCCGATCTTCTCAAGCACTCGCTGCGATGGGACGTTGTCGGGGCGGGTGATGCCCACCAAGCGTGGTAGGCCCACCACGTTGAACCCGAAATCGCGCACCGCTGCCGCCGCCTCGGTAGCGTAGCCCTTGCCCCAGTATGGCCGCCCGAACAGGTAAGCCACCTCCACCTCCGGCGTGTTGTCCAGGTGGAATATACCACACTGCCCTATGAGCGTGTTGCCGTCCTTCAACTCCACCGCGAACAGCCCGAAACCGTTCTCCCTGAACCGTTGGATGATGCGCGGAATAGCCATCTCCACCCGCTCTCTCGGAACGGGCTGGCCCGTACTCATCCACTTCATCACTTCGGGGTCGGCGTAGAAGGGCGCAAGTTGGTCAACGTCGTCCGGCCTGAACATCCGCAGCCGCAACCGCTCCGTCTCAATCGGTTCTGGGTCGGTAAACGTGGGCTTATCGGTAGGTTCTTCTGTAATCGCCATGTTTTCTCCGCTTGGGGAACGAAAATTCTGAATAAGGCTAAATTCAGGACCCGTGTTGTAACAACTTCTTGCTACTCGCTGATTGCCATATCAAAGAATTGGCTGTTACTATCGGGGACTATGTGAATCAAGTCCTCGTCCGGTGCCACAAAACGCCGCTTAGACAGCCAATGTTTGTAGTCCTTACCTATCCTGTGAATAGCTTCATCGTATGCGTCACGCTCGAATACAAAGCGTCGCTCCGGCTTTGGCTCCGAAACGTGCCAGTACACTACTTTTGGTTCGCGCCGTACTTCTATGCCACGCCTCAGCCCCGCACACATGGGGTCGCGGCACCAACACGTAACGATGTAGAATTCACCATCATTACGAGTGCTGGCGAGGAGCTCATGCAGGTCAGTGGCAAAATAGCTGAAGTCGGTGAGTGGCTCGCCATTTACTAACACCTCCGCAACAAGATAGCTATGCCTTGAGTCAGGCTCCGTGTGCAACTTCAGCCGAATTTGCATGGTATCCTTCATTCTTGATGCCTCGAACCCCTGGTCCCATACGTCGTGATTAGCTTGAAAAGAACGCTAGCAGTTATTCAGCAAGTCTGCGGTTAAGCATCTCTTTCTTTTACGATGCGCCGTAGCTCTTTCAGCACCAGTTCGGGGCGTTCGTCGCGGAGGAGGGGTAGGCTGCGGCGCTTGAAGCGGACCTGCTCGGGGTTGACCGTGGCGGTGACCAGGCACTCCTCGAAGTGCTCGCCTTTGACCAGGAACTCGCCGTCGGGGGCGATTATGGTGCTGTAGCCGCCGAACGCCACGCCGTCCTCGTAGCCGACGCGGTTGCAGTGGAAGATGAAGGTGGTGAAAAGCTCGGCGTACACGCGGTGGGTCATGACCACGTCGTAGCTGGTGTCCAGGTAGTCGTCGCCCGGCTTCACCCCGCGGCCCGGCCCGGCGGCCACCAGCAGCAAGGTCTCGGCCCCATCCATCCAGAGCAGGTAGGGCAGGGAGAGGTGCCAGAAGTCCTCGCACACCAGCATGCCCATGCGCCCGAAGCGGGTGTCGAAGGCCCTTACCCTGGTGCCCCAGCCGACGTAGCGCATGTCATCGAACATGCCGTAGGTGGGCAGGTGCACCTTCTGGTGGACGTGCTTGATCTCGCCACCACCGATGTACGCCTGGGCGATGTAGTGCACGAAGCGGTCGCTCTCCTCAACGAAGCCGACGCAGATGTCCATGTCGTTGTCGCGGGAGGCTTCCATGAGCAGGCGCAGAGGCTCGGCGGGCGGGTCCACGCACAGCCCGATCTCGTGGGTGATGTCCTGCAAATAGTAGCCGGTGAGGCTGAGTTCGGGGAAGATGAGGAGGTTGACGCCTGCCGCTTTGGCCTGCTCGATGTACTCGAAGTGCTTCTTGAGGTTGGCTTCTAAGTCGCCCAGCTTCACGTTGATCTGGGCCAGTCCGACCACGTACGGGTCAAGAGGGGGTTGGGGCATAGCTGCCTCTCCAATTGGGATTCCACCCGCATTATACGGGAGAGGCACATCCTCGGCAAAGGTAGGCTATGGCACCGCCAAGTCGCCACGGACGCCAAGAGCGCGCCAAGGTGATTATTATCTTTTCACCGCAGAGACGCAGAGGACGCAGAGGGTACGCAAAGATAATGGTGGTTTGGTGAAGGGCGTAAGGGCAGCATTGTACTGTACGATGCTGCCCTTACTTAGAACAACCTCAACTATTCTCTGCGTAACCTCCGCGTCCTCTGCGTCTCTGCGGTGAATTCTATGGTTGGTAATGTGACCAAAGTTCAATTGCAACAAGAAAGGCCCTCCTGGTCGGGGAGGGCCTTGGCAAGGGTGGTAAATGTCTTGTGCGGGGTTACGACATCTGTTGCAGGCCGGTGTAGAGGCCGACCTGGTTGCCCGCGGGGTCGCGGAAGACGGCGTACCAGCCTATCCCCGGTATCTCTTGCTTGGGTGAGACGACGGCACCGCCCAACTGCTCGGCCTTTGCCAGGTCGCCATCGATGTCGTCTGTGTTGACGTAGACGAGCACCTGGCCCGGCGCGACCTCGAAACCGCCCTCGGTGCTACCGACCTTGTTGAAGCCGCCGCCCTGGCCCTCTCCGCTGGCGAAGGTGTAGTAATCGAATTCGGGCATGTGATGCATCTCCCAGCCGAAGAGGCCGGAGTAGAACTCCGCCGACTGGGCCGAATTGGTGGCCGGAAACTCTACGTGAACGAAACTGTGATTGGACATTGTCTTACCCTCCTGGGTGATATGGGGTGTCACTTGGGCTGTGTCGAAAAGTGGGGCGACGTGCAGGAATATTATAGAACATAAGTTCTAATTGGTCAATAGGTCTAGGGTCGTATTCTCCACATCCTCGCCAGGTGTGTTCCACCCTTTTGGATCAGGGGAAGCAGGGTACCGTATATGGTAACTCGCGGTAGGAGACGCCCGTGGAATAAATTCCAGGGCTACATTTTGCGAAGTCTGCATAGGCAGACTGGTTCTTCTTAGAGAATCTGAATAGACCAAACAAGATGCTGTAGTCCCCGCAGGGGACTTTGCAAGGTGTAGCCCGCGATTTCAATCGACGGGCGTCGGCCTATGCACCCGGTATCAATTGACGGGCGTCCTCAGCCAAGACCCTGGCATTTTCCACCCCCTGAGCAGGAAACCCACGCCTATAAATAGCTCATATTTTCTGCTATACTCGTGCGGGAGGGATAGCAACTATGCAAAGCACGGCTACAACGGTTGACGAATACCTGACGACGGTGCCACCCGAACGGCTCGCCGCCCTCAACAAGCTGCGGCAACTGTGTCGTGACAAGCTGCCAGGCTACGAAGAGAGCATGCAGTACGGCATGCCTTCCTATAGCAAGGACGGCACGGTGGAAATCGGCTTCAACAGCCAGAAGAACTACATCTCCTTCTACGTAGTCAAGCAGGATGTTATGGACAGGTACCGCGACCAGTTGAAGGACTGCGGTAAGGGCTGCATACGGTACCGCAAACCTGACCAGATCGATTTTGACGTTGTGGAGAAGCTGCTGGAAGGTACGGCAGAGTCATCTGCTGAGATTTGACCCTGAGCCGGGGATCAGGCGCTGCGGCTCCCTGACTTTACCAGCCTCATCAATTCGTCTATGATGGCGTCGGCTGCCCCAGGCATGGCTAGTTTCCCGGCCCCTTCTCCCATCGTCCTGAGCCGGGTGGTGTCGCCAATAAGCGCGCAGACCGCTTCGGTAAGAGAGTCGGGCGTGAGGTCGCTTTGCAGGAGCACCACGGCCCCGCCTTCCTTTTCGATGGCGCGGGCGTTGGCTTCCTGCTCGCCACCCGCCGAACCGGGGAGCGGCACCAGCACCGAGGGTTTCCCCAGGCTGGCAAGCTCGTTCACCGTGCCTGCCCCCGCCCTTCCAACCACCAGCGAGGCCAGCGCGTACACGTCGCCTATTTCTTCGCCCACGAACGCCTGGACGTGGTACCGCTGTCGTAGGTCAGGGGGCAATTGCTCGCGGGTCTGAGCTAGCACGCGCAGGTCGTCGCCCGAGCCGTCCGGTCCCTCGCCGCACTGGTGCAACACCTGGCAGCACGCCAGCAACCGGGGCAGGGCCTCCCGCACCGCCATGTTGATGGCATGAGAACCCTGCGCGCCCCCGGTAACGTAAAGGGTCGGTTGGTCAGCCTCGAAGCCGAATAGTTGCGCGGCGCGGGAGGCATCGCCCCCGAAGATGGTTGGGCGCACAGGGTTGCCGGTTAGTATCGTCTTGCCTGGAGGGAAGAAGGAGGCCGAGCGGGGGAAGCTAATCGCCACCCTGTCCGCGAAGCGTCCCGCGACCCGGTTGGCGAGGCCGACAAGCGCGGTCTGCTCGTGGGTGAGCGAGGGCACGCCCAGCATGCGCCCCGCTATGACGGTGGGCACGCACACATAGCCTCCGGTGCTGAATATCACGTCGGGCTTGAAGCGGCGCAGGGCCGACAACGCCTGGAAGAAACCGGCGGGCAGCCTCACCATGAGGTCCAGGGGAGTTTCGAGGGAGAGATAGCGGCGCAGCTTGCCGGTCTGTATCGCCTTGTACGGCACGCCCAGCCCGGTGATGATGCGCCTCTCCACGCCCGTCACGCTGCCCACGTAGAGCAGGTCGAGGTCCCACCCCTCGACGGCGCTCCTCTCCCGCAGCCGCGTAATCATCGCGACCGCCGGGCTGACGTGCCCGCCCGTGCCACCGCCGGTGATGGCGATTTTGGATTTGGGATTGCGGATTTCGGATTTTGGGGATGCGGGTTCGGCAAGAGTGGCGTGTTGAGACAAGGTGTTTACCCAAAGAAAAAGCTGTGCCTGGGATTATAGCACAGCTTCAGAACCTAAACTCTCAATCCAAAATCCAAAACCCAAAATCCAAAATCAAGCGAGTCTTGGCGTTGTGATTACGGCTTCCCTTTCGGCGGGACTCAGGGGCACTGCGGCTGACAGGTTGCCGGTGGTGATGGTGCTCTCTTTGTCCGTCCTATCCTTCAGCAGCATCTTGGCCGAGAGGTGTCCGGTCGTGGTGGTGGCCTCTTTGAGGATGCCCCGGCCTTCGTACACGATTAGCTGGTTGCGGCCGCGCTTCTTGGCCTGGTACAGCGCCGAGTCAGCTTCCTCTATGAGGTCGCTGGGCGTAGCGGAGGGGTATGGGTAAGACGATATGCCCTGGCTTATGGTGGGGTTGGGTATGAGATGGCCGTGCCCGTCCACCGGGTATAGCTCCGCGATGGCACGGCGGATGTAGCGGGCTATCTTCTTGGCCTCTTGCACGCCCGCGCCGGGCAGCAGCACGCAGAACTCCTCGCCGCCCCACCTGCCTACGTAGTCCTTCTCAGTACAACTGCTCTTGAGGGCGTTCGCCACCATGCGCAGCACGTTGTCACCGGCGACGTGGCCGTAGGTGTCGTTGTACTGCTTGAAGTGGTCGATGTCGAGCATGATGAGCGCCACGCAGGTGTCGTCGCGGTCCGACTTCTCGACTTCCTGCCGCACCAGGTTGACGAACTCGCCGTGGTTATAGACCTTGGTGAGGCTGTCGAAGCGGGCCTGGTCCTGGGCGACCTGGTGCAGGCGGGCGTTTTCTAGGGCCATCGCGGTCTGGGCCGAAAGGGCCAGCAACAGCCGTTCGTGGTGCGCGTCGAAGGCCAACGGTTGCAGCGACTGCACCGAGATAACGCCCACGACCTTATCCTCCGCCACCATCGGCACGCCGAGGTATGACAGCATCTCGGTGCCGGTCTTGTTCGCCACCGAATTGTACTGCTGGCCGTCTAC
The DNA here is from genome assembly GCA_030913985.1 of Chloroflexota bacterium. Taxonomy (GTDB): domain Bacteria; phylum Chloroflexota; class Chloroflexia; order QHBQ01; family JADMIH01; genus JADMIH01. Next base: position 1,842 of record JALZHI010000088.1, on the reverse strand, counting down.
CTGCCAGTCCTGCACGAGCAGCGGCTTGCACGTCTCGATGATGCGGCCGGTGAGGCCGCCCCGGTTGAGGGCAACGCGCATCTTGGGCATCTGCTGGCCGCACTCGGTGAACACCTCAAACGACACCATATCGGTCAGCCCGTCGTACAGGGCTATGTAGTAAGCGTCGGGGTTCATAAGCTTTTCTATGGTGGCGGCGGTGCGGCGTAACACCTCGTCCCGCGAGAGGGTGGAGCCGGTGTAGAGGCCCACGTCGTACAGCACGCTCATCTCCTGGGCCAGCCGCTCGGTGCTGCCGTAGAGGTGCGCCCGCTGCAAGGCCACGCCCGCCTGGTTGGCTATAGTGGCGAGCAGCGACTTGTACTCAGGGCTGATTTGCGTGACTGCCATGAACGCTAGGCTGATCGAGCCTATCACCTTGCCGTCTACCTTGATCGGGAACAGGTACACGCACCGTGTGTCCGGGTTTACCAGCAGCGGCCTGTACTCCGAGTGCTCGTCAATATCTTCAAGTATGAGCGGCTCGCCCCGCTGGAACACCGGGTTCAGCGAGGGGTTGTCGAGGCTGATGCCCTTTAGCTTGGCGAGGGTACCCTGGGGCACGCCCGCGCTGGCCCGCACTTCCACCCGGTCGTCCTTTGTGACCATGCTGATCACGCAGCTAGAGGCGTTTTGCAGCGTTTTGAGCGTGTTAGCCAGATAGCGCAACATCTCGTCTTCGTCCATGATGTTGCCGAGGCCGTTGGCGATGTCGTACAGGGTGCGCAGGTCCTGGAGCTGGCTCCGCACCTGCATGTTGCGCTGGCTGATGACCAGGGCTATGCGGTTGGCGAAGAAGGCGGTTACCATTATCAGCGTCGAAACCATGAGCGTGTACATGGCATAGGTGGCGCTGCTGGCCGACTCGTAGAAGTCGTGGTCGCCCCAATGCCCCGGTACGTAGGGGATGGCGCGTTGGGCCTCCAACAGGGCCATAGTGCAGTAGAGAACGATAGATGCCGCGCCCGTATGGTAGACGCCCCGTGGGTCTGCCAATATAATAGCTTCGACGATAACGAGCGGGTAGAGCAGCACCATTGGGGTTAGCGCACCACCCGACACGTAGATGGCAAAGGTGCAGAGCAGCAGTTTCTCGGGGAGTTGTATGTTCCGAATGATATTTATGCGGCTGGTGGATGCGCCTTCGCGCGACGCCAGGTCGTATACGCCGCTGCCTAAAAGGTAGACGAGCAGGGGCAATAGCAAGTTGTAGGCGCTGTCAAGAGGAATAATGGAGAATAAGGTACTGACTACGAGCACGGCAAGCAGGGATACGCCTATCTTGTAGCGCATGCCGATTACCCAACGCAGCGTCTCGCGCTCTCCCTGTGGGAGGTTAGCCGTTGAGGTTGTACGAACTAGATTGCCTGCTTTCAATATTTGTTGTGCCATACTTCGACTCTGTTCGGGAGAATACGCATACTGAGCAGTCCGAAAAACGCGCCAGCACTAGGCAGCCGCATCGCCCTACCGGGACTACTCTTGCATATCCATCGTAAGGTCAAGCAGGAGTTGTGTCAATAGCAATGTACTCCTATAAAAGTAGTAGGAAAGATGGTAGCGGTTGTAGTACGGAGGTGCTGAAACGTGAAACGTGGTTCAGAAACGTGAAACGTGATGCGGTTTACTCGATAGGGTGCATAGGTACGGCCTATTAGAATTACAGGACCACACTCCCCTCTGTCATCCTGAGCGTAGCGAAGGATCTCAGATGCTGGTATTGTGCCAGTAGGGGTAGCTTGGCACTTTGCTCCTTAGTAGTTCAACAGCATCCGCGTACCAACTTCTTGAGATCCTTCGCTA
>JALZHI010000087.1 GCA_030913985.1 Chloroflexota bacterium | reverse complement strand
CACAAAGCCACCTCTTCGCCGCCGTCGTAGCTGGCCCCCACCCAAACCGTGTGCGACCCCGAGTACTTGGCCGCGTTCTGCAACAGGTTCACCAGCACCTGCTCCAACCGGCGCGGGTCGGCCTCCACTACCGGCAGGCCGTGAGCGATGTTGCACTTGAAGTTGGTGTCGGGGTAGTGGTTGCCCACCCGCTCCACCACTTCCTTGACGAACGGCTTGAGCAATAAAGGCTCGGGCGAGATGGGCAGGCGGCCCGCCCCTATGCGCGACATCTCTAGCAGGTTCTCCACAAGATCCTGTAGCTTGTCGCTCTCGTCCGAGATGATTTGCAGGAACTCGCGCCGGGTCTGCGCGTCCCACTCGGCGTTCTCGGCCAGCAGGGTGCGCGAATAGCCCTTGACCGAGGCGAGCGGCGTGCGAAGCTCGTGCGACACCATCGACACGAACTCGTCCTTGAGGCGGTTGGTCTCGCGCAGGGCGGTGGTCTCTGCCGTCTCGCGGATGAGACGGTTGTTCTCCATAGCCACGGCAAGCTGGTCGGCCACGCCCTTTAGGATGGCGGCGTCTTCCTCGTCGAAGCTGTTGGGGTGGTCGCTGACCACGCGCAACATGCCCAGCCTGCGGTTGCTGAGCGAGATGGGTATGAGCAGCAGCGAGAGCACGCCCCTGGCCGCCATGCTCTGCAATTCAGGAGACTCAACGAGCCGCGTATCCCCACTGATGAACGTGCCCACCTCAGCGATGAGCTTCTTCCCGGCCTCTATCTCCTCCGCGCCGACCGCGTGCGAAGCGATGGTCTGCGATACCTTGCCGGTGCGTTCGTTGAAGAGGCTGATGCTCGCGCCGGAGTGCCGCACGATACGGTCTATGCCCCGGATGGCGGTGTTGAACACTTCGTCAAGGTCGAGAGTGGAGCGGTTGATGGAGCGGGCAAGCTCGTTCACAAGTTCGAGGCGGGCGGCCTTGCGCTCGGTGTCGGCCAGGAGCACGGCGTTTTCGTGGCTCTGACGCAATATGCGCTGGGAGGCGTTGCGGACGATGGTGAAGAGCGACACGTAAAGGAAGAGGAACCCCGTGAAGATGCTCGTCCACAGAAAAGCGCTGGTGAGGCCAATCGTCTCCTTCAGGTCCTCCATGTCGTAGTAGCCCTCGACGGCCCCCACTATCGCCCCTTCGTTGGGCAGCCTGAGAGGGGTATACACCTCCAGCAACTGCCCGTAGCCCTTTTCGGTGGTATTCTCAGCCTCCTCCAGGGACGAAATCTCGGCGCTGGGCGTGCCCCCTAGCACCTCTCGTAATTCGTCGCTGACCTCGAACTGCTGTCCCACAAGGTCCGGGTCATCCGAATAGATGACCATGCCGTCCCGGTTCCATATCTTTATCTTGACCAGGCCCGACCCGGAGATATACGCCAGTTGAGCCTCAATCTGCGCGTAAGGGTACTTCATAGCCTCATCAATAGGAAGCCCCTCCGGTGGAGGATAAGCGGCCTCCGTCAGTATCTCCTGGTGCTCGTCCACGACCGGCCCGACCAGCGGAGTGATGAGCGAGGAGACCGCCAACTGCTGCTGCCACACCGCCTGCTCCTCGAAATAGCGCGTGACGTTCCAGCCCAGCAGCGCACCAATAATGATGAACAGCACCAGGCTCAATATGGAGAATTGTGTCAGCAGCGATAGTCGGCGCATAGTCTTTGTTTCTGAAACGTGAAACGTGATGGGGTTTGCTAAAGTTGGTTCGTGAATTTCGAGCTGATTCTTTCCTGAGTACCATCTCCCCCCTGTCATCCTGAGCGCAGCGAAGGATCAGTAGCCCGTTCTTGACTCTTTCTCTTGCAGAGCCAACGTTCCTCTTACCAATAGCATCCCCAACGTTGAGGACTCTCGCCTACCCACCTGATCCTTCGCTACGCTCAGGATGACAAGGGGAATAGGGTCCTGTTGTGCGAGCGTTCCAGCATTCACGTACCCAATACCACCGGCCGCATCACGTTTCACGTTTCACGTTTCAGAACCGGATTTCGGCACTTGTAGCCTGTAGCCGAAGCCCGGCTCTGAAATGATGTACTGCGGGTTGGACGGGTCGGGTTCGATCTTCTGGCGCAAGGTGCGGATGTAGACCCACAGATACCCGCTCTCGTCGCGGTACTCCGGACCCCACACCTTGGACAGCAGGTCGGCGTTAGGGATAACTTTGCCCGCGTTCTGCGCCAGTTGTTGCAGTAGCTTGTACTCGGTGGGTGTGAGCTTGACCGGCTCGCCCCGAAATTCCACCTTGCGGCGCACGAAGTCTATCTTCAGGTCGCCCGCGTCGAGGCTGTGCGCTTCCTCGCCGGAGGAGCCTGCCTGCGTGCGGCGTAGCAGCGCCCGCAGCCGCGCCACCAGCTCGTCCGGGTCGAACGGCTTCGTCAGGTAGTCGTCGGCCCCGATATCTAGGCCCTTCACCTTCTGCGACTGCTCGCCTATAGCCGTGAGCAGGATTATAGGAACGCTGGAGATCTCACGTATGCGCCGGGTGAGCGTGAACCCGTCGAGGCCGGGCATGGTTACGTCCAGCACCACCGCATCGGGCGGCCGGGCGTCGAACTGGTCGAGCGCCGCCACTCCATTGGTCGCCGTGTCCACCTCAAAGCCCGCCCTCTCAAGATTCACCCGCACCAGCCTCAGTATGCGCGAATCGTCATCGACCACCAGTACCAGTGTGTTAGTTTTAGGTTGCATAGCTAAATCGTGTGTCCCGCATGGCGTATCTTACCAAAATTGTAGCACCTAAGCCTGGATACGCCACAAGTAATATCGGATACGGGGGGAGGTAACAATTTGATTTCGAATTTGGGATTTCGGATTGCGGATTTAGATGGATACGGAGCAAATCCGCAATCCGAAATCCCACTTCCTAAATCATCTTAAGGCTTTCTTAAGGGCACTCTACAGGGCCTTCAGGTGTATTTCAGGGGTGGGTGGGTAAGATTAGCTCACCAGGACCGGGGTTGTGCGCGCCGGAGCGTGACAGCCTCGAAAATACAGGGAGGGCCAGGGACATTATGAGCACTCTTACCGCTGATGGTCAAACCGCAGTATACGTGAAGCCGACGCCTCTACGCGAGCAAGCAGGCAAGCCGCAGAGCGGGCAGAGCAGGCAAGCCATTTTGCAGCAGGTGTACGACGCGCACGTAGAGCAGATCTACAAGTTCGTATACTTCAAGATCGGCAACCGCGAAGACGCAGAGGATATTACCTCCCAGGTGTTCATCAAAGCCGCCAACTCCCTCGACGTGACCCAGGAAGAGCAGACCCGCCTCGCCTGGCTCTACCAGGTGGCCCGCACCACGATTACCGACCACTGGCGGTTCTACTACAAGAACCCCGCCGCCAGCCTGGAGCAAATGGAAGAGGCCGCCCCTCTCCACCTGGCCGCCGACCCCCTCCGCCCCGGCCACACCGAGGAAGAGGAAGTCAGCCCCGCCACCTCCCGCGTGGCCGAGATACTGGCAAAGCTCTCCCCCAACTACCGCCGCGTGCTAGAGCTGCGCTTCCTACAGGGTTGCTCGCTCAAAGAAACCGCGCAAGCGATGGGCATCACCGAGGGCAACGCCAAAGTGCTACAGCACCGCGCCCTGCACAAGGCAGTCACCTTCGACGGTCGATTCATGTAAAGCTGTAGTAAAGAACCAACAGGGTATATTCGAGGAGCAGGAAGAGTCCTGCTCCTTTTGCATCTTCACTTCTCCGAAGCTGTATCGCCAGGAACCAAGCAAGGTTGCATATGTGTGTTGCCAGCTTCCAACTTATGGGGCACGACCCTCTTCCAAGTGAAGGTAGCGTGCCCTATAATCCATGTACGATAGGTAGTTCGGCAATTGGTCCCTGCTGGCTGCTACAAACTCGTAAATGCTTGTGCGCTCTTACCTAGAAGCTATCGCACAAATGTGGACCTCAAGAAAAGCACATCAGCACTACCTTGTCATTTCGAACGTAGTGAGAAATCTCGTCCTTTAGCACAGAGTGACACCTTTCTCCTGGACAGAGCAGCGATGTTCTGTAAGAAAGCAGGAACATCTCGATGAGGGACGAGATTTCTCACTGCGTTCGAAATGACAAGGACCGACTCTCCCGCCTCTACTTGGTCGTACTATGTATGAGATAGCTTCTAGAAAGTGTGAGGTGTGAATGGCAGAGACATCACCAACAACCTGGCAAGTGCTGACCCTGGTGGCGGACGGGCGAACTACCCTGTTCGCAGTAGCAGCCACCGATGGTACGCCCATTTCAAGGAACGCGAGCTACAGGAGCGACGAGCCTGAACTGAGACTGGCAGCAAGTGTAGACGGTCAGACCGTGCGCGAGTATCTCCTGCCCACCAGGCAGCTAGAGCTTGCCGGAGAGCCGCCCTACTACTTCCACATGACGTTGCACGTGCTAGCCACGTTGGGCGTAATGCTCAACTGCTCCATAACCCACACTGACGAGCCACTATCCACTTCCGACACCTCCGACAGGTACCGCTCGCAGGGCGTGAGGTTCCAACCTTTCTACTTGCCCGGTTCGCAATACGGCAACGAGGGGATGACCGGGCGGGGGCTGTTCAGGAGAGGCCTGCACGTAAGCGGCATAATAACACCGGGCAACGTCTGCTCCTGCTGCGTCTGCGACCACTGCGCCAGGTCGTTCGTGCTGCGCCAGACTCACGCGGGCTTCAGCGACTGCCAGTACTTCTACTGCGGGCGCGGCCTGCACACCCTCCTGGTATACGAGCCAATCGAGGGTATGCCCTTCCAGCTACAAGGTCCAGATCACGGCCTGGCGTTTCAGGAGCAGTTGCCCCCCTGCCAGGCCTGCGGCACCCGCTTCCTCTACTATAACCCCCTGCGCTGCCCCCACTGTAACGCACCCTATGTAGACTTCGCCACCTACCCTGAAATGCGCCCCAGTGAATACTACGCCTACATCCACCTCGGCACCGAGCTACAGCAGTTGCGCTGAGGTGGACGAACAGCCTCAGCAATGCGAACCAATCAGACTTGCACAACTCAGGGATGCAAAAAAGACACCTGACATAGGTGCCTCAGCTACGCGTTCGTATTGAAGGGAATAAAAAGGGGAGAGGAAAAGAGAGAAGAGATCGCCCCGCGATGGCCTACTCTCCCACAGCCTTGCGGCTGTAGTACCATCAGCGCTGCAGCGTTTCACTTCCAGGTTCGGGATGGGTCTGGGTGGGTCCGCTGCGCTCTTATCACGGAACAAACGTCCTCTATCTTTTCCTCTCCCGCTTTAACAAAGGGAGAAGAGAATAGTTACAAATTCGTGCAGTCAAGCATGGGAAATCAAGAATAACCAATGTGCATTGCAATTGTCTTGCTCTTTCATGCCCACTCCTTGCATATGCAGAGGAGAGGGGCATGGTAGAGGCAAAAACAAGCCCTCGACCATGAGGAACAGCTAGGCTCGTCCATTACTGAACATACACCTGCGAACTCACAACCTGGTGTTCTTCCAGGGGTCTTACCTCCTCCCCTTGCGGGGGGAGTGAGAAGGCTCATCTAGAGGAGGGTTTCCCGCTTAGATGCTTTCAGCGGTTCTCCCTTCCCAACGTGGCTACCCGGCTATGCTTCGTCAACAACCGGCACACCAGAGGTTGGTCCACCCCGGTCCTCTCGTACTAGGGGCAGCCCCTCGCAACCTTCTAACGCCCACAGCGGATAGAGACCGAACTGTCTCACGACGTTCTGAACCCAGCTCGCGTGCCGCTTTAATGGGCGAACAGCCCAACCCTTGGGACCTACTCCAGCCCCAGGATGCGACGAGCCGACATCGAGGTGCCAAACCTTGCCGTCGATGTGAACTCTTGGGCAAGATCAGCCTGTTATCCCCGGGGTAGCTTTTATCCGTTAAGCCACGGCCCTTCCACTCGGTACCGTGGGATCACTAACCCCTACTTTCGTACCTGCTCGGCTTGTGGGCCTCGCAGTCAAGCACCCTTGTGCGTTTGCACTCACTGGCCGATTGCCACCCGGCCTGAGGGTACCTTTGGACGCCTCCGTTACTCTTTGGGAGGCGACCGCCCCAGTCAAACTACCCACCAGCCACTGTCCCCTAATTGGGTTAGAGCCGCGGCACATCAAGAGTGGTATTTCACCGTTCCCTCCACCGCCCCCGCAAGGGCAGCTTCAAAGGGTCCCACCTATCCTACGCATGATGTGCCCCGACCCAATGGCAAGTTGTAGTAAAGCTCCACGGGGTCTTTTTGTCCTGCTGTGGGTAACCCGTATCTTCACGGGTCTTTCAATTTCGCCGGGCCCATCGTCGAGACAGTGCTCAGAACCGTTATGCCTTTCGTGCGGGTCGGAACTTACCCGACAAGGAATTTCGCTACCTTAGGACCGTTATAGTTACGGCCGCCGTTTACTGGGGCTTCAGTTCAATGCTTGCACATCTCCCTTTAACCTTCCAGCACTGGGCAGGCATCACCCCCTATACGTACGCTTGCGCGTTTGCAGAGAGCTAAGGTTTTGTTAACCAGTCGCCTGAGCCATTTCACTGCGACCCCCCTATGCTCGGAGAGCTAGTCTCGTCACACCAGAGGGTGCCCCTTCTCCCGAAGTTACGGGGCTATTTTGCCTAGTTCCTTAACGATGGATCACCCGATCACCTTGGTATTCTCTACCTGCCTACCTGTGTCGGTTTGCGGTACGGTCACTCTACGCTCTGGCTAGAGGATTTTCTCGGCAGCTCGGCCTCAACTCCGTTGCCCTCTCCCGAAGGAGAAAGCTTCCATTCAGCTCTCGGCTTTGCGTTCTTCACGCGAGGGACGGATTTGCCTACCCCTCAGCCTACCACCTTAGAAGATCTCATGGATCTCGGAGCCTAGCCCCCTGCGTCCCCCCATTGCTCCATCTCTTTCGAGAAACGATGCAGAGTGGTACAGGAATATCAACCTGTTGTCCATCGGCTTCCCCCTTCGGGTACGCCTTAGGCCCGACTGACCCGAAGTGGATAAACCTTGCTTCGGAACCCTTAGGCTTACGGTGTGCGTGATTTTCACACGCAATGCGCTACTCATGCCGGCATTCTCTCTTCCGTTATCTCCACCGCTCCTCTCGGTACGGCTTCTCAGACTTCCGGAACGCTCTCCTACCTTCCACGTGAATGTTTCACACGTAGAACCATGGCTTCGGTTCTGGACTTGATCCCCGGTGAATTGTCGGCGCTAAATCACATTCGACCAGTGAGCTGTTACGCACTCCTTAGAGGGTGGCTGCTTCTAAGCCAACCTCCTGGTTGTCTATGCGATCTAACTTCCTTTACAACTTAGTCCAGAATTGGGGACCTTAGCCGATGGTCTGGGTTGTTTCCCTCTCGACGACGGATCTTAGCACTCGCCGTCTCACTGCCACATTAAGTTACTGGTATTCGGAGTTTGTTACGGTTTGGTAAGCTAATGCCCCCTAGCCGTTTCAGTGCTCTACCCCCAATAACTCCATATGTGACGCTGCACCTAGATGCATTTCGGAGAGAACCAGCTATCTCTGTGTTCGATTGGCATTTCACCTCTACTCACAGCTCATCACCCACTTTTGCACTAGTGGTGTGTTCGGGCCTCCACGCACGGTTAGGTGCGCTTCACCCTGGCCATAAGTAGCTCACACAGTTTCGGGTCTACCCCCTCCAATGTTCCTTTTCAGGACGCCCTTTCGGACTCGCTTTCGCTTCGGCTCCGCCTGTCACTGGCTTAACCTTACTAAAGAGGGTAACTCGCCGGCCCGTTCTACAAAAAGTACGCCATCACTCCGCTATCCCCACCCCTTGCGAGGTAGAGTAACATGGAGCTCTGACTGCTTGTAAGCGTATGGTTTCAGGTTCTATTTCATTCCCCTCTCGGGGAGCTTTTCACCTTTCCCTCACGGTACTAGTTCGCTATCGGTCACTAGGGTATTTAGCCTTGGATCGTGGTCGACCCAGCTTCCCACCAGGTTCTTCGTGCCTGGTGGTACTCAGGATACCTACAGCAGTGTTGTCGTCTTTCGGTTACGGGACTGTCACCCCCTCTGGTCGGCCTTTCCAGGCTCGTTCTCCTAGACGCAACTTTTGTAACTGCTCGAGGTTACTGCCGTACCTCAGTAGGTCCTTCAACCCCCAATACGCAACCCCGGCAGGGTATCACACGTATCAGGTTTGGGCTCCTCCCGGTTCGTTCGCCACTACTACGGGAATTGTCTCTTTTCTTCGGGGTACTTAGATGTTTCAGTTCCCCCACTTGCCTCCCTCACTAAGAGGGTCCCTCCCCATCACGGGAGGTGGGTTGCCCCATTCGGATATCCACGGATCGGCCTGCAAGCGGCTCCCCGTGGCTTTTCGCAGCGTTGCCACGTCCTTCATCGGCCCTAGTTGCCAAGGCATCCACCATACGCCCTTCTTCGCTTGTCACCACCTCTACCTTGCCCCCCTCCTCTGCACACATGTGCTTCAGAGTGGAACTGCAGAGTCTGACAAGACATTTGCAGCGCATAATCGGTCATTCTTCTTTCTTGCGAAATTGAATTCCCATTTGCTTTGTTGCTAGTTACTCATTTGCAACTATTCTCTTGTTAAGGTACCTACACTCGGCGTGTGCCTTATGCAGTCTGCCGGTCCTGTTGTGACCGCCAGTCGCCGTTCTTGTTCAGAACGAGGAGCGGAAGTCCGTACGTTCGGCTGTGTATCTGTTCTGTAAAAGGGCAACAAAAGAGGCTTGGGCACTCGCCTCAAGCCTTCATGTGGCTGAAGAGTAGCGAGCTTGCTTATCCGGTTATTGCCTCGATCTGATGCATTCTTGTCCTTCGGCCTCTTGCGAACTGCTTATCCAGTCCTGGGCGCTTGGATATTATACGAAACCCGTTTTAGATTGTCAAGCGATTTGGCTCTGCTTTTTCGAGCAATTTCGCTGTTGGTTTTGCGCTTCGTTTCGGTTCTTTTTACAGCTCCGATTTCCCTCCGCGCTCATTTATTATACGGAATTCGTATCCCTTTGTCAAACGATTTAGCCCATTTTCCAGGGCAATTTCGCTGCTTTTTCCGCTTGTTTTGGTTCTCTTTAGGACCCTGTTTTCACCAGCGCTTTGCTGTTATACGGAACTTGCAGCGTGCAGTCTCCCTAAGATGCTCCGAGTGTCTTAACTGTGGCTAAATCACACTGGAAGAGGAGTTATCGATCCGACTTTACGTGGCCTTGTGCTATCCAGTAGCAGCCACAACGAGACCCACACAAACGATGCCTACACCTAGCCACCTCGCCAATGGGACCACCTCACCGAAGAAGTACCCTGAGAGCGCCAGGACCAGCACGATGGCAAGAGCCATGAAGGGGTAAGCAAAGCTGAGGTCGCTAAGCGAAACCGCCCCGGTCCAGCAAAGTGCAGCTATGACGGCGAGACTGAGGCCCGCAATGACCTTGGCATTAATTAGCGTCTGGAGCGCAAAACCCAGGATTGCCCCGGTCTCCTTAGGGAGCGCGCCCACTTCATGCATGCCAGCTTTTACTAGCAGTTGCCCGGCAACCGTGAATACAATCGTGGCGAAGATAAGTAAGTAGCTCATGAACCGAGATCTCCTGCCGGCTAATTTAGCTTGGACGGGTGTCATTATAAGCTTCATGGCGTAACCTGCAGCAGCACCGCTGCGCTGAAGAATACGCACTGCATCACCAGAGACACCTGAATGAAGCGCGTGTAGGGACGCTGGGACTTGAGCCACCAGGCCGCGGCCCAGATACACGGGAAAAGACTCATCAAATAGCGACCCCAACTCTGGTTGGCTGTCATGCTGGTCAGTAAATACAGGACGAACGGAAGCGTGCACCAGACAAACGCCCATGCCCCCGGCCAGACACGTTGGGGGCTGAACGGCTGCGAATTCCTCTTCTTGAAGTCGGAATAGAACATGGCCATTGAGCCCACCGTGAGCACTAGAAGCGCGACCAGCCCAATAGTGCTGAGAACATACATGGACCAGGCCGGGTTCGCAGGTGGCAAGACGAGCAGCAACGGCAGATCATTCCAATAGCCTTTCCCCCATGCCCCGTGTGCGGTTAACACTGCCAGGAGTTCACCGGTCTGCAACCCTATGTACAGAACGAAGCCCGCGAACACAACCACAGCCGGTAGAGCCGCAAGGAGCGCGTTACGCACTCTTGCAGCCCAGCTTAGATGGCGAGGATGAATCGCCACGAGCCAGGCTGCGCCCGCAGCCATGAGCAAGCCGTGATGCCGAGTAAGGCTAGCCAACGCCAGCAACATGCCCAGGGCAAGACACCGCCAGGGTAGCGGTTCTTCGCGCATACGCCAGGCGATGAGGAGCGCCCAGAGGATAAGCATCAAGAACAACGATTCGGTGTAAGCCAAAGAGAAGACAAAGGACCACGGGAACACAGCCATGAGCCACACACTGCGTGTAGCCAGGCTCTCGTCGCCCCAGACTTCGAGGGTCAGCTTGTAAAGCAGGACCAGAGCTATCAAGAAGAAGACATGGCTCAGCAAAACCCCTGCGATGTTGTACCCACCTACCACCTCGCCCAGTCCAAGTAACATGCCCGCGACGCGCATCAAGAACGGGTAGAGCGGCATGAAGTGTATATTGGTTTGCTGGTCCAGGGGGGCCGAGACCTGATACCCGCCGGTGGTAATACTGGCATACCAGTTGGCATCGAACAGGGCAGTGAGGGTAGAGAGAGGAGCCTTGCCTATGTACCCGTACGCGTTGGCCCTCCCCGTGTCAAGGAGCCATTGGAGCAAAATGGCGACAGCCAAAACGACGCTACGCGAGACCAGGTATGCCGGCAACACAGGCTTCACGAGCTCATATAGCCGGTCCCTGGAGGGCGCGAGACGTGCCTGAGGTGCGCTTACCATGGGATCTCCTGGTCCCGGTTTTCTCTTAAGCTGGAGTAGCTCCGCATCTGGCGGGCAATTCGCACCTCGTTATGCTCCTGGATATTGCATTATGGCACTCACCACCCGCGCCTGATCCATCTCTGTCAGGACGTTGTAGAAGGGTAAACGCACCAGGCGCTCGCTCACATCTTCGGTAACCGGGCAGTCGCCTTCCTTACTCCCAAATTGCCTGCCCATGTCGGAGGTATGAAGTGGCAAGTAGTGGAAGACGCTGAGAATACCCCGGGCCTTCAGGTGAGCTATGAAACGTTGTTGCTCTACCGAAGATGGCATGAGCAAGTAGAACATATGGAAGGGCTGCTCACAGTAGTCTGGTATGATAGGCAAGCGAACACCGTTTTCATCAGCCCAACCCCGCAACTGCTGGTGATAGTACTCCCAGACGCGCTGTCGTTTGACCTGGATCTGAGCACGCGCTTCCAACTGAGCAAAGAGGAAGGCAGCAAGCATGTCAGAAGGGAGGTAGCTGCTGCCGACATCGACCCAGGTGTACTTGTCGACCAGGCCGCGGAAAAACCTGTTTCGATTCGTACCCTTCTCCCTTATGATCTCGGCTCGCTCGATATAGGCCGGGTCGTTGATGACAAGGGCTCCTCCCTCTCCGCACGTGAAGTTTTTGGTCTCGTGGAAGCTCTGAGTAGCCAGGCTGCCGAACGTGCCCAGGTAGCGACCCTTGTACTTGCCGAAGAGGCCATGCGCATTATCTTCGATTACCGCCACGCCATGCCGCTGAGCAATATCGACGATAGAGTCCATCTCGCACCCAACACCTGCGTAGTGCACCGGCACGATTGCACGGGTGCGCTCGGTAATCAGGCTTTCAAGCAAGCGCTCGTCTAGATTGAGGGTGTCGGGGCGCACATCAGCGAAGACCGGGCGGGCGCCCCGCAGAACAAAAGCATTAATGGTGGAGACGAAGGTAAAAGATGGGACGATAACTTCATCGCCAGGCTGTAAGTCAAGCAGAAGGGCCGACATCTCTAGGGCATGGGTGCATGACGTAGTGAGCAAGACTTTTGGTACCCCAAGAGAGCGCTCAAGGAACGCGTGGCACCGCTTGGTATATGGGCCGTCGCCTGACGCATGTCCCAGCTTTATCGCGTCGAGTATGTACGGTATCTCGTTTCCCTCCAGCGATGGACGGTTAAACGGGATAGGATCGCTAGGAGCAAGCGCACCGTCCCACGGGCGCGTGCTTTGAGCATTCAAGACTTCAGTGTCTGCAATTGACATGGTGGACCTCCAGGTGCCATAAGTCAGCTAAAGCGGCTGAGGCACCGACGCGCCTATCCAACTCTACCCGTGCCGTCAGACCACCAGTGTAACCACAGGTGAATCTGATCTACTAGGAGACCAGATCGCTGGTAGAGACGTTGGGCCGCCAAATTCCTTCCTTGAGTAACAACAGATATGCGTGCGACTTCGCGCTCGGCCATCCATTTCAAAGCGCCCTGTATCAATGCCTGGCCCACACCCTGCCCACGAGCGTACTCACTTACACCCACCAGACCTATGCTGCCCTCACCGGCGACAGTCGCATGACAGGTGACGAAACCCACAGGGCGGTCATCCAGCTCGGCCACAATGACGGCATCTGCCCAGCCGTGACAGCTTTTATCGACCCAGATTTCATACAAACGCCGGCATGCTTGCCTGTCGAACCGGGGGTCCTGGTAGAAGCGTGTATCGGTGAAGCTGGTCGACGCTATGCTCTGCAAGGCATCAATGTCGGACGACCTGAAAGCCCTCAGGACCGTCCTGCGTTCACCTTCCTCGCCTGCTGGTGGCTCTTCGCGGTTGGCCGGGAGACGATCCGGCCGTGCAAACACATAAGTCATCCGCACGTCCGCGAAATCAAACCCATTTCGTTGGGCTATCGCAATACTACCGGTGTCGCTCAAGGGGGCAAGGTAGTAGAGGCAGCCAATAGAGTTGGCATAAGCCCACTCGATAGCTTGTCCGGCTTTCGCTGGTGTTAGCGGCCCGTCCAGCACCCTGCCTATGCGGACCCCGAAAAGACTGGTGTCGAACTCCAGGAATGTACAAACAGGTTCCGGTTGTTCGGCAGGCGAGCCGGACGATGATGTCGGGAGATGCGCGATCAAGGTCTGCCGCGGCCCATGGCCCCAACGACCCCGCTACCGGAGGGCTTCCGAGGATCGACTGCTCCTGTGGCCTCTTCTCGACGAGGCTCCAAGAAGTCTGCGGCAATCAGCGCGGCCACATCATGGCTTGGCGGCAGGTATGCCACGGGTTGCGACCTGTCGACTGCAGACCGGACCGTATAGACCGGCCTCTCCATCGACCTGAAGTGCATCCGCGCAAGATACTCTCCCATAATACCAAGGGCAAACAGTTGCGCACCTGAGAAGATGGCTATCATCGAGGCAAGGAATGGGAAACCAGGAACGCTCCCGCCCTGGATGAAATAGCGCCCGACGACGTAGATCAACACTAGCACTCCCAGGAAGGTAAACGCGAAGCCGGTTAGGCTGGCTAGCTGTAGCGGTAGCACGCTGAATCCGGTCATCATGTTCAGAGCGTGAGTGATCAGCTTGCGCAGTGTGTAATTCGATTTGCCGACACGCCTGATGTCGTGCGCCACCGGGATGGCAGCAAAGCGCGTGGTCCCCCAGGTAAGCAGCACGTCGATGGACACGAATGAGCTGCTGTAGCTAGCAAATGCTTCCCGTACCTGGGTACGGAACGCGCGGAAAGCGCTCACATTTCGTGCTACGTCGACACCCATCGAGTTTTGCAGTGTCAGTTTTGTAATCTTCGACGCGGCATCCCGCCAGAACCCGTGCTTCTCCTTTTCAGGGGTCCCATAGACCACATCGAAGCCCTCGGCGAGCTTATCGAGTAGCTTTGGAATCTCTTCGGGGGGATTTTGCAGGTCGTCGTCCATTGTGACCACGACCTCATATCTAGCTGCGCGGATACCACATAGCAAAGCATTGTGCTGCCCGTAGTTGCGCATGAGATCTAGCCCTCGGACCCAGGAGAAGCGAGCAGACAGGTTCTGTATTACCTGCCAGGTATTGTCACGGCTGGCATCGTTGACCAGAATCAACTCGTATTCGCCCATCTCGAGCCCTAATCGCCTCCACAGCGCCTCGACGCGTGCAACCAGGTCGGGTAGAATGGGCGCGCTGTTATACGCAGGCACAACTATGGATACTGTAACACCGGTGGTAATCATTGGGAATTCCTGACCGTCTCTGCTTGTGATACAACCTCTACTGACCCCGTGTAGGAGGAAATCGTTGCCAGTGCAGTGATTCTATCAGAGGCTAGATGGCAAGTAAAGCGAAAGTAGTAGTACTTCCGTAATAAACAGGCGTAGTACGATTGGCTGTCCACCGATGGCCCCACAGACTAGACATCATAAGGAAGCAAGGGATAGCTACTCAGCACTAAGTTCCCATGCCTTTCGCCACATAGATAGCCCGGTGGGGCATACTTCGTGATGTATACTTGTATGCAGCCTCCCATGCAAGGGGGAGTTGCGCGTTTGCGCATACAGATAAGCATGACACCTCCTTCCTTCGTACAACTACTGCAAGCTGTTGCCGAGGCAGCCGACCAGGCCACCACTATCGAGGAGGCGGCGCAAATCTGCCTGGACCGCGTGTGCGCTTTCATGGGCTGGCCGGTGGGCCACCTCTACGTCTGCGGCCGCCGCGCCGAGGACCAGCGCGGGGAGCTTGTGCCCACCACGA
This sequence comes from Chloroflexota bacterium, assembly GCA_030913985.1. Taxonomy (GTDB): domain Bacteria; phylum Chloroflexota; class Chloroflexia; order QHBQ01; family JADMIH01; genus JADMIH01. The sequence goes on along the minus strand of JALZHI010000087.1, from coordinate 6,798 downwards.
TATGGCACATAGAAGACGTGCAGCCCGGTTTTGACGAGTTCAAGCAAGTGTCGGAGGAATTGACCTTCGGGGCGGGCGTGGGGCTGCCCGGTCGAGTGCTAGTCGATGGAAAGCCGGCGTGGGTCGGCAACGTCACCGACGATCCCGATTTTGCTCGCGCACCGTTTGCTCGTAAGGCGGGGCTGCGGGCGGCGTTCGCTTCCCCTATCAGCGTGGGCGACGAGCTTGTAGGCGTGCTGGAATTCTTCTCCGAGCAGGTGCTTGAGCCGGACGAGTCGCTGCTGGAGCTGATGACCAACCTGGGGGCGATGCTGGGGCGGGTGGTGGAGCGCAGCCGCGCCCGGCAGGCCCTGCTGGAGAGCGAGGCCAAGTACCGGCTCCTGGTGGAGCAGGCCTCCGACGGTATCGCTGTGTACGACCGGGACGGCTGCATACTGGAAGTGAACTCGCGGGCCGTCGAGATGATAGGGTACTCGCGAGAGGAGCTGCTGGAGCTAAACATTATGCAGGTGATCGCGCCGGAGGACCTGCAAAAGACTCCCCTTCGCTTCGAACAGCTAAGGAGCGGCGAGCCGGTGATAGGGGAGCGGGTGCTGGTGCGCCCCGACGGCTCGCGCCTGCCGGTGGAACTCAGCGCCCGCATGCTCAGCAACGGCAACGTGCAGGTCATCGTGCGCGACATCACGCAGCGCAAGCTGGCCGAGGAGCAGATACAGCGGCTGAACGAAGACCTGGAGCGCCGTGTGGCCGAGCGCACAGCCGAGCTACAGGAGACCAACCGCAGGCTGGAAGAGGCCCGCCAACAGGCCGAGGAAGCGGTGCACATACGCGAGGAACTGCTCTCGGTGGTGTCACACGACCTGAAGAACCCCTTGGCGGCCATCCTGGGCAACACGCAAATGCTGGTTCGCAGGCTGGCTACGTCCTCCGGCGACGACAACGTGCAGTTGCTCAGGACGGCGGACCGCATCAGCCGCGCCGCCAACAAGATGCTCAACCTGGTGGACGAATTGCTCGACTTCGGGCGGTTGCAGGCGGGGCAGCCCCTCACCTTGCAGCTTGCCTCTAACGACCTGGTGGAGCTTGCCGCGCAGGTGGTTGAGGAGCACCAGCAGAGCACGAACATGCACCGCGTGTCCCTCGAAGCGGAAGTGCCGACCCTCCCCGTCAGGTCGGACGCTACCAGGCTGGAACGCGTGTTGAGCAACCTCCTGTCGAACGCGGTCAAGTACAGCCCGGAGGGTGGCGAGATAGAGGTGCGGGTGGCAAAGGAGCAGCAGGACGGGCGGGAATGGGCGGTGCTCTCGGTGCGGGACGAGGGTCTCGGCATTCGCGAGCAGGACTTGCCCCATATATTCGAGTGGTTCCGGCGGGCGCAGAACAACTCAGGCAGGATAAGCGGGGCGGGCATCGGCCTCGCCAGCGCCAACCAGATCGTCAGCCAGCACAACGGCACGATAGAAGTGTCCAGCACCGAGGGACAAGGCTCCACCTTCACGGTACGCTTGCCCGTATCCTAGCCGCTTGCAGATTCCAAATCCAGCGGAATATATCAGCTAACTTGTGCTATAATGGCCGAAGCGCTTGACTGAATAAACTAGCCCGCACCAGCTACGCCTACCTATTACTTACCGGGGATTTGCTCCCCTGTTGTTATGTAGCTGGTGTGGTTCCGCGTGTTGTGGACAGAGGGTACGTTGCTTACGGTGACACGTACCACGCCGCTAGTGTTCGCCACTAGCCCGCAGGAAGCAAACGTAGTATGAGTAAGGCCCGAGGCAACTCCAGGTCCGCAGCGTCTCTTAAGTTGACCACCAAGACATCCCCAAACCCAGACGCGTCCGCAGACGGCACCGTAGAGACGGATACCTCTGCTACGAAGGTGCTCCTCGTCGAGAGCGACCGGGCGGAGGCCGACCTGCTACAGTCGCGGCTCGTCCAGGCCCCCGGCCAGTACCAGGTGCTCCACGTCACCACACTGGCCGAAGCCACACAATGCCTCGCCAGCGAGCGCGTACAGGTGGTCTTGCTGGACCTGGCGCTGCACGACAGTTCGGGCCTCGCCACTTACACCCTACTGCAACCCCATGCCCCTGAAGTGCCCGTCGTCATCCTCAGCAGCGCCGACGACGAGGCGCTGGCTTTCGCCGCCATACAGCAAGGCGCGCAAGACTACCTAATCAAAGAGCACGCGAGCAGCTACATGCTGGAACGCTCCATAGGTCTCGCCCTGGAATGCAAGCGCCTTTCCGATGACTGTATGAAGCAGTCGCAGGAGCTAGAGGCGCAACGGCGCACCCTGGCCGCCCTGATAGACAACATCGACGTGTCGATGATCGTGTTGGACTCGGGCGGGCACCTCACGCTGGTCAACGACTGCTGGACGAGGCGCTACCACATCCCAGGGGAGGCTGTGCTGGGCCGCCGCTTCGATGAGATAGAGGACTACCCTGTGTCACCCGACGTGCAGAAGAGTGTGGACAAGGTACTTGCCACCGGGGAGCCGGTTTTATTCCACGAGTGGTACTACAGCGACGCCAACCACCCGCAGGGCATGTACGTGGACGGCTCGATACTGCCGATAGTCGACGCCGACGGCAAAGTTACGGGGGCCAGCAGCATAAGCATCGACGTTACCGAGAAGGTACGCGCCCGGCAGGCGGTAGAAGCCAGCAACGCCATCCTGGAAACCATCATCGAGGCCACGCCGGTGGGCCTTGCCTACTTCGACTGCGACATGCGCATCCTGAACATGAACTCCACTTACGCCCAGTGGGGATTCCTGGACGGCACTACCGCCATCGGTAAGGTGTTGTACGACCTCCGGGAATCGGCACGAGCGCGCGAGCACATACACCGGAGGGTGCTTGCCGGGGAGAGCATAGACGAAAAGAACATAGAGGTCAGGCCCCCCGCGGGGAACCACCCGCTCTACTATGATGTTTATTATCGCCCTGTACGGGCCGAGGCTTCCGGCGAAATCATCGGCATGGTCAGCGCCGTGGTAGACGTGACAGGCAGGATGGAGATTGAGAGGCAGAAGGACAACTTCCTCACCCTTGCCTCCCACGAGTTGCGCACGCCCATCACCTCGATCAAGGGCTATACCGAGCTACTGCTGCGCAACACCGACCTCACCGCTAACCCTAAGAACAAGCACTTCCTGGAGGTGATCCACCAGCAGGTGAACCACCTCGTGCGGCTGGTGAACGACCTCGTGGACGTCTCTCGCATCGAGCGGGACGTGCTGCCGATGCACCGGGAGACGTTCAACCTGAGCAGCCTGGCGTCCAAAGTGGCCTACAGCATGCGCCTGTTGGCTCCAGCGCGGGAGATAAAGCTAGACTTCCCCGCCAACCCGGTGCTGGTGAATGGCGACCGCGACCAACTGCAAGTAGTGCTGCAAAACCTCCTGGAGAACGCGCTGAAATACGCGCCGGAGGACGAGCCGGTGGAGGTCAGCATAAGCGCTAGTGGGGCCGAGGCGGTGGCGGCGGTGCGCGATTACGGGGTAGGTGTGCCCCACGACCAGCAGAGTAAGGTGTTCGAGCGGTTCTATCGCGCTACCAACGCAGGCTCCCGCCCCCGCAACGGGCTGGGCCTGGGGCTGTTCCTCGCCCGCAGCGTAGTGGAGCGGCACGGCGGGCGCATCTGGGTGGAGTCGCGCCAGGGGCAGGGCAGCACTTTCTACTTCGCGCTCCCCCTGGCGGAAGATACGGGTGAGGGGTACTAGCACGCAGCAGCGCTGCTCGCTGGTGCGCCGTTTATTCGCTCTGGGGTACTGGTGTATCCTGTGCGAGGTATAGGCAGTATGGTAGCAAACAAAAACAGCTCAGATGCTTATCTGAGCTGTTCTTTCATGTGGACCTGAGGAGACTCGAACTCCTGACCCCCGCAATGCAAATGCGATGCTCTCCCAACTGAGCTACAGGCCCGTAGCCCGTAAATTATACCAGAGACGGGCGCACCAGCACAAGTCGCAGGGAACACCTGCGACTTGTGCTGGTGCGGTATTGCTATCCTTGCTGATTCCCGATTTCCGGTGCCGTTCTCGGGCAGGCCACCGCCACCTCAATTTGTAGATCAACGGAGCTTGCGCGGGGTGCTGGGAGTAACAGTTGGCGTGACAGCACCGAGCGAGGTGGCGGAAATAGTGGGTGTGGGCGTAGCCTGGTCACAGTAAGGGAAGAAGGTATTTGCCACTATTTTGGCGGCCTGCCCCCTTGTGACCATCCTGCCATAGCGGAAGTATGGCCTGTTGTCAGGCGCGACACAAGGTTCTTCATCAATGGAGCCACAGGGGTACCCGCCCATAATGTGCCTGCTAGCCAACCTTTCCACCCATATGTAGAAGGGGTTCGTTGGCGGCACGTCCTCAAACTTCTGGGTGGTAGGCTCTTCATCAAACCCGACAGCGTTCGATACGATCTTGGAGATCTGTCCCCTTGTTGCCAGGGCGTCCGGCCTGAAGTAAGGGCGGTTGGCGGGTGGTACGCATGGTTCCGCCGGAACCTGCGCGCACGGATAGCCCGACATAACTCCTCGCCGGCTCAACCGCTGCACGAAATCGTAGAAGGTACTGCCAGGTGGCACGTCCTCGTATATCTGCTCGCCGGCAGGCTCGTTGAAGCCTGAGGATTGTGATACCATCTTGGCGATCTGGCCTCGGCTGACAGGATTGCTGGGGCGGAAGTAGGGCTTTCTGCCTGCACTGCAAGGCTCGCGTTCCCCCGTCACCGGATTGGCCCAGCCACACTCATAGCCACTTATGCTACCCTGGCACGTCAGGCAGCGAGCATAAGGGTAGAAGGTGCTGTCGGGGGGTACATCTTCGAACTCCAGACCACAGCCCACGACCGTTGCCGCAGGGACCGGCGTACGCGTGGGCGTGGTGGTTGGAATGGGTGTGGCAGTTGCACAAGAGCCTGGGCTGTAGTGCATAGCGAACGGCCACACAGGCTCTCCGGCGCTAGCACCCCCGCCCTGGAAATACGATCCAACAGCCCATATGTCATTAGGGGCAAGGGCATCCACAGACTCCAACACAGTCGAAACGTTATACTCGCCATTAAACATATTGGGGCTGGGTACTACGCTCCAGAAAGCGCCATTCCAGCGTTCTATCAACGTCCGGTGCAAATAAGGGTTGGATGGCTCTACCCGGCTGCCAACGGCCCATATGTTCTCGGCATAAAGAGCATCAATACCCTTCAGGCTAGCGGTCAAGTTGGTAGAGGCAGCTTGCACAAGGCTCCAATCTTCGCCATCCCAGTGCTGCACCATAGGACGGTCCTCGCCATTACCGTTGTGACTAAAACCGACCGTCCAGACGTCCGTTTCGGATAGGGCAGTTATATCCAGCGGAGAATTGTAGGTGGCTTGGTTGGGCGGGTCCGGAACGAGGCTCCAGGCTGAACCGTCCCAGTGCAATAGGAGCGACCGCCAGTAAGAAATTGCACCATCATAGTATGAACCGGTGGCCCAGATATCGTCGGGCGCGGATGCCGATATAGCCGTGAGGTAGTTACTATGAGGGCCACCCGTGGCATAGTTAGGACTGGGTACAACACTCCAAGTGACGCCATCCCAGTGGAGTATGAGAGTCTTTTGTTGCCCTGACGCCATGAATGTAGCGCCGACGGCCCACGCGTCATTGGCACTAAGAGCTACAACGTCTGAGAGATAACTCCCCCTGAAGTCGGGGTTGGGACTGGGTATATGGCTCCAGGCTGAGCCATCCCAATGCACGATAAGTGTCGCCTCAGCAGCATAGTCTGATATCGGTCCATAGCGACCTACAGCCCAAACATCAGTGGGCGACGCTCCATCAACAGCGGCGAGCACATTTGTCTCCTCTCCGAGGGAAAGGTTAGGGCCAATAGTCCAACTGTGCCCGTCCCAATGCTCAATAAGAGGATCAGAGTGGTCAATAAGATCAGTGAAACCCACAGCCCAAACATCATCAGGGGCCGCTGCGAACACATCAAGCAAGCTGGACAGCCCGGCGTTAGCTGGAGGAGGAACATCAACAATACGCCACCCCTCGCACGTGCCCCCTGCAACAGAGGCCGTATGTTGACCGGCACCCGCAGACGCAATGCCGGTGCTTGAAGTCGCATAAGCACGCGGGCCGATCTCAGAGGCCAGCAAAGTAGCCATAAGAAGCATTAACAAAGCAGCTACTATAACACGCACAGGCAAGAGCAGGGACAGGAACAACCGGCCCAACGTTCTGGCCGAGACGCTTCTCATCGTTACGTACCCCAAAACTACAAGGTAGAAGCAACATCTACCAGGTGCAAGCGTTACACTTCAGACTGTGCATGGTAGTATACCTGAATTGTAGGTACGATCCACCTGTTCCACCTGTGCGAATGCTACTAACCTTACGACCTCCCTTTGGGGCCGGCAGGCTCTGAGCAAGGGCAGATGCCGAATACAGGCAAATAAAAAAGTACCTGATGAAATCATCAGGTACTTTTCAGGCCTTATCCAACTGAAGAGTGGAGAGAGCACATTTCCGAGAACAGAGATATCAGTTCAAGGTTTTGGACTGTGTCAGGCATTCATTGGGTTACGAATGTTCTGACCGTCCGGCAGGTGACCGCGCTTACCGGTTGTGCCTCTGCAAGGCACCCCCGCCTGACTTGCGCCAGGTAGAGTAAGAACGGGTTGACCTGGGATCACTCGTATACTCAGCGAACCGAGTAAAGAACGAGTAGAACTCCCTAGAAAGGAGGTGATCCAGCCGCAGCTTCCGCTACGGCTACCTTGTTACGACTTCGTCCCAGTCACCAG
>JALZHI010000086.1 GCA_030913985.1 Chloroflexota bacterium | reverse complement strand
GAGTTCCCACCTTGTCATTTCGAACGGAGTGAGAAATCTCGTCCCTCAGCACCCAAGTTCCACCTCCCCTACAGCCAAAGAGTCCCAGGAGAACATGGTTGCGGTGGGGTGAAGGACGAGATTTCTCACTTCGTTCGAAATGACGAGGGCCACCTGATGTGTTGTCAACCGGCTATCAAGAACGGGCTACTGATCCTTCGCTGCGCTCAGGATGACAGAAGGGGGTTTGGTCCTGTGCGTCCGGTACAGCGGCTGCATGATGGTATGCATTCCCTCTTTACTCTGGTGGTTGGCGTTATACTGTAGCCATCTTATACGTGAGGCTCGAAAATGCTCTACCTGGTGGCGACGCCCATCGGCAACCTGCAAGACATTACCTTGCGCGCTCTCGACACGCTACGCATCGTGGACGTGGTCGCCAGCGAGGACACCCGCAAGACGGGGCTGCTGCTCAAGCACTTCGGCATACAGAAGCCGCAGGTGGCCTTCCACGAGCACAACGAGGCGCGGGCCGGGGCGCAGATAGTGGGCCTGTTGCAGGAGGGCAAGTCGGTGGCGGTGGTCACCAACGCGGGCACGCCGGGCGTTTCCGACCCCGGTTTCACGCTGGTCAGGCGAGCAGTCGAGGCCGGTATAGAGGTGACTATGCTGCCGGGGGCTGCCGCGTTCGTCATGGCGGTGGTGCTGTCGGGGCTGCCGGTGCACAGCTTCACCTTCCGGGGCTTCCCGCCGCGCAAGCCCGGCCCGCGACGCCGCTTCTTCGGCATCGACCGCGAGTCGCCCCATACCCTCATCTTCTATGAAAGCCCGTTCCGCATAGAAGCGTTCCTGCGCGACGCCCTGGAAGTGTACGGCGACCGTCCCGCCGCCCTGGCCCGCGAACTGACCAAGCTGCACGAAACGGTGGACCGGGGCACTATATCATCGCTGATGCAGGGCGTGTCATCCGGCAAGGCGCGGGGCGAGTACGTTGTAGTAATTGCAGGCGTAGAGCGTGGGGCAGGTCGTGATGCGGCTGAAAGTGAGGACGTGGATGAGGAGGACGTAGACATAGAGCCGGACGAGGATGAGGTGCTATCCTCTACGAGCGAGGGGTGAATTCACATTAGGCGTACCGCTTGCCCTGGTGGCTAGCTTCTCATGTTGAGCGGACAGGCCCAAAGCCCCCTATGTCATCCTGAGCGTAGCGAAGGATCAGGTGGGTAGGTCAGAGTCTACAACACTGGGGATGCTAACGGTTTTAGGAACCCTGTGCCTGAGTGGTGACAGTCAAACTTGCGGGGCTGATCCTTCGCTACGCTCAGGATGACAGGGGGAATATGGTCCCGCGATTGAGGGGCTGTGACGGTAGGGACAGCGTCACGCGGCAAGGCGTATGGCTGCGATGAAGTGGCCAGGTTGGCTTATCGCTCTACGACCTTGATGCCGTCTGAGCTAGCCACTATCACGCGGCGGGCTATGCCCAGGAACAAGCCGTGGTCCACCACACCGGTGATGCTCTTTATCTGCTCGCCCAGGGATGCTGGGTCGGGGATGCCCTGGAAGCGGCAGTCGATGAGGTAGTTGCCGGAGTCGGTGATGTATGGCTCGCCGTCCTCTCGGGTACGGCGTTCGGTGGTGCAGCCGAGGGCGTGCAGAGTGGAGCAGGTGCGGCTCCAGGCAAATGGCACAACTTCCACGGGCAGCGGAGTATGGTCGCCCAACTGCGGCACCACCTTGCTTTCATCCACGATCAGGACTACCTCCGAGGTAGCAATAGCAACCAGCTTCTCCCGTAGCAACGCCCCGCCCAGGCCCTTGATGACGTTGAGAGTAGAGAGGTCAACTTCGTCAGCGCCATCAATGGTGAGGTCAATCCCCTCTACGTCTTCCAGCGAGACGAGTGGTATCCCCAGTTCCGTGGCAAGGGCGGCGGTCCTCTCTGATGTCGGCACGCCCCTGATACCCAGGCCCTCAGCCACGCGCCTGCCAATCTCCCGCACCGCGAAGGTGGCGGTAGACCCCGTCCCCAACCCCACGACCATCCCCTCGCGCACGTACTCCACCGCGCGCAAGGCCGCTTCGTGCTTCAACTGCTGAACGTCAGAGAGCATGGCAATTCTTAATTCTTAATTCTTAATTCTTAATTCTTAATTCTTAATCGGCTGATGCAGGAGCAGCAATTAAGAATTAAGAATTAAGAATTGTCCTCTAGCTTTTGGGCATGGTAATTATGCCGAGTTGCAGGGCCAGGGTGGTGGCTTGTAGCTTGGAGTGGACGCCCATCTTCTTGAGGACGTTCTGGATGTGGGTGCGCACCGTGTTGGGGCTGAGCACGAACGTTTCGCTTATCTCATCGTTGCTCGCGCCCCTGGCTAGCTGCTCCAGTATCTGGATTTCGCGGGCCGACAGCTTCTCGCGTAACATCTCGGCTTGCTGCTCGCGCTGTTGCTGTTTGTGGAAGTGCGACAGGATGCGGGGGATCATGAACGCGGGCACTACAGGCTCGCCTTCGGAGGCCGTGCGCACCGCCTGCTCCACCTCGCCCAGCGCCTGCTGCTTGGTGATGTAGCCCGCCGCGCCCGCGGCAATAGCCTCGGCCATGATGGCTTCGTCCGTGTCGGCTGTGAGCACTACCACGGTGGTGTTTTCGCCCGCCGCCCTGAGGTGCTGGATCACTTCCAGGCCAGTCAGGCCGGGCATATGGTAGTCCACCAGCAGCACGTCGGGCTTGGCCTCCAGCGCCAGCTTGAGGCCCTCGTCGCCCGTGAAGGCCATGCCTACCACTTCGATGCCGTCCTTATTACCGAGCACGTGCGCCAGCATCTCGGTGAACACCGGCTGGTCGTCTACCACAACTACGCGGATTGGACCTTCCCGCGAAGGCTTATCGTCCGCGCCGTCCGGGCTGCCTTCTACAACTGCTTCTTCCCAACCTGTCGGTTTGCTCATGCGGTAGATTCCTTATTTAGCTTTCGTGGTGGCAACTTCCTCGGCGTTGGCTACATCGTGCGTAGCGGGGTCTTTGTCCACAACGATTATAGTGTGGGTGCCGGTATCGCTGTTGGTGATCCTGACGTTCTTCCTGCTGGTGCCCACCCCGTTGCCGTTCGACTCGTGGCTGCCGTCGCCGTTGTTTCTTTGCGCGCCGTTGCTCTCGACTCGGTGTGGCCTGCCGTTCTTCCTCGGCTCGGCCTCTGCCGCAGTTGCCACCGCCCCTTCGACATCGTCGACTTCCGGCTCTGCTTCTTCCTGGGCGGTGTGAATGAGAGGCACCGTTATCTGGGCGATGGTGCCCTTGCCCGGCGCGGGTTCAATCGTGAGGGTGCCGCCGTGCGCCTGCACGATGTGGTGGGCTATGTAGAGGCCGAGGCCGCTGCCCGGTATCGCCATCGTCTCCTTGCGCTGGATGCGCATGAAGCGGTCGAACAGTTTGGGCACGTCCTGCGGGTCTATGCCGATGCCGTGGTCGCGCACGTACACGATAGCAGTGCCGTCGGCGGTGTTGGCGCGCAGTCGCACCTCGATAGGGCCACCCTGCGGGGAGTATTTGATAGCGTTGGAGATAAGGTTGTTCAGCACCTGCTTGAGGCGCGTCGGGTCGGCGCGCACGGGCAGGTTGTCCGGGCCTTTGACCGTGACGGTGTGCCTGCGGGTGGTAAGCTGCTGGTCCTTCACCACCGAGTCGGTCAGCTTGCGCAGGTCGGTCTCCACGAAGCGGTGCGTGAGGCCCACCGACTCCAGCAGCGATATCGCCATGATGTCGTCCACCAGGGTGAGCAGGTGTTGAGCTTCGCCTTGTATGGCGGTGAGGAACTCGGTGCGCTGGCCGTCGTTGAGGCTGTTGTTGTGCTCCTTGAGCGCGCCCGCGTAGTTGTAGACGTAGGACACTGGGGTCTTCAGCTCGTGCGAGATCATGCTGGTGAACTCGGCCTTGAGCCGGTCGATCTCCTCGATGCGCTTGCGGGCCTCGGACTCCACGGCCAGGGCTTCCCGCAACTCGGCGTTGGCGACCTCCAGGTCGTGCCGCGTCCGCGCCAGCTTTTCGGCCTCTTCGCGGGCGTTGGTGAGCAGGTCGGCGTTCTCGGCGCCGGTATGAGCCAGCCGCTGCCGCATAGTCTCGAGCACGCCCGCAAGCTCGCCTATCTCGTCCCTGGAACGCACCGCCACAGCCGTATGCAGGTCGCCGGAGGATATGCCCTGGATGTTGCGCATGAGCCGCCGGAGGGGGCCGGTGAAGCTTTCGGTGAGCAGCATGGCCCCTATCAGCGCGCCCAAGCCGCCCAGCAGCGACAGCAACAGCACCTGCGTGGACACCTCTTCCACGCGCATGTCCAGCGCGAGAGTGGCCTGTTCTACCTCGCCGGTCTTCCTGACAATAAAGCCCTGCAAGTCGTTAAGGAGGTTGAGGCGCGCGGTCTCGCTTTCCATCTGTTGCTTGAGGTTCAACGCCTGGTTGGCGAGCGCGGAGGCTGTGTTGGTGCTTGAGTAGGAGCCGGTGCTATCGACGCCATTCGTGGCAGTAATAGCGTTGGTGTTGTTGACCGGCGGACTGGGGAAGGTCATTATCTGCGTGGCGATTTCGTTGTATCGCTCCAGGGAGACCTTGACGATTTCCATCGTCTCCTGGTCCTGCGGCTTCACGAGTAGAGGCTCGATTGCTTCTAGGGCCTTGGTCTGCTCCTTGCGCGCGTCTATGAACTCATATTGCAGCGACAGGTCCCGGATGTCCTCGAAGGTACGCACGGTGACAATCTGCCTTTGCACGCCGGAGCGAAGGCTGTTGAGGAGAAGCAGGATACGTTGGTCGTTCTTCATCAGGTCGGCGTAACGACTGTTGATGTCACCGAGATTGCTCAGGAAGAAGCCGATGAGGACGACGGCTGAGCCGATGAACGCCAGGTATCCGAGGAGTATCTTATGGCGTATACGCATAATTTGTGTGCGGTCCTGGGGCTGCGCGTGCGGTAAAAGCTACCTTCTCAGCCCACAATTAATAGCCCGCAATCATTCACCATGAGTGTACCTGGTGGTTAAGGTAACCCTGGCAAGTATAGCAACCGGTATAGGGGGTGTCAAGACAGCGAGCCTGGCCCATGTTGGCTACGCATGTTTAGCTACTCACGCCGGGCACGTAGTTGGGCAGGAAACATGGCCGTCGAGTACGGTTGGCCCCGCCCGGCAGTAGCCTCTAGAGTAGCCCCAATAGCTGAATTGCAGAACCACCTTCCCCCTTGTCATCCTGAGCGTAGCGAAGGATCTCAAGAAGGTGAGTAGGGATGCTGTTGGACGTTGGGGAGCATAGTTGCTGTGAGTTCCGCGTGGTGCCAGGAGTAGCATCTGAGATCCTTCACTGCGTTCAGGATGACAGGGGGGAGTGTGGTCGCTGCTTTCCTAGTTGCAGGCTGACGCAAGTAGAATTGTGTAGCTTGGGCCAAAATATTATGTCTCCTTCCAACTGCCGGTTGGATGTGGAAAACTCATACAAGCGGCTATTGACTCCCATTGTGGTAGCAGCTATACTCAAACCACTTCGAGACGGACGGTTCGCCGGAAGTTTCGGAGAAACAGAGACCCGGATGGTCCTCACGGATCGTACGGGTTTTCTGTTTAAGCTCCTCTTGTGCCTGCATCCTCTGCTTTCCCTTTGCACGTCTCTATGGCCGCTAGATTTCAGGCCATCCCCTGCCAGCCCCTCTATCTGGCATGCACTTTGCACTCAGGTATTGCGCCCGGATACATAAATTCCCCAGGAGGGCACGGGCAACAGCATTGACGCGAGAACCGAGAACCGGATTTCGAGAGGAGTTGCAAAGTGGCAAACATCAACAGCATCAACGAGCTTTTTCTACACGAGTTGGGTGACATCTACGACGCCGAGCACCAGTTCCTGAAGGGCCAGGAAGAAATGCTCCAGGGCGCGAACGACGGCACCCTGCGCCAGATGATCAGCACCCATATCGAGGAGACCCGCCAGCAGATCGCCAATATCGAGCAGGTGTACGCCGTATTGGGCCAGAAGCCTGAGCGCGTCATGTGCGATGGGGCCAAAGGCATTGTCAGCGAGGGGCAGAAGGGCCTGCGCGAGACGGCGGGTGCCAGCGGCGTGCGCGACGTAGCCATAGCCAACGCGGCAGCCCGCGTGGAGCACTACGAGATCTCGGCCTATAAGGGCCTCATCGTGGGCGCGCAGCTCATGGGCCAGACGCAAATCGTCAGCCTGCTCCAGCAGAACTTGCAGCAGGAACAGCGCACCGCCCAGATGGTCGAGCAGAGCCTGCCCATACTGCTCGAAACGGCCATGAACGCCGAAGGCATCTCGGCAGGCATCGGGCAGACGGCGCAGCAGCACACTAGTTACTAATTGGTAACACGTAACGCGTAACACGTAACACGTAACTCGTTGGCAGGCACAGTGCAAATTACGAGTTACGTGTTACGTGTTACGCGTTACGCGTTACGCGTTACGCGTTACGTGTTACTTATCTTTGGGGGTGGACATTATGGCGAAACCATTGGACCAGCAGGTGGTCGTGCTTACCGGGGCGTCGTCGGGTATCGGGCGGGAGACGGCTTTGCGGCTGGCGAAGCGCGGCGCTAAAGTGGTCGTGGCGGCACGGCGGGACGAGGTGTTGGACGACCTGGTAGAGGAGATACGCGCGGAAGGCGGCGAGGCTACCTCGGTGCCCACGGACGTGTCGGTCTACAGCGAGGTGCAGGCCCTGGCTAGCGCAGCGGTCGAGCAGTACGGGCGCATCGACACCTGGGTGAACAACGCGGGGGTGCTCATCGTGGGCGAGTTCGAGAATATCGAGCTTGAGGATGCGCGCACGTTGTTCGACATCAACTTCTGGGGTGAGGTGCACGGAGTCAAGGCTGTGCTGCCCATCATGCGCGAGCAGGGGAGCGGCACCATCATCAATGTCACCTCCGTGACGGCGCAACGGCCCTTGCCACTAATGTCGATCTATTCCGCCTCCAAGTCGGCGTTGAACGGCTTCAGCCAGGCGGTGCGCTCGGAGCTAGAGGGCAGCGGCATCGAGCTTTGCATACTGATGCCCGCGAGCATCGACACGCCCCTCTACCAGAACGCGCTCACCACGGAAGGGGTGATGCCCAAACCCGCACCCCCGATTTACCCAGCCGCTGAAGTGGCGCAGGCGATAGAGAAGACCGCCGAGTCGCCCAAGCGCGACGTTTACGCCGGGCCTGCCGGGGTTATGTTCAACCTGAACAACATCCTCGCCCCGGCCTTCCTCGACAAGCTGCTCGGTGCGGTGCGGCGGCCTACCATACTGAGCGACATCCCAGAGTCGGAGGGGCACCACAACCTTGACCAGCCCCTGCACGACACCCCCGTTAGCTCATCGGGTGGTTGGCGTACGCCTAAGTACCAGGCGGCTGACAAGTTGGCCCGTATCGGCTTGGGCGTGCTTGCCCTCGTAGTTGTTCGCAAGCTGACCAGCAGGAACAGATAGCAGGTCCCCTGGCTCTCTGTCAGGGGCAAACCGAACGAGCACGTACGACAAAGTGCGTGCTCGTTTGCTTGTTCAGTCCAGGAGCCACGCCGGTGTCATTTGTAAGAGGCTCCAGGCAGCACAAAATAGCAGCAATGACAACATTGCTATGAAGTAGAAGGCTAACGTTTCTCGCCTGGAGAAGGCGGCTGGACGCGCAAAGAGGAGAACTAGCAAAGCGACGGCGATTACTGGAAGGATACCGGCGACGATCTTGTGGAGGAGCAAGGCGAATTCCATCAGGGTGTAGCGGAAGTCGAGGCTGAACCAATCGTATGGGGACAGTCCTTTCGGGTCGAAAAAGCCACCGTATAGTTCCTCAGACCTGAAGAATAGACCGTGCCGAATAAAAGGTCCGACCACCAGCATAGCGTACGAGGCTATTACCACGGTAAGCAGTAACGCCAGTACCCAGGCAACTACCCTGATGATCATAGCTATTCCTCACTCGGAATCCCGTTCCACCGCCACCTGCCATCCTCGATGATTGGTGCGGTCACTTGGGTCTCCTTCATAATTTGTGCATAGTTCCGAACGGACAAAGTCTTCTGCCGGTTTCGTAGTATGCCGCCCTTCCAACAGCCGCTTGGATGTGGAAAACTTTGCTGATTGAGGGATTGACTCCCCCACGCAAGGCCCCTATACTGACGCTACTTCTGGTACGTCGGTTCGCCCGGCGGACTGGGAGAAACAGAAACCCGGATGGTCCTCACGGATTGTCTGGGTTTTCTGTTTAACTTTGCTTTCTTATCAATACCCCGCGACCGTAATACTCTTGTAACCTCTTATGTCCCTGGTTATCTCGCCTTCGTTAATTGACTTGGTGGAAGCAGCCTGTTATGGTGCTGCCCGCCGCTACGGTAGTGGCCGCCAGCCGGTAAAGAGCGCCTTTGCATAACACCTTTCCTACAAGCGGCAGTATGTGGATAACTCGCTCATCATCCCATTGACTCCCCCTTGCGCCGCTGATATACTCATCTCACTTCGAGGTTATCAGTTCGCTGGTAACAGCGGAGGAACAGAGACTCAGATGGTCCTCACGGATTGTCTGGGTTTTCTGTTTAACCCCCTGCTTGTCGATTGCTCGCTGACTTCCCCCTTTCCTCCTCTTACCGGGGCTATTTACGAGGCCCTGACCCTTTGCTCGGGCGGCCTTGGCCCTGTCTGGCACGTCTTATGCTTCCCTTTAACGGTGCGGTGCGTGGAAAGCATGGGCCGCAACACCGGGAGGCCTTGTCGCGGAGGACCAGCCCGGACGACCAACACAACCAACACTACTGGGCAATGAGGCCCGAAGGAGTGAGCAAGAATGAGCAATCGCGATGACGATATGGGTGACATGCGCATGGGCGCGAGCGGATCTTCTAACATGGGTGGCGCCGGCAACATGGGCGGCGACACAGGTTCAAGTGATATGAGTGGAGGCTCCATGGGCGGCTCGACCGGCGGCGGTATGAGTGGTGGTGGAGGCTCTATGGGCGGCGGCATGTCGGGCGGCGGTGGCAGCACCGGCGGTGGCATGGGCGGCGGCTCGATGGACGACATGGGAGGCTCCGGTGGCATGGGCGGCGGCATGTCCGGCGGCATGGGTTCCGGGGAGAGCACCGGCGGTATGTCCGGTGGTGGAATGTCCGGCGGTGGCGGCTCCATGGATGACATGGGCGGCATGAGCGATGCCGGTGTCAGCGACATGGGCGACTCTATGGGCGGCGGCATGTCGGGCGGCGCTGGCAGCACCGGCGGTGGCATGGGTGACGACATGGGCGGCATGTCGGGCGGCATGGGAGGCACCAGCACCGGCGGTATGTCCGGTGGTATGGGTGACGACATGGGCGGCATGGGAGGCATGGGAGGCACCAGCACCGGCGGCAGCGACATGGGCGGTGGTTCCATGGGCGGCATGTCCGGCGGCATGGGCTCGACCGGCTCCAACTCCGGGGTCATGGGTGGCGGCAATGCCGGCGGCATGGGCGGCACCAGCACCGGCGGCACCGACATGGGCGGTATGTCCGGCGGTGGCATGACGGGCGGTGGCGGCACCGGTGGCATGTCCGGCGGCGGAATGAGCGGTGGGGGCTTAGGTGGCGACATGGGCGGAGGCTCGGGCGGCGCTACCGGCTCTGACATGGGAGGTGGCGGCTCCACCGGCGGCGGTGGCAGCATGGGCAGTGGCTCCTCAGGTGGGGGCGGCGGCCGCTAGTAGCATTTAGCATTCGCAACTTCGCCGGACGCTCGACAAAGCGCGTCCGGCACACCTTTCAGTCTAAAGCTAGCCCCGCCCTTCCGCGACGCGGCGGGATGTGCAAAACCCGGCCTTGGGACGATTGACCGGGGCCGGAACATCCTCTATACTGAAGCCACTTCAGAGATTTGAGCTTCGGTTCTAATAGCTGAGGGAAACAAGCTCCGGACGGTCCGCAAGGACGGTTCGGAGTTTTGTTTTACCCGTTGCTACGTACATGGCCGCGAAACCCCATTGACGGTGCTTCGTCTCAACTTTAGACACCCTCGCGGAGTACCTCTATGACGCGTCTAAAGCAACTCGGCATCCTGGTCGCTATTACTTTCTTGCTGGTGGTCGCCCTGGTCGGCACCGTGCTAGGTGCCCACGCCCAGGCCACTCCCCAGCCCTCTCGGCTTGTGTGGGCGCAGGTGTTCGATCCTGCCGCCGCCGGGTACCACCTCAAGAGCGTCTTCATGACGGGCCCCGATGAAGCCTGGGCCGTGGGCGGGCAGTACGGCAAGGGCGGCATCATCGTCCACTACCAGTTTTTGAACGGCGTATGGCGCTCGGTGTCCAGCAAGACTTACAAAGCCACCCTGAACGCGGTTGTAGCGGTCAGCAACACCGAGTTGTGGGCGGTGGGCGACGTTGAGACCATCTTGCGCATAACCACGGACGGCCGCAACGTCGTGAGCATCAAGGAGATGGGCGACGCGATACCGCTGCCCGACGACCGCCCCAGGGCCGACCTCACGACGATACAGATGCTCGGCAACGGCGAAGAGGGCTGGGTCGGCGGGCACTGGACCATACCGAGTGTTGGTGCCGAGTCCTACCCGATGCTCCTGCACTACAAGCAGGGCACCTGGGAGGTGGCTAACGCCGTCCTGGGCAACGGCGCCATCTACGACCTGCACCTGACGCAAGGCGGCGGCTGGATGGTGGGACAGCGCGGCATCTGGCGCTTCGAGGGTGGGGCGTGGGTGCAAGAGCCACCGCTGCCTGCCTGCCCCGACACCACCTGCTACGGCACCTTCTTTGGCGTGCGGGCCATCAACGCTGAGGAGGCGTGGGCGGTGGGTAGCCGCAGCGGCATATGCGCAATTTGCGTCTCCAGGCCGTACGTCGCGCACCGCATCAATGGCCGGTGGGAGCGGGTGCTGCCCGATAACCCCGTCGCCAACTACAACCTGCCCCCGCAGACCAACGCTTTTCTCAGTAACGTCTACTTCACAGATGCCAACAGCGGCCTGGCGGTGGGGCACTACAGGGACAACGTGAACGCGACAGCCCCTGAGGATATAAGGAGGCCGCTCGTCTTCAGCTACAGGTCCGGCCTGTGGAGCAACGAGACCTTACCCGGTCACGCGAGGGGCGAGTTGCTGGATGTCAGCATGGTCGAGTCGGGGCAGGCGTTGGCGGTGGGCACCGACGGCCTGGTGTTGAGCTACGGCTACGGCAGCCAACCCTTTCCAAGTCCCACGCCCGGCCTGACCGCCGTAGCTACCCGCCAGCCCAGGCAGTACCCAACGGCGCAGGTGCCCGACCCTAAAGACCCTAACGTGACCTACTTTGCCGCCGTGGGGCACACACTACGTGGCGCTTTCCGCGATTACTGGCAGCGGCACGGCGGCCTCTCGCAATTTGGCTACCCGCTGACTGAGGAGTACCGCGAGGTCAGCCCCACGGACGGCAAGACCTACACGGTGCAGTGGTTCGAGCGCGCCCGCTTCGAGCACCACCCCGAGAACGCGCCGCCCCACGACGTGCTGTTGGGCCTGCTGGGGCACGAGGTTACGCAGGGGCGCAGACAAGAGCAGCCCTTCAGACCGGCATCTCAGTGGGACGACGGTAGCGTCCGGTACTTTCCTGAGACTCGGCATAACGTACTACCTCAGTTCCTCTCATACTGGGAAGCTCACGGGGGTCTGCCGGTCTACGGCTACCCTATAAGCGAACCGTTCGAGGAGGTCTCGGCTACGGATGGTAAGCTTTATACCGTGCAGTACTTCGAGCGCAACCGTTTCGAGTGGCACCCAGAATTGCCCGATCCCCATAAGGTGAGCCTGGGGCTGCTGGGCGTCGAGATCGTGTACGGGCGGAAGTAGCTACCTGACGCTCTGCCAGGTGTAGATGCTGCTGGCGGTCAGCAGGGGGCTGCCGTCGGCGGCCAGGATGCGTTGCGCGACCCCGTAGCTTGGGCCTGATTGCCGTTCAAGCTGGGTGGTGACGGTCAGTTCGTCGCCGGGGAGGGCGGCTCGCTTGTAGTCGAGCTTGTAGTACGCGCCGCCGAGCCTCAAGCCCTTTTCTCGTTGCTCCACCAGGCTGACGCCCTGCGCCTCCACAGCCGCGAACATGGCGTCGTCCAGCCACCCGGCGTAGACGGCGTTGTTTATGTGACCTATCGAGTCGCATTCGTGCCAGCAAGCCGTGCGGCTCGTGCTGTGCTCCCAGCTTTCAACGTCATCGGGCGGTTCGAGCGCGGGCGGGTCGTAGTTGCCGAGGGGTGCGCCCGGCACGTCGAAGGCTATAGTGGTATCGGGTGGGATGGCGAGGGGCGTGAGGGTCACCCGGTCCATGTAGACCCATTCGGCGATGCCCGTGGCAAGCAGGTCGCCCGAAGTGTCGAACACGCGGTACTCGCGCCCGCCCCGCACCCGTGCGAAGTGGGATATCCAGGTGACTATCTCAAGGTCCTGGGCGAGGCGTATGAGGTTGGGCATGAGCAAGGTCATGCGGCGGATTACCCAGGCCGAACGGTTCTCTTCGTGGAACCGCGAGCCGTAGCCTGCGTCGGCGGCGGCCATCACCGCCGAGTGCTCCAGGTAGCGCAACAGCCACGAGGAGGAGAGGCACCCCCAGGCATCCCCTTCGTAACTGCGCACCTTTAGTTGCCAGCGGTATTGTCTCATGATGTGGAGTGCCGAGTGCCGAGTGCTGAGTGCTGAGTTGAGATTTATACCATAGCATACTGCAAAATGGGGATATAATGCAGCCTATGCAGGTTACTCCTTCTTCGTTACAGGGCGAGACGGCACCATTGGTGCTCGCCATAGACGTTGGCTCGTCGTCGTTGCGGACCAACCTGTTTACGGCGGAGGGCGGGCAGGTACAGGGCTGCGAGGCCCAACTTGCCTATGACGTGCGGGTGACGCCGGACGGGGGAGTGGAGATAGCGCCGGAGTACCTGTTGGGGCGCATCTTTGAGGCGATTGACAGGACGCTGGCGCTGTCGGGGGAGCACGCCGGGGCGATACGAGGCGTGGGCATGTGCTCCCTCGTGTCCAACGTCCTGGGTATAGACGCGCTGGGGCACCCTACTACTCCCATTTATACGTGGGCGGACACCCGCTCTGCCGGGGAAGCCGCCCAACTGCGGGACATGGTAGACGAGCGGGCCGTGCACGAGCGCACGGGCTGCTACATCCACAGCTCCTACCTACCCGCGCGGCTGCTCTGGCTCAGGCGGGCCATACCGCAGGCGTACGAGCGCACCGCCCGCTGGATTACGCTGGGCGATTGGCTTTATTTGAGGCTGTTCGGCGAGGCCGGGCAGAGTCTTTCGGTCGCCTCGTGGAGTGGGCTGCTCGACCGGCATGCGCTCGATTGGGACGCCGCCTGGTTGGGCTACCTCGGCCTCAACCGGGACAACCTGCCGCCGCTGGTGGACGCGGACACTCCCTTCACAGGTCTGCGGCAGGAGTTCGCGCAACGCTGGCCCCAACTGCGGGACGTGCCCTGGTTCCCCTGCGTGGGCGACGGGGCTTCGAGCAACCTGGGCAGCGGCGGCTGGGCGCAGGACAGGGTAGCGGTGCAGGTGGGCACCAGCAGCGCCATGCGGGTAATTGTGACATACGACGTGCCGGAGGTGCCGGAGGGCTTATGGTGCTACCGGGCCACGCGGGAGCTTGCGCTGCTGGGTGGGGCGCTCTCCGAGGGGGGCAACCTGCTCGACTGGCTGCGGCGTACCCTGAACGTGGGCGACTGGCAGGCGCTGTCCCAGGAGGCCGCCGCCCTGCCGCCCGACGCCCACGGTCTGACCTTGCTCCCGTTCATAGCGGGGGAGCGCAGCCCAGGCTGGAATCCCGCCGCTCGCGCCAGCTTGGGCGGCCTGAGCCTCGCCACCCGACCCGTTGACATCATTAGGGCAGCCCAGGAAGCGGTAATGTACCGTTTCGGGCTGATATACGACCAATTGTGCGGTGTGGTGCCCGCGCCCGGCATGGTGATAGCCAGCGGCGGGGCGTTGCTCAACGTGCCGGGGTGGATAGCCATGCTGTCGGACGTGCTTGGGGTGCCGGTTATGGCCTCCGGCGAGTCGGAGGCAAGCTCCAAGGGGGTAGCCATGCTGGTCCTGCGCGCCCTCGGCATCATCCGCGACTTCAGCGAAGTGCCCACCTCCCTGGCCGAGACTTACCGGCCCAACATGGCGAACCATGAGGTCTACAGGCGGGCGAGGGAGCGGCAGCAGTCGATGTACGCGGCACTGAGGAATACATAGAGCTAATCGGCGGGGCTACTATTTCGGATGGGTAGCTAATCTTGGTATACTTGTCGTGAGGCTTCTTAGTGCTCGCGGTTTTTTCTTTTTGCCTCAAATAGATTAGAGGGTTTGTTGCTTCTATCCATTCGTCCTGATAACCGGCGCATAAGTATGGCTCGGCCTTATCCCAGGCTGTCTATTCTGGCTGGGCTGCTATTCTTGATGTGCGGTTTGCTGCTTGTCGGGTGCCAGTGGAACGACCTGGAGCCACGGCCAACTGCGTCCGCCACAGCCACACTCCAGGAGACTGCACCGCACACGACGCCCCTCGGCAGCGTGCCTTCCGAGCCACTTGTCGAGTCGCCGCCCTCGCTCGGTTTCGACAGGCTGCTTGTCGCCGCGCGTGGGAAGATCGTCGTGGACTATCCCGACGCTGTGCTCCACTCGATAGAGGCCTGGCCGTACGACTACGAATACAGCCCTGACTACGCACCCGCGCACCAGATATTGCGCGTGACATTCGTGTTTTTGCGCCCCAACCTGGACTATATCTCGGTGGACATGCCGGACGACCAACCGAAGGCCGCTCTACATGTCGACGTTTCGCCTGTGGATAGGAGAGACTCCGAAAGTTTGGATTGGCGGCGCTCGCTTTACAGCGACACCCTGAGGCATACTTGGGGCCTGGAAAGGGACCTGCGGGCCGCCACCATTAGCCCGCGAGACGCAATCAGTCTTACGCGGCAGGACGCCTTGCAGCGCGCCCAACAAATTGGCTTGGAGTACAGGGCTTTGGTGCCTCACGTCGCGCTCGTGCCCCCGGGCGAGAAGCCCACAACGTGGAAGGTTGTATACGACGTCCAGACCGGCCCGGACGACGAGTACGCGGATGATCGCCTGCCCCTCGCCGTCTACAGCGTGGACATCGTGGACGCCGGTATCGTAGCTCGCGAGTACAGTGACGCGGTGCCCTACCCGGTCGCCTACGCCCCGACCCAGACAGCCGAGGCGCTTGCCGCATCCCCCATCCCCTATACGCCCGAGCCTACGGGCACTCCGAACCCCCTGGTGACCGCGCAGGACTATTACGACGCCGCTCTGTCCTACATGTGGTCCGACTACGACGAGGCAATCAGGCTCTTGTCAGAGGCGATACGACTGGACCCCGGAATGAAGGAAGCCTACTACGATAGGGCCGACATTTACTGGGAGGAAGCTGAGTACGACCTGGCTATCGCGGACTACAGGACGCTGCTGGGTCTCGACCCTGCCGAAGCCGCCGCCCTGCACTACAACATCGGCCTCCTGTATCTTCAGAGGGCGGAAGAACAAGAACGGCCCGCCGATTATGACCTGGCAATCGAGGAGTTCGACCGGGCAATTGAGACCGACCCGGATTATGCTGACGCCTACTTCGAGCGGGGCAACGCATACCTGGACAAGGAGGTCTACGACCAAGCCCTCGCCGACTACAACAGGGTGCTGCAAATAGACACTGAGTACGCGGACGCCTACTACAACCGGGGCTGGGTGTTTGGCTTGCAAAGGGAGTGGCATAAGGCGATAGCTGAATACAGCAAGTACCTTGCGCTTGAGCCGGACGATATGGACGCTTACGTCGAACGGGGCAAGGCATTTTACTATGACGACCAGCCTGACTATGCCATGAGGGATTTCTCCCAGGTCATCCGGCTCGACGGAGACAATAACTACGCGTACCGGCTTCGGGGCTACGCCTACTCGGCGCTGCATAGTAATGCGGAGGCAATGTCCGACTTCAATACCGCCCTCCGTCTCGATCCCGATGATGCGTATGCCTATCGTGGCCGCAGTTTCTTGCATATGCGCGGTGGAGAGTTCGACAAAGCTATTGAGGATTGCAGTGCAGTGCTCAGGTTCATCGAAGACGATGCCATTATGTACGAGATTCGGGGCTGGGCTTATCTTTACATGGAGCAATACGACCTCAGCCTGGCGGACTTCGACCGAAGTTTGGAACTGAATCCTGACGAGTCAACCTCAACCGTAGGTAAGGCTTGGGCCTACCTGGAGCTTGGTGAGCACGATCGGGCCATTTCCGAGGCGACGTTGGCTGTCGAAGCTAGTCCGTGTCCCGGCTCCGGGTATGTTGTGCGTGCAGTCGCTTTGGCGGCCAAAGGTGAGTACGAGCAAGCCTACGCGGACCTGGACCTGGCTGAGGACAAATGCGGTGAGGCGGCACACATATACTACGGATGGGGCAGAGTATACGCCATGCAGGGCAGAACGGCGGAGGCCATCGAGGCGTTCAACCGGACCATCGACGAGAGCGATGAGGATAGCTACACAAAGAAAAGGGCCGAGAAGGAACTCCAGAAGCTGAAGGAGAAATAGCCCGGCTTCATTGGGACGGGACTTGCCCGCAATACCCGTGTTGCCTTTACACATCCGGGTGTGCTATGATTTGGCGACCACGGTACGCCCACATGCCAAGCCCGGCGGTCCCCAGCACGCCGAGTATACTTGCTAGAACCCCGTATACGAACGAAGCAGGACGGTAGTCTAGCTCTATCGTGTGCACCCCCTCAGGTACCAGCACCCCTTGCGACAAGTAGTTAGCCCGGAACAGCGGTGTAGCCTGCCCATCTAGCCTGGCCTCCCAACCTGGGTACCAGCTTTCCGCGACCACCAACAGCGCGGGCCGGGTGGCCGTGGCTCGCAGCCGGATATGCCCGGACGTATATTGTGACACCACAACGTTGCCGGGCGACCCTGCCGGGTCGTGCTTGATCTGGGCAATCTGACCAGGTGCTGCTTCTACCACCGCCCTGTACCCGCGTGCGGTCTCCCAGGTGGCGTTGTTCAACCAGGAGAGGGCTTCATCACCTGTACTTGCTGCCTGGACGTTGTCGCTCAAGTAGGCGAAGCCAGGTACTCCCTCCGCACGCCATAGGCCCAGGCCATCTTTGTAGGCGAGCCGGGTAAAAGCGGGGGAGCCTTCTTCCGGGGGATTGTTTACGCCAAGCCCAATGTAGTACCGCATACCGAGCAGTGGGGGCAGCTCGATGCGCGGGTGCCTGAAGAACATGTAGTAATTGGCGTAAACATCGTTGCTAAGTTCAGGGGCAATTGTTTGCGCTACCCGGTGCGCGCGCTGGCTGACCATCGGGTCGCTAGACCGCCAATCTCGCACCCCATAAACGAGTCCGGAGTTCGGGGGCATAACGTCCCCAATCGCGAAGATGCGTTCGCTGGGGGGTACGTTGGCTTTGAGCTGGTCGAAGAAGTTGGTTGGTGGAAAGTATTGTTCGGAGGGGGCGGTGCCGTTGACCGGGAGCATTAGACGCCATAGATCGAGGACTACAATAAGGCCAATAGCTAGCGGTATCGCACGTCTTAAGCGCGATTCCGTGAGCCACAGCCCGCATGCGCCCGACATGGTAAGCAGCAGCCCAAGCGCCCACGCCGCCCAATATAGCCGGTAATCGCCATTTGCCAGCAAAAAATCCTCCTTACGCTCCAGTGCGGGTTGTGGCAAGAGGCCCAACATGTGCAAGGTTGTAATGGCTGTTCCAAGTGATAGGGCTACCAGGGAGATGTTCTTTGTCGCTCCGCGGCCCCGCACCGGTCCGGCAGCCGTTGCTGCTTGACCCACCCTCTGGGCAAGCCAGTGCCAGCCGAACGCACCGATCACGAGCACGGCGAAGGCCAGCCCTACTATCCAACGCACGTTTATGCTTTGGTTGAAAATCGGTAAGCTGCGAAGCACGCCCCCCAGCGTGCTATCGTAGGCGATGAGGAATGCGCCCCCGCCGATGACGATCCAGGGCATGATGCTCTGCAACCGGCTGCGCTGCCTTAGCACGCCAATCCCGGCAAGGGCCAGCCCTAGCACTGGAGCTATACCAACGTAAGCCACGTTCTCGGTAAAGGAGAAACCGCTGCTTGTGACGAGCTCGGGGTCGTAACCCCAGGCGCGGGGAAGGAGCCAGGTGAGCAGGAGATGGGGGCTTAGGTGGAGGTTGGCTGAAGCTTCGTCCCACGTCTCGCGGACGGCTAGTTGGTGGCTCAGACTTACAGCTTCAAGGAACGGGATGATCTGCACCATGCCTACTAGAAACCCTAGGGACACGGCTAGCACGAGTCCTGCCAGCCGGAGCGCGGGCCGCTGCCGGAGCGAGCGAACCACGAGAGCCAGTGTCCAGACGCCGGTAGTTAGACCTACTATGAACAACGATTCCGGATGTCCCGCCAGCACACCGGAAGATACCAACAGGGCCGTTATGGGAAGGGCGGAGCGCCTGTTGAGCACCAGCCATCCATGAGCGGACCACGCCAGCCAGGGCAACAGCAACAGGATGTTGGAGTGGGTCCAGTGCAGCCAGTTGACCAGTGCCGCCGAGAACATAAAGCTTATGGCGGTAATGCCACAGGCCGCCGGGTGTAGGTCCATGTCGCGCAAGAAGAGCCACATTCCTAGGCCCGCCAGCCAGGTCTTGATAGCCATTACGATGCCCAGGCCCCACCCGACCGGCATCAGCACCCATAGCAGGTGCAGAAAATGCAACACTCCTGGTTGGGAGTGGGCGAATAGTGGCGCGCCCCCGGTCGGTGTGGAGGACCAAAGCGGGAAACGCCCCGCCGCAAATTCGTCTTGCGACCAGTGCCGCCAGGGTAGTTGCTGCAATAGCACGTCGCCGCCCTTGAATGGCGTACTGGCGTTCGGGTAATAGCTGTGCCAGGGTAGGAAGACCTGGAGGCTCTGCATAGGTGCCGCCACGCGGAAGGGCGGTAGCCCGGGAGCGGTAAACAGCACTGCCAGGAGCAGCAGCAGTCCGGCCACCTTTCTGTTCAGGGGCCTGTCGCGCGGTTCGGCCGTAGTCGGCGCACCGGGGGCCCCTTGAGGGGCATGTGTGGGACTGCTTTCCGAAATCATCTCAGCTCTGGCCCGCTTGCTCTGCACCGCTCCTCATCCGCAAATGCGTGAGTGCCTCTTGCTTGCTCGGAAAGGGAAACCAGCACCTGCCCCGCAAGGGCAGCTCCAAATACCTAGCAGGCTTTCTGTGTTATTGTGCATCTTACTCCAGTTAGAAATGGAGCACAAGTAAGGCTTAATGGCTGGGGCGCACGTGAGGCTATGGGGCTAGGAGGTGTAGTCGTTCTAGGTGTTCAAGGCGGCATACCGGACAATACATCACCCTACGAGAATGACAACGCTGTGGACGGCCCTGCTTGTTGCCTTTACACATCCCGGTGTGCTATGATTTGGCGAGAGAATGTCACCGGCGATTGAGCAGCTTAGTATTGTGTAAAAGAAGAGAGTAACCGGCCTTGGAACCACGTTCCCCACACTGGCACATCCACCCTCGTCTGTCTGACGAGCAAGTCCGCCGCGTACAGCGCGAGCTTTCCCATCTCGGCCTCACCCCGCTCATGGTGCAACTCCTGGCGAACAGGGGCCTGCTGGAGCTTGAGGAGATAGAAAGCTTCATCCAGCCGCAGGATGTCTCTCAGCACCCCGATCCCACGATGCTCACCGGCATGCAGCCCGCCGTGGAGCGCATCTGCCAGGCCCTCAGCAGCCACGAAAAGGTAGTCGTGTATGGTGACTATGATGCGGATGGCGTGACCTCTACAGCCCTTCTGACGACGGCCCTGCGCCATTTTGGGGCCGATGTGGAGCCTTACGTGCCCAACCGGGCGAGCGAGGGCTACGGCCTCAACCCCAACGCCGTGCGCGAGCTTGGCAACAGGGGCACCCGCCTGCTAATTACGGTGGACTGCGGCATATCGGGGCGCGAAGAGGTAGAGGTGGCCCGCCAGGCCGGAATGGACGTGATTGTCACCGACCACCACCACCTGCCCGCCGACCTGCCGAACGCCGCCGCCTGCATCAATCCCAAGCAGTTCGTCGCCGGTTGCGAGTGCTACCAGGAGCTTGCGGGCGTGGGCGTGGCCTACCAGTTGGTGCGCGCCCTAGTGAAGCGGTGCGGCAAGCCCAAGCGGCTGCGTAACAAAGACCTGCTCGGTTTGGTGGCGATAGGCACGGTGGCCGACGTGGTGCAACTCAAGGGTGCCAACCGCCCACTCGTGCAACAGGGCTTGGCCGCCATACCCGAAAATAGCCTGCCGGGTCTGCGCACCATGCTCGAATACGCAGGGCTGAAGCCGGGCGCGATTGACACCGACCGCGTGGGCTTCATAATCGGCCCGCGCCTCAACGCTGCCGGACGCGTGGACGACGCCCGCACCGCTTACGAGCTACTGATGACCGAGGACGCGTATTACGCCCGGCAACTCGCTCAGAAGCTGGAGGCGCAGAACCGCCGCCGCCAGGCGCTGATGAACACCATCGTGGAGCAGGCCCGCGAGCGAGTGAAACGCATGGACGACAACACCCGCGTCATCGTGCTGCACGACTCGACCTGGCCGTCCGGCGTGGTGGGGTTGGTGGCGGGCAGGCTGGTGGAGGAATTTGGCCGCCCGGCGGTGGTGATCGAGCAGATGGGGGATGAGAGCCGGGGTTCTGCGCGCAGCGTGCCGCAGTTCAATATGGTGGAAGCCCTGGCGGAAGCGAGCGACTTGCTGGTGAAGTACGGGGGGCATAGCGCCGCCGCTGGGTTCACGGTCAAGACGGCCAACATTGAAGAACTGAACCGCCGCCTGTGCGCCACCTGCGACAAGCAGCTACAGAACGAGCAACTCCGCCCCACGATCAGCGCTGACGCTGAGCTACCGGTCAACAAGGTGGACGACGAGACGCTGGCGCAGATCAACCGCATGTCGCCGTTCGGGGCGGGCAACCCCTCGCCGGTGTTCGTGGCAAAGGGCGTGCGGGTGGTCAGCGCCTCCACCGTGGGCGACAACGACGCTCATCTGAAGCTAATCGTGGCCGACCGCAACAACGGGCACACTCCCCTCGAAGCGATAGCCTTCCGCTACGGCTACATGGCCGAAAGCGTGCGCCGCAAGGGCCAGGTAGACCTCGTCTACTCCATCGAACGCCGCGAGTGGAAAGGCGACACGCACTTGCAGTTGCGCGTAAAGGACATTCACGTCTGAAACGGGGTTCTGAAACGTGAAACGTGAAACGTGATGAGTGTTGTTGAGGCTGGTGGCATTTGCACCCCAGCCTCTCGTTTTGGGCTGCCATTTCCCCTGTCATCCTGAGCGTAGCGAAGGATCAGTGGCCCGTGTTTGACTCTTGCTATTCAAGCACATGGTTCCTTTTGCCACCATCATCCTGTAAGTTGAGGACTCTCGCCTACCCACCTGATCCTTCGCTG
>JALZHI010000085.1 GCA_030913985.1 Chloroflexota bacterium | reverse complement strand
GCGTCCTTGGCGTCTTGGGGCCGTCTCTATCTATTACCCCCGCGCCACCCGGTCCCGGATGCGCTGCCACTCGGAGGCGGGGATGGTGAGGAAGGTGCCTACCACGGTAGGGTCGAAGCGGGTGCCGCTTTCCTCGAAGAGGATGGATATCGCCTGGTCGAAGGTGCGGGCGGGGCTGTAGGGACGTTCGGATGTGATCGCGTCGAAGGCGTCGGCCACGGCGAAGATACGCGCTTCCAGGGGTATTTCTTCCCCCTTCAGCCCGTCCGGGTAGCCAGTCCCGTCCCAGTGCTCGTGGTGATAGCGCACGATGGGTACGGCCTGCCTCAGGAACTCGATATCCTTCAGCATCTTATAGCCAAGCTCAGGGTGGCTCTTCATCTCCCGCCAGTCTTCCTCGCTGAGGGGGCCGGCCTTGCGCAAAATCTCGTCACGCACGCCAATCTTGCCCACGTCGTGCAGCAGCGCCCCTTGCTCGATGTTGCGCAGCCTCACCGGGTCGTCAATGCCCATCGCCATCGCCAGCTTGAGAGTGAAGGCCGTCACCCGCAGGCTATGGCCGTGGGTGGCAGCGTCGCGCGTGTCCAGCATGCCCGTCATAGCGAGCAGGGTGGCGCGGTAGGTCTTGTTCAGGTCCTGGTACGCTTGCTGTAGAAGCTGGGCCTGGCGGCGCTCTTCCTCGTAAAGTCGCACGTTCTCGATAGCCACCGACGCCGCGTCGGCCAACGCTTCGAGCAGCTTTACGTCCTCTTTGTCGAAGTCCTCTCCCGACACCTTGTTATGCACCGTGATTACGCCGCCCACCTGGTCCTGTGAGCGCAGGGGCACGCACACCAGCTTGTGCACGCCGTTCTCGTTATACTTGCCCGCCTGCCCGGCGGGGTAGGTGGCCTGCGCCACGTTGTTCTCAATTAGGGGGATGCCGGTGTAGGCCACCAGTCCCTCCACGCTGCGGTCGTCCACAAGCAGGCTGGTGCCCTTGAGTCCCGACACTCCACGCCCGGAGGTCACTTCATAGCGCAGGTGGGTGCCCTCGGAGGTCGCCATGAGCAAAGCCCCACCCTTGGCATCCATCATCTCGGCGGCGGACGCCACGATCTGGTTGAGCAGGGTATCGAGATGGACGATGGAGTTGAGGGAACGCACCAGGTCGTACAGGCGCGACAGGCGGGCAAGCGCATCCAGGCCGCTGAGTGGCGGCAATTGCGCGGTGCGTTTGAGTTGTCCTGTAGTGACCCTATTCATAAGCTTAATGGGAACCGGCAGACCCTGATAGCAAAAGACGAGTCTGCTGCGTGCAGGGCGTTACCTGAATGGCGTGGTGCAACGGCAAATACATGCCTAACGCGAACGGAGTGTAAAGTGACGCCCCAGTCAGCAGGATTATACCACAGGCTTCAGAGCTGCCACAACGGGCACGAGTAGGAATAAAGTCTAGCCCCGGTAGATGTAAAGTACTATAACCTCACACGCGCAGCCAGAGCCGGGGAGGCTGCTTGCTTTTTGTGTCAACCCAAAGGGCGCTAAAGCAAAGCAAAAGCCCGGGGGTAACGTCCTCCGGGCCAAGTTCAGGACGATACAGCGGCCTAGAACCGCCTGCGGATGCGCTCCATGCCCTTCTGCATGTCCTCGCTCGCCAGTTGCTCCCGAATCGCGGGCCACCCCTGCTCAAAATCCTCGTCGGTGCCGTCATAGCGGGCGCGCGCCTGGGCCTTCATGGTAGCCTCGTCGGTGCCTATCCTGGTGGTGCTCTGTGCTTCGTCGTTGGACCTGGCTTCGTCACCACCCTCCGCCTCGTTGCGCCCCCTGGCCTCCGCGTTGGCCTTGCGCGCTTGCTCCCTGGCTAACTCCAGGTGCGCGTCCCGCGTCTCGCCACGCTCTCGCCGGTCGCGTTGCACCGTCTCGATGTCGTCTCTTGGCTGCTCATTGTCCATAATAGTCCTCACTTCCCATAAAGTCGGGGTCCACCCTGGAACCGCCGGTGCCGAGCCTTCTCAACGTCTCCCACTGCTCTTGCCCGGCGAGGATCGCATCCACCGCCGAGCCATATTCGCCAACGTAATACCCGGTCCAACCTGACACGCCTGTGGGGGCATAGGCGAGCCTGTAGCTCCAACACCCCGTACTGAACCTGTAGAATACCTGGACCAGCTCTACTACTTCAAGCTTCTCGTCCCAGCCCTTCGCGTAGACCTCACAGTGCTTGAGAACCTCGTGCCGGATAAATAGCTCCAGGGCCTCTGCCGCCTGCTCATCACTCACGAAGCCCCTGAGCCACACGCGCTCGGACCACCACCCCTCCTCGTACTCGGGGTCGCCCTCATCGTCGTGGTAGACCGAAAAGGCCCAGGTCTCGATTGGATATTCCTGGCCCAACTCCGCGAACCAGCCGTTCCCCAGGTCTCGCTTGCTCATCGCTTGTTCCCTCTGTGGCTACATCATAGGCGGACAAGGTTACCGGCCCAGTACGAGCATCAGTGTGTGGTGTTATCTTCCAGGGGTCGCGGGGGCATAACCCCGGACGACCGTAGACGGGTTACTGCTCTGCCGTTGCCTTCAATTCGTTGCGGAGCCGCTTGATTTCGGCTATTAACTCCGGCACGTCGTCGCGGGTGAGCTTCTCCACCTTGGTGAGGAGCATACGAAGCCGCTGAAGCTCCGATGGAAGGTCTTTGAAGAGATAGGGTGACCTGAGGATATCGCTGCACCTTGCTTCTATTTCGCTCAAGTTGTTCTTGGCAGCCATCGTTCCCCCTTCCATCTACCGCCCGCCCAACCACCGCGCGTCCTTGCATGTTGAGGTCCAGGTCCCGTTCGCTTTCATGCGAGCCGTAAAAACGCCGAGAGGATGGGTAACCATCCTCTGCTCATAGTGCGGTCCTGCGCGCTCGCAGGCTACCAGACCTTCAATCCAACTGTGGGCGGACTACTCTTGCAATAGCAATCGTCCCAACCAGTATACCAGCCCATGCAAGTAGAAGCCGGGGCAGGCGCAGTGGGTAGGCTGGTTGCATGCTAGGACGTGAGCACTGTGCTCCCCCTTGTCATCCTGAGCGTAGCGAAGGATCAGCGGCCCGTTCTTGATTCTTTCAATTGCGGCACCACCGTTCCCACTGCCCTCATTACCTTGTATGTTGAGGACTCTCGCTTACCCACCTGATCCTTCACTGCGTTCAGGATGACAAGGGCCAACAGTGCTCTCGTATCCCGCCTTGCATCCGACGCGGCCTGGACAGTGGTAGAGCTGGGGCAGTAACGCAAAGAGGATTGGTCTCAGGACCAATCCTCTTTGCACCCCACTATTTTCCTTGATCGCTAGGCTATAGGCTTAGTCTTCGGCTTCAGGGCAGATGGGGAAGAAGGCGTTAGCCACCATCTTGGCTGCCTGACCTCTTGTGGTGAGCGCGTTGGTGCGGAAGGTGCCGTCCTGGTACCCGCCCACTACTCCTCGCTTGGAGAGCCGCTCGATGAACAGGTAGAACGTCTCCTCAGGCGGTACGTCACTGTAGGTCTGCCCACTCACCGGGTCGCGGTGCCCTGCTGCATTGGACACGATCTTGGCGATCTGCCCACGTGTGGCAGGCGCGTTGGGGCGGTACGTGCCGTCAGAGTACCCGCCGATGTGCCCTCTGCTTGCCATACGCTCTATGAACTCGTAGAACGTAGAGCCTGGAGGCACGTCACTGAACGTCTGCCCGCTCACCTCGTTGAGGTACCCCGCGGAGTTCGCCACGATCTTGGCTATCTGTCCTCTGGTGACAGGGTTGCCGTAGCGGTACGAACCGTCAGAGTACCCGCCAAGGATGTGCTTGCAGGCAAGGCACTTCACGAAGGGGCGGAAGGTGTTGCCGCGTGGCACGTCGTTGAAGTCGGAGTCTGCATCGCAAGTCTCTGCCGTGGGGCTAACCACAGGGGTCATGCTCGTGGTAGGAGCAGGAGTGCCCGGGCCGGGGCAGCCGTTAGGCGGAACAGGGTAGATGTCGCCGTGTGCCTGGTGCGCGGGGAGGGCGTTCTCACTCACCTCGATCTGCACCCAGGGGTTGCGCTCCGAACCTGTGCGGTGGCAGATAGCTACTCTACCGTTGCCAGGCGTGCGCGAGGCTGTAGCCATAGCCGTGCCGGTACTCGTGACCGTTCTGGTGGCTGTAGTAGTGGTAGTGGCAACGCTGGTGCTGGTGCGAGTGGCTGTGGTTGTAGCGGTGCGAGTAGCCGTGGTTGTGGCTGTGGTGGTGGCTGTGGTGGTACCTGATGCCGTGGCCGTGCGAGTAGCGGTGGCAGTGCCTGTCGTGGTGCCTGATGCCGTGGCAGTGATAGTGGCGGTAGAGGTCAGCACCTGAGTAGCAGTGCCTGTAGCAGTGCCGGTCATGGTGCCCGTAGCTGTACCTGTAGCAGTGCCAGTGGCTGTACCTGTGGCTGTGCCGGTCGAGGTACCTGTGGCTGTGGTGGTTGCTGTCAGTTCTTCGGTGGCTGTGCCTGTAGCGGTAGTGGTTGCCGACAACACCTCAGTAGCCGTGCCGGTGGCTGTGAGGGTGCTGGTGAGTGTAGCGGTGACTGTCGCAGTTTCAGTCGCGGCTACCGTTGCATTGCGCTCCTGCGAGAACGGGGGCGTGCCTGCCACCGGGTCGGTGCTGGTTACCTCGTAGTAGTTATTGTAGACAGCCGCGGTACCGATCTTTCCGCCTTCGTTGCTGGGAGGCACCTGGGCGTAGACGAAGCCGCCGCCTGAAGTCACATAGCCGAAGAAATTGAACGAAGCCGGCCGCCCCACGCCGGTGATGGCGGACCAGGGTATAGCCAACTCGCGAACAGTCGTGGTGTTGTCTGCATAGGCACCAAAGCCCGCGACCTGGGCGGACCAGCCATTTGCACCGTCGTCAGTACGGTACTCCCGGTACCCATTCTTGAAGTAGGTGACGAAGTCAGCCCTGAACGGCAATTGGGCGAAGTTGGTGTTATCGTACTCCTTGCCCGCAAGACTGCCGTTAGCGTTCGTGCCGCCGCGCGGCGGGATAAGCGGGTCCGCGTCTATGTAGAGTACCGCGCCCTCGCCGACGTTGGCGTTATCGATTGCCACGTATAGGTTGGTCTCGTCCCAGGTCATATACCACGTCTGGGTGCCGCTGGTCTTGGCGTTCTGCCCGTCGGTATGATTGCCATATTCGCCTGCGGTAATGATACCGTCGATGGTAGGCGTAGCGTGGGGCGCTCCCAAGGAACGCGGCGCGAATAGCCCGGCGGTCAGAACAGCCAGCATGAGCAGCCCTGTTATGGCCGTAACCCTGGCTGTGCCGGACCTCATATTATTGAACATGTACCTGCCTCCTTCACTGTGCAAAGTTGAAATGCAATGACGCCCGCACATATTATAACCAAAAATTCATACGAACTGCTGGAGCACATGCAAAGGCAACTGCATCAGCCGCCGCTCTGGGGCACACTACAGGACGATCTGCTCACGTTGTCGCTCCGTGGAAACCGTTGGCCGCTGAAACTGGTCAGCAATCCAGCACAGACCGGGAAGATTAGTTCCCGACCTGTGCTGGTGTGGAGTAAGGTGGGGTATCTCCTCTAGATGGCGTGCGCGGCGTCCTCACCTGCCTGCAACATGGCCCCCGATGTTCGCTCAGGCTCCTGCGCCGCCAGATCGTTGCGCTGCTCCAGATCAGCGGTGGTGGGACTTTCAGGCACGCGCACCGCTTGCGGTCGCTCTTCCTCGGACTGCGGCTGGGCCTGCTCTGCTTCTTGTGCTTCCTGTGCCTGTTGCATGGCCTGGTTGCTCGATATAACCCCATAGGCGATGCTACCCGCCGCGAGCGCCAAGCCAGGTATAAGCACGAGCCTGCGCGGCAGCTTTATGCCTAATGCGCAGTCGGCAGAGAACTTGCCCGGACCGGCGATCCCAAGGGCAAGCGCGATGGCGATGTTGGTCACGGGTAGCTCCGCACCGCCGCTGGTTACCCATATGGGCTTGCCCCCGTGCACCTTGGCTGCCGCCATGCCCATCGCGCCGGTAGCCGCGAGCGGCCCTAGCGGGTTGAGAAAGCCCAGCGCGGTAAGCACGCCGCCCCCGAACTCCGACGCGCCCGCCATTATCGCCCAGGGCTTGCCCGGCTTCATACCCATCGATTCGAGCCAGCCGGCGGTGCCCTTCACACCATGCCCACCGAACCACCCGAACAGCTTCTGCGCCCCATGCCCGGCCATCAACGCGCCGAATATCACGCGCAGTACCAGTAACCCGAAACTTAACATGTTGTTCTCCTTCTGTTTGTGTCCTTACCGTCGCTGCGTTTCCTTGTGTGTATGCTGAAGTGCAAAGTATGTGCCAGACAGCCGTGGGGTTTCTAAACGCCAAGACGCGGAGACGCCAAGGACGCGCCAAGGTTTGTGGGGTTTAGAGAGTAATAAAAAGGACCAGGGTACGCATGCCGTACCCTGGTCCTTTTTGTTTCAGCCGTGTTTCTGGCGGGCTGTCCTGCTCGTGAGTGGGGTTAAGGTAAGTAGCAGTTGGATAAGAAGGCCCTTGAGACTATCTTGGCTACCTGCCCCCGGCTGGCGTTGGCCTGCGGGCGGAAGTATGCCCCCGGACATGGCTCGCCGGGGCCGCCGCACGCGTAGCCGCTGATGACCGAGCCGTTCAGCCGCAGCCGCTCCACGTAGAGCCAGAAGGGACTGCCGGGCGGCACGTCCACGAAGGACTGTTGGTTCGCGGGCACGTCGTCGCTGTACTCCCGCGCTTCCGACACGATCTTGGCTATCTGGCCGCGCGTGGCGTAGGCGTTGGGTCTGAAGTACGGCAAGTTGTAGTAACCGCATCGTTCGGAGGGCACGGTGCCGCAGGGATAACCGGCTATGATACCCTTGCGGGCAAGCTGGTTTATCCAGTAGTAGAAGGGATCTCCTGAGTACACGTCCTCGAACATCTGGTTGCCGGGATCATCATCGAAAGAAGCGGCGTTGGCGATGATCTTCGCAAGCTGCCCTCTCGTTACGGGACTGGCTGGGCGGTAATACACGCTGGTATCGGGCGTACCCGACGGGGAGGGCGTGCCGCTAGGCCCCGGTGTACCGTAGCACGGATTTGCCGGGTCTTCGCATGCGTAGCCGGAGACGATGCCCTGGCATGAGAGGCACTGCACGTACGGATAGAAGGGACTGCCGGGCTGCACGTCGGTGAAGCTTGTGGGGCAGCTCACGCAGTCGGTGGTATAGTGCTCCGTGAGAGTGCGCCTGTTATAGTAGCTACCTCTTTCAAAGTGGCCCACGGACCAGACATCTTCGCTCCCACTCGCGTCAACCGAATGCAACACCGTAAAGCTTATATACCCCAACTCGTCCTGCCCAGGGTTCGGGCCGCGCACCTTACTCCATTCCGTGCCGTCCCAGTGCATGGTCAGCGTTTGTGGCTTGGTGTTGCTGCCCCCGGAATGCCCCACTGCCCACGCGTCGTTCGGGCCAAGTGTCTTCACTCCGTAGAGCGTGTCGTTCGACGAGCCGTCGCTGGGACCGGGCATCGCGGTCCACTCGGTGCCGTCCCAGTGCATCATCAGTGCGCGCGTTGCGCCAGTGCCAGAGTACATGCCCACGGCCCATACGTCGTCCGAGGAGGCCGCGTCCACACCATAGAGGATGTTGGTGAACGAGCCGACGCTGGGGGTGTCCACCACCGTCCAGGCCGCGCCGTTCCAGTGTAGCGCGAGCGACTTGAACAGGTACTGGTAGTCGCTCGTGGTACCGTAGGCACCCACCGCCCAGGCATCATTCGGGCCGACCACCGTGAGCGAGTAGAGGAAGTTGTTGCGCTCTACCACGTTGGGGCTGGCGACTATGCTCCATTCCGTGCCGTCCCAGTGCATAGTCAGCGTCTGGGCTACCGCCTTCTCAGTATAGTAGTACCCGACGGCCCACACATCGTCCGGGGCGGACGCGTCTATAGCGGTCAGCCTGTTGTCCAGCAGCGGCCCGACGTTCGGGCTGTCGACCAGGCTCCACACCTCGCCGTCCCAGTGTTGCACCAGAGTCTGTGCTATACCGAACTCGTTGATGTAGGACCCGGCGGCCCACACATCGTCGGAGGCGAGAGCGACCACCGAGTTAAGCATATTAGCGTCCGAGCCCTTATTCGGGCTGGGCACTATCGTCCAGGCGGTGCCATCGTAATGCTCTATCAGCGTGCGCAGCGTACCCGGGTAGCCTTCCGGCGTCTGGACCGTGTCGTGAGGAGAGCGCTTGGCTACATGCTTGGAAGGGGAATCAGGTTTGGAGGCGTTGGGATCGTTGTAGTAGCCGACGGCCCAAACGTCGTCCTCCGACACGACACTCACACCCATTAGCTGGTTTATCGAGTAACCCGACTGCTGCCCGCTACTGATGACATTGGGGCTGGGAACCACTACCCAGGAAGGAGGACAAGTAGGCTCGGCGGTCGCGGCCCCCTGCGGGGCATCGCCCTTTCCCGCGTTCTGGTGCGCTGGCGATGCGCTCCCCGCTGCCCCTACAGGCGTGGCATGTGTCGGCGCGAAGAGAAAAAGCGCGGCAACTCCCACGACGATAGCTACAATTAGACTGGAGACGAAAGCTTTCATAGGTTTATGCTCCTTACCTCACTCCTCGAAACAACGCGCTGCACGAGCGACAAAACGCCGGCAGCAATACGGCCGGAGGGGCGGGTGCGGCTCGGTGCTGCCCTGTCAAGGATAAGCCCGGCGGCAGCAGGTGTCAATATTTGGTGGATTGACAACCACTGATGCCGCTGATGCCGTAGGCCACGTCACTTGGTTGTGACGAGCACGGTAGCCAACGCACGTCCTCCTGGTACATGCAGGTTAACGTACTAATCAGCTAATGGTTGTGCAGGTAGGACACTGTGCCTGCCTCGCTGGAGGTTGCCAACGCGGTACGACTGGTTGAAGGCAAGCACAGTGTCCGCTCCTATATACCTACTGTGCAGACCCTCTAAATGTTCGCTCATTTTACGCTCGATTCCGCAGTCAATTTTGCACCCCGCTCCAACCCTGCTGTTGCTGTAAGCCGGTAAGCAGAAACAAAGGTGCTGGAAAGTCCTCCCAGCACCTTTGAAACCATGATTATGGTAGTGGGTTAGCTTGTCATGGCCCGGCGACCTTCGCCCCGCCATGGATCGCCACCGCGCTCATCTTGGGCACTGCGGCCGTAACCTGGCCCGTCTCGTTCACCGTCACGGTAGGCCCTGTGCAGCTACGGCCGTCCGCCGCCAATTCACCCTTCGTCACGTCGCAGTAAGTCCCTGCGGGCATGCTCGTCTGGAAGGTGTGGTTTAGCTCGGTGTCTTCCAGGTTGATGACCACAAAGCCCAGGTCGCCGCGCCCGAACGCCAGGGCCTTAGCGCCGTTGGTCCACCAGTCGGTCACCTCGGAGCGGGGGGCGGTGTAGTTGCGGAAGCCTACCATCCCCGCGATTTCCGGCCAGCGATGCTCGCACACCCACCGGCCCTTGCCGCAGTCGGGCGCACCGTCCGCATAGACCGGCAGCGTGCTCCCGTCCGGGTTGGAGGGCGGCCCCTGGTCCGGGTTGTCGAACTGATAGCTCGACATAACTTGCGGGTAGCCGTAGGGCCAGCCGAGCATGTAGACGTTGGTTAGCGCGTAAAGCCGGCCTTCCTTGAAGGTGACCACGTTGCCGCCGGCGCCGTGACTGCGCTGGTTGTCGTGATTGTCGGTGAATACAACGGCCGAGTCGCTGGGTATAAAGGCCTGTGTCAGCCCGAACTCCTTCATGCCCGCTAGCTGGCGGTTGCGAAAGTTGGGGCCGATTCGCGAGCTGTATTTGAACTCGCTGACGTCGCCGTTCTGCAAATACTCCTTCGCGGTGATCGGCTCGCCCGCCCCCTCGATTACCTCCTGGTATACGTAGGGCCGCTTGCCGTCCGTGGTGTCATTGAGCTTGTCCAGGATGGCCTTCAGTTCGTTGGTATCGATGTGCTTGCTGGCGTCGATGCGGAAGCCCGCCACGCCCAGGCCTATCATGTCGTTCAGGTACGCGGCTATGCGGTCTTGCACCTTGGGGGAAGACGTATCGAGGTCGGCCAGGTTGACCAATTCACAGGTCTGTACCTCTTCGCGGTTGCGGTAGCTGAAGATGTCGTCGCTCTTGCCGCTCAGGCCGCAGTGGTGGAAGTCCTCGAACTCGTAAAGGCCGGGATAGCTGTAGTGGGTGAATGTGGTGCCCGCTATGCCGGTGCCGCGGTCCATGCCGGACATGTGGTTTATCACGGCGTCGGCATAGATGTCCACGCTCGCCGCCTTGCAACGGCTGACCATATCCGTGAACTCGGCGCGGGTGCCGCTGCGACTTTCGAGCTTGTAGCTGACCGGCTGGTAGCGCTGCCACCAGGGGTGATTCGGGGCGACAATGTGCTCCTGGGGCGGCGAAATCTGCACGGCGGAGTACCCCTTCGGCCCCAGGAAGCTCTCGCACTCCTGCGCGACGTCGGTCCACTTCCACTCAAACAGGTGGACGAAGACGGTGCGGGGGCCGGGTACAGCGGTGGGCTTCGGAAGGGGAGTGGCGGTGGCGCTGGGTGCCTGGGTGGTCGGGGTGGGGTCCGGCCCCTGGCCTGGTGCGGTGCAACTAACCGCTGCAAGAGCCAGTGCCACCAGCAAGAATGAGGCGAGGGACAATCGCCCGCCGGGGAACGAGAAAGGTCTCATATCCTGCTCCCTTGTACGCGTCAACAGGTCTGAATGCTATGTGGGCAAGCAAGATTGAGACCGTGGGCGACAATTCAGGAGCCGGTATGGAGCATGCACTATTGTAGCATAGGGTTCCCAGTGAGAAGGCGCACCTAGTCGAACCAGGCCCTAAAGATAAGTGCCCAGACGCCCCTTTGCTGCACGCTCACACGTAGAAGCTCTAAATCCCATGCACACCGACTCGCTACCGCGCCCTAAGCTTGCGTTCGACTAAAATAAGAGCCACCCGAGTTTGGGCGGCTCTTATCCTAAGGTGACTACTTACCTGTAGTGCTACATCTCTTCAACACCAGACCTTAGTGCGAACACGCAGGCTTATCTATCGGAGTAGTCAGACGTAAGGCCCGTCGATTGGTCGGTCACCACGCCTGTGGTCTCATCGAAGGTAATGTCGCTACCGAAGTCGGATGCGGTGCTGGTGCCGTGGTCGGACGCCGTCCTTATGGAAGCGCCGCCGATGCCGGTATAGTCCTGCGTCGTGTCCTCACTGTAGTCCGTGATCGGCACCGAGCTTTGAGCGCTCGCCTGGTAGCTGGTGGACTCGGTGTCTTCGTTGTCTTCTTTATCGCTTTTGCCGCCCATGACACGAGAAGCCGCAAAAGCCAGCGCGCCGGCCAACGCCAGCCCTACCAGGGGCTTGGGTATGCCGCCCGACTCCTTGTCTTCTTCCTTCTTCTCGGGCTGGTCTTGCTCTTGCCCCCGGG
Organism: Chloroflexota bacterium; assembly: GCA_030913985.1. Taxonomy (GTDB): domain Bacteria; phylum Chloroflexota; class Chloroflexia; order QHBQ01; family JADMIH01; genus JADMIH01. Next base: position 10,549 of record JALZHI010000085.1, on the reverse strand, counting down.
TGCCGGAATAGCCGTAGGCCCGCCCGGTCACGCGCGCAAGGTCCTGGGCGTTCCACTGCTGGTAGTCGGTGTTGGTAAGCTCAAGGTCGCTCAGGTCCAGGCCCCGCTCCTGCGTGTAGCTGTACAGGTCTGCCGCGACGCCGCGCAACTGGTCCTCTTGCAGGCCCTGGTAACCATGGTAGGTGCCCTCGTACAGTTCGTCGGGGTTGGCGCTGCGGCTCCAGTCGCGGTAGCCGCTGTAGATTTCCTCGTGCGGCAAGTTGTCGTAATTGCCGGATTGGTAATCATCCAGCCACCCGTAACGTGCTGACACCCCTGAGGTCCCTGAGGTCCCTGACGTGCTGCCCTGGCTTGTTGCTCCCGAATTACCCGAATTAGTTGTGCTGCTATCCATAATCAGGCTATCCTTCCGCCTCAGTTGAGGCGCTGAACTTTGGTCGATAGTTCGACCTGTGCGCCCTTTCACTTTGTCGAGTGAGCATATCAGGAGGCAAGTTACATGCCATATCGCGCAGACAAAGCGACTGGCTCTCCAGCCGCGGTGAACAGATATGAACATCGGTAGTATTTATTTCCCGGACCCCTAATCTGGCCCGGCTAGTGCCCTAAGAGAGCAAGGTGGCCCTGTGGGTCATTATCTAAAGGCGACAACCACGAAGAGAAACGCGAAGAGGATGAAGGAGTAGGAATAAACCATGAAAAAGGAAACTCAGGTCTTGAAGCGCTGGGCTGCCGGTATCATGCTGGCCTTTGCCATGTTGGTGGGTGGCTCTCAGGCGACGTTTGCCCAGGAGGCAACTCCCGGCACGGGCGGCACAACCGTATCGGCCCAGCAAAACAACAACGACGATGACGGCTTCCCCTGGGGGCTGTTGGGCTTGCTAGGTCTCGCCGGCCTCGCGGGACTGCGTCCGCAGCGCAACGAGGTGCAGCGAGTGGACCGGACCACGGGCACCACAGGCACACGCTAGTCGTATAAAGCCGGTAAGAAACTGAATGCAAGAGCCTCACTGTTATCGGCAGTGAGGCTCTTGCATTTTGGCACCTTCCACTAAGTCCAGCGTAACGGATAGCGACTACACCACATATTAGGGAGGTTATGTACGGTAGCGTACAGATAGGCATGCAAATTGCTTATACATCTGTCGTACGACCATCTGTAACTTCTACGGTCATTCAATAACCCCATCCGGATCAGGCTCTCTGTTCCTCCTCCGATGCAAGTGGATGCCACTACTTTCTTATCATCGGTAGGAGGCTGTTATGCCCGAAATCTCAACGCACCCGCCGCACTCGCCACGGGACTCTAACTCTCCCCCTGTAGGGAATCGATTGCTGGACACTCTAGATAGTACGCAGTTGGATGACCTACTCTCCCATAGCACAATTGTCGCGCTTGATATGGCGCAGATCGTCCACGAACCTAACGAGTTCTTCAAATACATCTACTTTCCTACTGACGGGGTAATCAGCATCCTCTGCGTTATGGAGGATGGTCAGCAGGCTGAAGTAAGTGCGATAGGCCGTGAAGGGATGATAGGTTCCGCTCTGGCGCTGGGGGTGGATAGAACACCTGCTCGTGCCATAGTACAGATCCAGGGAGCGGCCGTCAGGATGTCAGTAGATGAATTTACAGCCTCTATGGCTCACGACGAGGTACTGAGTGCTCTCCTTGGGCACTACATCCAGTCTTTGCTTGTTCACTCTTCCCAGACAATTGCGTGTAACCAGCTACACACAATCCAGAAGCGCTTTGCCCGTTGGTTGTTACAGGTTAGTGACTGCATGAGCTCGGACGAGTTTACCCTTACCCAGGAGTTCATGTCTCAGATGCTCATGGTACGCCGAGCCTCTGTCAGTGCAGTCGCCTACCGTATGAAGAAGTCAGGGTTGATCAGCTATAGCCGTGGCAAGATCCGGGTGCTGGACAGAACGAGGTTGGAGGCGGCCTCCTGCGAGTGTTATCAAGCCGTAGAGCAAGAGTATAAGCGCCTGGTCATGTGACGGGGCTTACATGACATAGATCAGGGGACACATATCAGGTGACGTGGAGGCACCTGAAAGGCAGGTCAGGCGGGCAATTAGCGCCAGCTAATGACTTGCAAGGGGAGGGGGGATCGAGATGATTATTGAGGAGCAGGGGCATAAATCGCACCCGCCAAACGTGACAGTGGAGAGCATACAACGTGGGTTTAGAAGCAGTGCAACGGATGAGTCCCTGGTTTCAGAAGTATGCAGCGGTAGTCGCGCTGCCCTCGAAGAGCTTTATGACCGGCATATTCAGCAGTGCTTTGGGCTATCCTTCAGGATGCTTGAGAACGATAATGCAGCTGAAGAAGTGGTGCATTGTGTGTTCACCGATTTCTGGGCAAAGCCTCATACCTACTCACCTAGGCATGGGGCGTTCTCATTGTGGTTGCTAAATGCAGTATGCGAAAGGTCCGTACAGGTCCTGGTGCAATATGGCTTGAAGGCACCTTCGCAGGTCCAGCAGCAAATCATCGCGCTTATCTTAGTTGAAGGCCTAAACTGCGACCAAATAACGGAGAGGTTGAACGGGTCTCCAGGCACCATAGTTCAAGAGACGCGGCTGGGAGTACGTTGGTTAGCGGAAAGCAGAACAGGTAAGTCATAGACCAATGCTTCAAGAGGCCGCAGCTAAGATGGATCAGGTTCTGGAGCTGGGTAGCACGGGCACAGAGTCGTAATTTTAGAAGCCGCTGAAATGATTTGGCTGCACAAGGGCACCAAAAAGGGTCGAGCAACAACTGCTCGACCCTTTTTGGTGCCTAAATTATGGTGGGCGGTAATGGACTCGAACCAATGACCTCTACGATGTTAAAGAAATAGGGCATCTCTTGCCGCATGTTTGTCTGGATACGCTACAGTCTTTTCAAGAACTCGTCCACATCCAAGATTCCAAAGCCCAAACCTTGATGCCAATTTGCATTGTAACCCCGGCAGGATTGGGTGATTGCTCGTTGAATCTGCGCAGCGTTGGAAAATGTAGCTTTGGGTCTCTTCGCTTGGCGCGACAATAATAAAGCAATCGCTCCACTCACGTGGGGCGCGGCCATGCTTGTGCCCCGGTCCCGCCTAACGCCATTCGTGCTTCTGCTTGCCGCAGCGGAGATCCACTCTCCAGGTGCCGCTAGGTCAGGTTTCTGCCTGTTGTCCCGCGTAGGACCGTAAGCGGAAAATTCGGACAAGATAGCTGGTGTTAAGGGTTGGATGGACCCTACAGAGATAACGTAATTAGATGTACCAGGAACCGTCACGGTCATTCCTTCGCTAACGTGATTGCTGAACACAATGGGGCGCTTGTCACTTCGTTCCAACCATGCGTGTATCTCGCCCGTTGTAAGTACGGAGTCACTCTCAATAGTCAAAGACCATGATCCTGTCTTGATACCAGTGGCTTTTCCGGAAGTGATCGTCACAACCAACCGGTTGTCGCCATTATCCGTATCGAAGGGCGTCAGGGTGATTTCGTAACCGTTCCCTGAAGGGAAATGGCCTTGGCTTTTGAGGTTAGACACATTGATCCAGTCTGACTCGTCCTCATCAGGATTTCTCAGGCGAAACCTGTATGTATCGCTCGCGGTGTACCACAATTCAATCGTGTCAGGTCCCAAGTGTTCGGTCCTAGAATCCCAGCGAAGTGTCTCACGCATTGTGTTGGTCACCTGTAACCTTGCATGCCCGCCTTTGTCACGCTCATTGCCCACGGACTTGACAACGACAATGCCTGGCGTCAACCCGTTCCCCATAATCTCATCGACGCCCCTTTCCATATTAGTTTTGCCATCGTGAGCGCCAGCATTCATGCCCTGGCTGATATTGATGACTACAGGCAGCCCAGCATTGTTGGCGAATCGTTGGATGTATTCCAGGGCTGTCAGGTGGCTGACTGAATAACCAAGGCTATAGGGCCGGTCTGGGGCAGATTCCATCCTAGGAATCACTATTAGCAACTTGGCTTCCGGCGCAACGCCACCTCTGAACTCGCTGGTTGCCCTGCCTGCAGCTATACTTGCTACATGGGTTCCGTGGTCCTTGAGTTTAGGCACCAGTCCACCTGGAACCTTATTCTCGGTAATGTATCTGTTAATGTCTGCCTCTGTGTGCTCTGTTCCTCCTTCGAAACCCTGCGGAGAAGGGCCTGTGGGATCTGTCTGGTCCCATATTGACAGAATACGTGTCTGTTTACCAGATTTGTCTAGGAAAGTTTCGTGCAATACATCTATGCCTGTATCAATGATGGCAATGAGAGCTCGATCTCCCTTTTCCTCTATCACCTTGTGTACGGTGTCCGCTTTGATGTAAGGAACAGATATCTCACACTCCGGCCCGGTTGCTGGGCGGCTAGCCTCCACTTTTAATATCTGAGGATCTCGTTCGAGCGCGACAACAGTGCGCATGCTCCCAAGGCACGAGAAAATATTGCCGATCTTACCTAACACCCGAAGATCAGGAACATCCTGATGTTGCCAGGTCTCTTCTTTAGTGCGAAGAACCATTGGGAGCAGCATGTGCTCGGTCGATTCGGGTTCACCTTCTGAACTAGCTTGAGATTCTGCTTCCTCTTGTGCTCGGAACGTATGAATTAAGTAAGGATCTATATTTCTGCCCGATTCGCCTTGTATAATGTTCTCGGCGGCAGCCCTATCCATGTTCTGCACGGACTCTCTTAACGTAGCTAGAAACTTGGTCATGCGACGGGGCCATTCTCCCTTCGCATAAATGTGGTTATGCGGAATACCTTGATGAAGTATTGTTTCTCGAATGCCCTCATCTCTTAGATAGCCACTGATAACGAACAACTCTGTGCTGGCATTACGGCGCAGAAGATTCCGCCAGTCTTCCAGTAGCCAGCGATATCCGCTGTAATTACCCTGCTGTTGCCCTTCGAGACGCAGGTCTATGAATACGACTGTTGGCCCGGAGATGGACCGCAGTTCCTGGCCTGCTTCTTCAATAGATGAGAAACTTAAGAACTTATCAAATTTTATTTTCCCGTGACTTTCAATAGAAGTCTTGACCGTCTCGCGCCAGTCTTCTCTATCTTCTATGTGGATCGCCGTTGCTGCGACTTCTATTGGGGTGTCCTTGACGTTCGGCATCTTGCTGACCTCCTCTTGAATAGCTTGCCCTCTAAAACTTGTGATGTGCAAGTCTGGTTATCAATTGCCTTGTTTCTTCAGGGTCTAGTGGCAGCGGCAGTACCTTCTCAAAATCCTCTGGAACCAGGATGCTCATAGTAGTGTGGCCCGGTCTCGAGGTGAATTCAATATTCCCTCGGTACATTCGCATGAAAGCAGAGGCCCAGGGTAGCCCCATGCCCGTACCATGTCGTTTAGGTAGCGACGAGTCTTGCATTTTCCAGGTAAATAGGTCTTTCTGTAGCCTATCAGGTATCCCCTTACCCGTATCAGAGACGCCGACACGGAGGAAACTAACACCGTCCCGTGTGGTTCTTTCGGTTTTCAATGTAAGTACACCTTGGCCTCCCATAGCGTCAAAGGCATTTTGAATCACGACCAAGAAGACCTGGCGCAACTGTTTAGGGGCATAGACAACGGGGGAATCGCTGAGGTATTCTCTCTTGATAGAGATACCTCGACTTCGTCGCTTTGCCGTAACGATCTGATCGAGCATGTGATGTACGTTCATCTCTGAGTGAGTAGGATTTCTCAATGCTGCCTGTCTTATCTTGTACAACACATCTTGATACCGTTGTATGTAGTTCATGATCCCGCTTGCATATTCCTTGATTGCGCTGGGATCATCCACGTAGCCTTCCGCAATATTGTGAGCGCGTGTCAAAGCCATACCAAGTTCGTTCTCCGCGTAGTGAATGCTTTCGCCGTATACTAGGCCGATGAGGGCCAAGTTATAGTAACCCTCAAAAAAATCTAATGCCGTTTCCAATGTTTCCTTGGCCTGCGTAAGGTCATCGACGCGATCCTCGCTCTGCTGGAGCAACATGGCGTTTTGTTCGAAGAGGATGGCGTTCTGAAGGACGCTCGTGGCGTGTTGCGCAAATAGATCGAGCAGCTTTGCGTGTTCCTTTTCGGTGTAGAAATCTTCTTGTATCTGCTCTAAAGTGACAAAGCCTACAGGCTGGTCTCCATATACCAGCGGTATGCCAATCCAGGACTTGATATGGTCCGTCTCGGGTCGGCGGTCCCAATCCTCGTCTCCTTGCGGTGGTGACAAGATACAAACTTTCTTGCTGTTGAGTATCTTTTGAACCAATCTGTCCTGAGGAACAGGACGATCCCAGAATGGATCGTCGCTGGCATCCTCATAGCCACGCTTGGCTATTTTTTTGCGTGTGCCGTCTTCGAGGATACGATGTAGCGTTGCACGCTCATATGGAACAAAATTAAATAAGGCTTGCAATATACTGTCGGCCACTCCTGATACGCTATCGTAATTGATACGGAGGAGCATTTTAGCCTCATCACTTTGCAACCCGATTTCCTTGAATAGCTGGGCGTTTTCTATCGCTGCTGCGGCGAGCACCGCGAGCCCCTCAAGATTTTCTTGGGCTTCCACAGGAAAGGCGTTCAAATCGGCGTGTTCGACGCTGATTACACCGGTAATCTCTCCTCCTCGCTCATTTCTGATCGGCACTGCTAATTGCGAACGCGTTTCTGGATGGTATGGGATGTAATACTCACGTTCTGTGGATACGTCGGCAATACACTTAGATGCTTTTTCCTCTACTACTTTCCCAACTACACCGATTGGTTGCTTGGTGAGGTCAATTCGTCTCAAATGCGTAACAATATCGGTGAATTGGTCCGGGGGATGCGCCGCGACGGGTTTCAAGCTGTTACCATCTCCGGCTATTTGCAATAGGCAAGCAAATATAGGGGGACTGGAGTTATATATACTCATCAGCTTACACGCATTTTCTACTATCGCCCTGAATGTCTTGTCAGTATTGAGGGTAGCGTTCATGGCTCTACCAGCAGCATTGAGAATTTGTATTGCCTCCGTTTGCTTCTGTACTTGCTCATGCGCCGCCTCTAATTCCTCACTCCTCTTCTTTAGCTCTCCAGTGCTCTCCTCTAGCTCTTGGTTTCTCGCCTTGAGCAAACGTTGACGTGCGAAGGCACCTAACAATAAGAACATTATGAAAGCCCATCTTGGAAGAAAGTTCCGAAGCAACGATTGTTCTGGTGGTATAGTAACCGGAGTCTGCTCCGGAAAGTAGAAAGTCAAAATCAGGAAGATTGCTCCATAAAGGACGGTCACAAGGATAAGGAGAAGGGGTCCTGCCAGATCTTCAAAATGCTCGACTGCAATTAATAGGGGCAGGAAATAGAACAAGAAGAAGTCGGAATCTGCCCTTGTGGTCAGCAGATAGACCATGGAAATCAGGACGGTATCTGCCAGTACCTGAGATAAATGCCACTTTGTCTGGTTCTCTAGGGACGGTTGTGAAAGTTGTTGGTATGTAATAACGAGCGCGTAGCCGGAGAATATAATCAGGGTCAGTAGCCACAGTATTAGATGCAAAAACGTATAGTTGTTCCAATCCAGTACGAAGCGAAACCAAGCACCAGCAACAATGAACCATCGTATGACCATAGACAAGGTACTAAGTGAAAGGTCGAGATGTGTCCAGCGGCTAACCATGTTCTGAATCATGGCTTAAAAACCTCTTGTGCTCAACTCTGTCCTGATCTCAATATGTTGCGGAGACTATAACGGGAGGGATGTCCAGAGGAGGATCCTGGTGATATGGCCGACTATATTATTATACTTCATGTCATGTCAATAAGGAAGTAAATTACACCTATGTACACATTAAGGATAAATTCCGATCTGGGACTACACATTGAGGAACCTTGCCTAAGTTAATCTCTGCGCAAGCTGAAGTGCTTGGACCCGTCCGGTCAACGATCCAGATTTGTAGTCTAAATAGTAGGTATAAAAACATCATACTGATCCCACAAGGGGCGCGATAATTAGAGCAAGCTATCCATAATATTGTTTCTCATCATCTCTTGTGCAGAAAAAGGGGAAACAAAAAAGCCTGGATCACAGAATATCCAGGCTCTTCGCTATCTAATCTGTGGGTGGGCGGTAATGGACTCGAACCAATGACCTCTACGATGTCAACGTAGCGCTCTAACCAACTGAGCTAACCGCCCGCGACACTAAATTATAGCTACTGGCACTAAAGGTGTCAAGCGCGCCACATGGGCCGGACTCCTGTTTGCTCCGTGGACGTATAATGGCTGAAAACGGAGGCCCACATGCTTACTCGCACCGACGACAACACCATGACAGGACTGGAGGACGAGTGCGTGCGGCACCTGCAAGCCCTCATCCGCCTCGATACCAGCAACCCGCCCTGAAACGAAATATTGGCCGTGGAGTACATCCGGCAGCAGTTGGCGGAGGCCGGGGTCAATGCCGAGGTGGTGGAGTCGGAGCCTGGGCGGGCCAACCTGCGGGCCGTGCTCAAGGGCGATGGTTCGGAGCGGCCCCTGCTGCTCATGTCGCACACCGACGCGGTGCCCGTAGAGCCTGAGTTCTGGACTCGCGCGCCCTTTTCAGGCGATATAGATAGTGGCTACGTGTGGGGCCGGGGCGCGGTCGATATGAAGCAATGGGTCGCCTGGCACCTGACGATCTTCCTCGACCTCGCCCGGCGTGGCGTGCCTCTCAAGCGCGACGTGGTGCTGCTGTGCACCGCCGACGAAGAAGACGGCTCGTACAAGGGCATGCGCTGGATAGCCGAGCACAGGCCGGAGTGGCTCGACGGGGAGTACGGCCTGAGCGAGGGTGGCGGCGGGGAGATGCAGGTGCGCGGGCGCTCGTTCTTCCCCTGCCGGGTGGCCGAGAAGGGTGCCTGCCGCTTCCGCCTGCGCGCCCACGGCTCCCCCGGCCACGCCTCTCGCCCCCACAGCGACAACGCCATAGTGAAACTAGGAGCAGCGCTGGGCAGGTTAGGCTCGTTCCAGATGCCGATACAGGCAAGCGACATCGTGCGCGGCATGCTGGAGCGTATCTTCGAGGGCGAACCTCGCGCCGAAACCAAGGTAGGCGACTTCTTCAATGAGTATACGATGGAGATGGCGCTGCAAGCCTCGCCGCTGTCGCCAGCCGCGCGCCTTACCCTGAACGCGCAACTTCGCAACACCGCCGCGCCCACTATCCTGTACCCCTCAGGCAGCCGCATCAACGTAATCCCCTCTACCGCTGAGGCGGACGTTGACGGCAGGGTGCTGCCCGGCGTGTCTATGGACGAGTTCGCCCAGCAGATAGCGGAGATAGTCGGCCCCGACGTGGAGGTGGAGGTGTACGAATACTGGCCCGGCTCGGCCAGCAGCTTCGATACGGAGCTATTCCGCATCATGCAGGACGTCACCAAGGAACTGACGGGGGCCACCCTGGTGCCCTTCATGGCGACCGGGGCCAGCGACGGCCGCTTTGCCGAACCGTTGGGCGTCGATGTCTACGGCTTCGGCCTCATGCGCGACGAACCCGGTGCCGCCCCCTCCGCCCTCATGCATGCCCACGACGAGCGCATCTCCCTCTCCAACGTCTACCTCGGCCTGAGGGCATTGCACGAGACAGTGCGCCGAATAGCGACGACGTGATTTAGGAATTGGGATTTCGGATTTCGGATTTCGGATTTCGGATTTAGTAGGTATCCATCAAATCCGAATTCCTAAATCCCAATTCGCAATTCTCAAATCCCTTTGGTACGGCGCTTGCATAGCTGCTTGTAATGATTGCACAAGGAGTCTATGCATGAATTTCAAAGCCATTCTTGATGTCTTGAAGGACACCTTCAAAGACTTTGGTGAGGACAAAGTGCCCCGGTTGGCGGCGGCCCTCGCCTACTACACCATCTTCTCCATCGGCCCGCTGTTGTTGATTGCGCTTGCCGTTGCCAGTCTTCTCTTCGATAAGGAAGCTGTTCGAGAGCAGATGTTGAGCACGATAGGTAACCTTGTCGGAAAGAGCGGTAAGGACACAATAGCTGAAGCCCTGAAAAACGCTGACAAGGGCGGTGCTGATATTATCGCAGGTTCTATAGGTATCGTTACGCTGCTGATGGGCGCTTCGGGCGTGTTCGGGCAATTGAAAGACGCGCTCAACACCATCTGGGAGGTCAAGCCGAAGGAAGGCCAGGGCATCCTGGGCATAGTGCGCGAGCGTTTCCTGTCCTTCACGATGGTGCTTGGTACTGGTTTCCTGCTGCTCGTGTCGCTGGTTGTCAGCGCCGGTATTGCGGCCCTCGGCACGTTCCTGAAGAACCTGCTCCCCGGTGCCGACATAATCTGGCAAATAGTGAATATCCTCATCACCATCGGCATCATCACCTTGATGTTCTCCCTGCTCTTCAAGTTCCTGCCCGACGTGCAGGTGGCCTGGAAGGATGTGCTGGTGGGATCGTTCATTACGGCAGTCCTCTTCACCGTTGGGCAGCTCGCGTTGGGCCTCTATCTTGGTAGCGGCAGCGTTGGAACGGCGTTCGGCGGCGCAGGCTCGATTGTGATAGTGCTGGTCTGGATATACT
>JALZHI010000084.1 GCA_030913985.1 Chloroflexota bacterium | reverse complement strand
CTAAGTGCAAGCACATAAATATTAGTGGGTAGCGCCAATGATGGAGCGCACGCGAGCGGGAGTTTGATTGTGGCGATGGAAGAATTCGTAAGTGGCCTCAACGAGGGCTTTCATCGTGTCGAACAACTCGCAGTGTGTGACTTCACGACGCAACTGCCGCCACAACATTTCAATAGGGTTCAGCCAGGGGCTATATGTTGGCAGGTAGAGCAGTACTAATCGTCCCGCTGCCCCTCGCACTACCGCTTCTACCTCATTATCTTGATGCATGCTGGCATTGTCCCACGCTACATAGATAGTGCCGCTTCGATGACGTGCCACAAGGGCCTCCAGCAGTTCAGCCACTTCCTTACGCCGCTTGCGAGGCCTCACAAGGACCTCAGTTTGACCAGTATGATAGTTGACGGCTCCAAGTCCATACTGCTTTTTAGGCTGTCCAGGTGTCGGAACCATCACTTGTTGACCCTTCGGACTCCACATAGCTCGGAGAGTGGGGTGCCAACTGAGGTTGAACTCGTCTGCATAATAAAAGGCATCTTCAGCCTTCAGGGTGTTGCGGGTTGTTTCAATCGTCTTTTTTTCAGCATGTATTCAGGATCAGGGCTTGAGATGGTATGCTGTGGCCGACTAAGCACTATGTCTGAGGCCGCCAAATATCGTCGAACAGTCTCAGCATCAACACGTATACCTGTCTCTTGCGCAAGCACATCTGCCAAGCGTTGGGTCGTCCATAGTGAAAAGGGCTGATCAACGCTGCGGGGGCGTTGACGCACCAAGTGGAGGAGGCGTTGCTTGTAAGCAGAAGTGGCTTTTGGCGGCCGCCCTGGTCGCGGTATATCCATCAATCCATTAAGACCCTCTGCTGTGTATCGCTTGAGCCAGCGGCGGACAGTTTGCTCATTCAGCCGAACTATGCTCCCGATCTGGGCAGCTACCAAGCTCTGTTCAGCAGCGAGCAAAATGATCTGTGCACGCGTGCGCAGGTTCGCTCGTCCAGTGCTCTGATACAATTGGTCCAGCTCTCTAATCTCCTCATCACTCAGGGTAGGCAGCTCTATTGGTCTCATAACCCACCTCCTACCTCAGTATATCACCCATCATTATTTATGTGCTTGCACTTAGAACTCATCTCAAAAATGACAGAATGGAATATAAGCACAAAGCCCCACCCCTGTCATTTCGAGCGCAGTGAGAAATCTCGTCCTCTACCGAAATGCTTCCTTTTTCTTACGGTACCCCGTGGCTGAAGGAAAGGTGCTACAACGTGCTGAGGGACGAGATTTCTCACTGCGTTCGAAATGACAGGGTGAGGCTATGTGGGCAGGTTCGACAGTGTTGTTCTTGAGATAGCGTCTATAGTGGTTCGGTCCGGGGACAGGTAGCCTGGCGGTCAGGGCCATTGTTGCTACTACACTCCTGGCGTAGAATCACCAGGAGTTTGGTGCGAAGAATTCTCATCCAGAAACGCATCCTGTTTCTTAGCTATATTTAGCGTAGATATTGAGCAAGGATGTGCATAACCCTATTGCATCCAGTGTGGGGTATGGCTATATGATACAAGTGCCGGCACTGCCGCCGGATAGCTATTGCGTACCACAGGCAGCAAGGTAACAGAATGGAGGCGTAGGCGCGATGGATAAGGTAAATATAGCCCTGAGCGATATAGTTGAGTACCAGAGCTTCAGACGCAACCCAGGACCCGTGATAATGCGCGCCAGTGCAGGCAGGCCGATGCTCGTAATCAAGGGCCGCAAGAAGGTGGTCATGCTCGACGCGGCCGAGTACGAGTTGTTGGTGCAGCGCGCCTCCACTAACGCCGACGTCGAGGAGAAGCGCACCGGCACTGACGGCTAGCCTCCTCCGCGACGGGACTTTTCCATAACAGTTTGGAGTAGAAAACTACTCCGAATCCGAGCACTCGCACCGCCCCCAGTTGCGCCTGGCAGCGCGACCGAAGCGGCAAAGCAAGTGCGGACAACGGGCCTGGACCATGCAAGACCCGCCGAAGCCTGGCAGCCGAGGAAGAGAAGCAGGTTCAGCCCACGAGCAGCTACAGGAACTTGAGAGGTCGAGATACCGTATGAGGTAGACGTTCAGCGTACAACGAGCGGAGGCGGAAACGTCAGACCCGCTCAACCCAACAGGTCGGGCGCAAAGAAAAGAACCCTACTACTGGCATAGTGGGTTCCGCTTCTTTCGCCTCAAGTGGACCTCTGGCAAGGGCCACGAGCATGTGTATTAGGTTCTGGATAAACCTAATATATCACTGTGCTCCTGCCTTGTCAAGAGGTAAGGAGCATTTCTTTATGTCGAAAAAGCCGGACGGTTTCGTCTTCGCCGGTTTCGATTCCCCCAGGTACACCCCCACCCCGGACCAGATCTTCGATGAGTTGCTGGCACCCGGCCTGCTCACCGAGGCCGAGCTGCGGGTGCTGCTGTACATCGTGCGCCGCACCTTCGGCTGGAAGAAGGAGCTGGACAACATCAGCCTGTCGCAGATCACCGGGGGCATCGTGAAGCGCGACGGCACCCGCCTCGACTTCGGGGCCGGTGTAGCCAAGTCCAGCGCAGTGCGGGCGATCAAGGGCCTGGTAGACAAAGGCATCATCCTCTCGCGCCACAACTTCCGCGAGGACGGCGGCAGCGATGTGACCACCTTCGCCCTGCGCATGCGCGACCCCGACGACCCACCCTACGACCACGGAACGGCTTCTACAAGCGTGCCGAGCGAGACCAAACACCCCCTGTATCGCGGTGAAACACGGAGGGGTTCTATTGTAGAACATGGGGGGTCTCACAATGGCACACCGGGGAGTTCTACCGCGAAACAGGCCGGGTCTCGCAATGGGACAGGGGCGGGTGATGGAGTGAAACAGGCCCCTGTCCGCCCACGCGACACACAACATCCATCCATCCAAGAAACAGAAATACAACAGAGTGACGATTCGAATCGGCTACCTCAAAGAAAAAATAGTTTTGAGAAGAGTACGGATACCGCCACGGCTTACTCACCTTATATAGCCGCCGTGCTCACAGATTTCTCCGACGAGCTTGGCGACTCCAGCCACACAGTTGCCAACGTCACCCAGGCCCTCCGCCTATGGGGGCAGTCCCGTGTAGACGAGTCCGACTTCGTGGAGATGCTGTACGAGGCCAAGCGCCGGACGCGCCTCTACCAGGGGAAGCAAGGGGCCAAGGGCATACAGAACAAGATCGCCTACTTCTTCACAGTACTCCGAGACCTAGTCGAGGGGAAGCAGAGTATCTAAACGCCAAGACGCCAAGACGCGGAGGACGCGCCAAGTAGATTAAGGTTTAGAGAGTGCAAAAAAGGGAGGATGGTACAGTAACATGTACCATCCTCCCTTCTTCCTCTTGAACCCAACAATTCTTAACTTGGCGCGTTCTCCGCGTCTTGGCGTCTTGGCGATTCCGTCTCTTCCACAGTTGCTTCTTCCGTGGCGACTTCCTCCTGCTGTACTGCCTGGGATAACGCCTGCTCCCACTCGTCCAGCTTGGCCTTGATTTCGGCTATCTGCGCCTTGAAGCTGGCGCGCTCGTCTGGCGGTATGGCGGTGATGCTGGTGCGGTTCAGCCAGTTGCGGAACTGCATGGCGGGCCGCCAGCGGAACATCGCCGCCTTGCCATCGTCGCGGCCGCCGCCCGTCTCGCTGACGCTATCCACCCGCACGACGATGTAGCCCGGCATATCCTCCCGCTCTATCAACTCCGGCTCGCCCTGGCTTTCTCCCGCCAGGGGCTGGTCCAGCAGGGAGAGCACTTCGTGCAGCTTGGCTCTGCCCGACTGGTACATCTCCAGCAGGTCGGGCCGCTTGAGCAGGCGCACCCGGCGTGACAGGTAGTTGTAATTGATGCCCAGTTTCTCGGCTAGCTTGCGTTGCGAGAGGCCGGTTATCTCCAGCAGGTACGCGAACTGCCGGGCCTCGTCCTCTATGTCGAGGTCTTCCCGTTGCAGGTTCTCCAGGGCGGTGACGATGGCGGCCTGCTCGGTGTCGAGGTGCATGATGCGCGCGGGGATGGTGGTGAGCCGCGCCATGCTGGCCGCCCGGTGCCTGCGCTCGCCCGCCACGATCTCGTAGCGGCTGCCGGTGGGGCGCACCACAATCGGCTCGATTACCCCGTGCTCGCGGATGCTGTCGGCAAGCTCCATCAGGGTCTCTATGTTGAAAGCCTGGCGGGCCTGGCGCGGGTTCGGGTCGATCTCGTCCAGGCGCAGCTCTTTCACTTCCAACGAAGCATCCGGCTCGGTACCCGCGTCCAGGGCGGCGCGCTCGAAGAAGGAGAGCAGCCCGCCTTTACTGTCGGTGCTCAGCACCTCGGCCATCGTGGGTCTTTTCTTGTTAGCTGGCATGGGCTATCTCCTTCTCTCTCATCGTGGCGGTCCTCGCCAGCACTTCGTCGGCCAGGGCGCGGAAATCGTCGGCGGACTGGCTCCTGGGGGCGAAGGCCAGCACGGGGGCGCGGTATAAGGTGTCCTCGGTGACGCGCACCCGGCGGCGGATAGTGGCTTTGAGCACCCGGTCGCCGTACGTGGCCCGCAGCAACTCCTCGGCCTCTTTGGTGATGTTGCTGGTGCCGGTCATGGTGAGTACGAAGCCGAGCACCCGCAGGTCGGGCCGCTTCAGCTTGCGCTGCACCAGGCCCACCGCAGCCAGCATCCTCTTGGTGGCGCGGATGCTGCGCGGCTCGGCCTGCACCGGGATGAGCACCCAGTCGGCGGCCACCAGCGCGTTTACCGTGATAAGCCCCAGTGAGGGCGGGCAGTCGAGCAGGATGTAGTCGTAGCGCCCGGTGACTTCCGCCAGCGCGCTCTCCAGCACCCGCTCCCGGCCGATCTGCGGGGCCAGGTGCAGTTCGAGATCGGCCATGTCGAGCGTGCCGGGCACCAGGCTCAGCCGCTCGAGACCGCCGGGCGCGACCAATTTTGCCAGCGTGCCTTGTTCCTCGGCCAGCACGGTGTAGAGGGTAGGGTGCTGGTGCTTGTCTTCCAGGTCCACCTCTATACCCAACCCCGCCGAGAGGTCGGCCTGCGGGTCGAGGTCCACCAGCAGCACGCGATGCCCCTTTTCGGCGAGGGCCGCGCCCAGGTTGAGCACCGTGGAGGTCTTGCCGGTGCCGCCCTTGTGTTGGGCCACAGCGATGATCATGCCGCGCCCTCCTCCATGCCTGCGCCCTCCGCGTCCGAGGCGGGGTGCTCTCCATCCGCTGCTTTTTGCACCAGGCTGTTGTACGACTCGGCGTCCACTATCACGAAGCGGGTGCGGCCCTTGAGCAGCAACAGGGGCCTGCCCTCGGCGGCGCGGGCGAGCAGGGGGCCGGGGTTGCGCCGGAACACCTGGTACTCGACTATGTCGTTGATGTCTACCTGGGCCATCTAACCTCCTGTGCGGGCCGCGAGACCTGCCTTCTCTGCTATCCGTAGCCGAAAACGGACTCTGGATTCCAGCGCAGTTATTGTAGCCAGTTGGGCCGTATCTATTTCGGTTATGCACATGCCAACCCAGCGCACATAGCCTGTTTGTCTTCCGCCACGATATACTGATTACAGCTACTGACAAATCTTTCTCTCAGCACGGAGCGAACATGACCGGCAGCTTTACATTACGTCCCTTAGACCCTGGCAGCGACGCTCAGGCGGTGGTCGATCTACTGAACACGCACTTCCTTGAGCCGGTTACACCTGAGGCGTGGCAGCACGAGCGCCAGCAGGAGCTTGCTCGCGGCGACATATTGAGGGAGGTCGTTGCCGTGGAGGGTAGTGGGCGGTTGGTCGGCTATGCCCGCGTGAAGCGAGAGTACGGCACCTGGGACCCCGGACGGCTGAACCTATGGGTGTTTGTTTCTCCAGACGTGAGAAATAGGGGCCTGGGTACCCGCCTGTACGAGGACGGCATGGCGTTCGTGATGGACAGACAGGCAGAGAAGCTCGATACAAGCGTGCTGGACGACGATGCCCCCAGTCTGGCCTTTGCCGAGCATAGGGGCTTCCAACTCGACCTGCATACTTATGGCTCGCAGCTTGACGTGCAAGCCTTCGACGAGTCCGCCTTCGCCGGGGTGATTGAGGCCGCGGAGGCAACAGGCATACGCTTCTTTTCCATGTCGGACCTAGGCAATACCCCTGAAGCTCAACGGAAGCTGTACGAGCTAAATAAGTGCATGGACGCGGAGACACCGGGAGAGCGTGTATTCCCCTCCTTCGAGGAGTTCAGCCAGATAGTATACCAATCGGAGTGGTACGTACCGGAAGGCCAAATAATCGCCGCCGATGGAGATAGATGGATAGGGATGTGCGCTGTCGGTTACTTTCCCCGGACAGAGTCGATGCACGTCATGATCCTGGGAGTAGATAACGCCTACCGAGGGCGCAAGATTGGGCTGGCCTTGAAGCTGCTCTCGCACCGGGTCGCTAAGGCTCTCGGCGTCAAGCACCTCAAGACGGGTAACGCCTCGCAGAACACGCCCATACTGGCTATGAACCAGAAGCTAGGCTACAAGAAGATGCGGGGCACCTACCAAATGCAGAAGCAGCTAAAGAGTTAGAAGCTTTCGAAAAATAGCAATCGTAGAAGTGAGCAACGGAGTCGGCCCTCGTCATTTCGAACGCAGTGAGAAATCTCGCCCTCTACCTGGATGTTTCCTCTTTCCCACGGTACAGTATGGCTGAAAGAAAGGTGTCCCTTGGGATGTGAGGGGCGAGATTTCTCACTGCGTTCGAAATGACGAGGGCCGACTCCGTTGCTCATCTCTTCTATTTTCATTTCAGAGATGAATTCTAGATTCACGTATAGCAGCCCCAACTGTAAAGACGCGTTTAGTAAGCCACAGTGGCCGGTATGCTATTCTCCTGCCAGGCCATCGACTTGCTGTCGTATATCCAGAAGATGGGGCTGTCGTCGGCGGGCTTGTCGCTTTCGACCAGCTTCTTAGCCTCATCCAGAAGCGTCTGCAAATCATCTTCTCCGAGGGGCTTGAACTCCTGGGCGAGGCGCACGTTCTCCTCTATCTCGGCCTCTTCCTTCATACCCAGGATGGCGGTGCTCACGCCCGGTAGCCCCAGCGAATAGCGCAAGGCCAGTTCGCGCTTCTTTAGCTCGCCGTGCCCGTACACCTTCATGGCTATAACGCCCACGTCCTTGCGCCTGGCTACCGGCAGCAACGCCTCTTCGGGGCCGCTCACCAGCCGGTCCACCGCGCCCAGGGCCACCAGCACCGTATCGAAGTCGTAGCGGTCCAGCGCGTGCGCCAGCACGGAGGGCCGGGCGTGCCCCGTGATGCCGATGAAGCGGGTCATACCCTCCCGCCGGGCCTCCTCCAAAGCCGCCATGGCCCCGTCGGGCGCGAGGGCCGCTTCGAGGTCCGCCATGACGTTGACTGCGTGTACCTGCACCAGGTCTACGTGGTCAGTCTTTAGCTCCTTGAGGTTCTGGCGTATCTCGTCCAGCACGTCCTTACGTCTGCGCTTGTTGATCTTGGTAGCCAGGAACACCTCGTCGCGGCGGCTCTTCATCACCTCGCCAAGCTTGGGCTGGCTGCCATAGTCGGGGCTGGTATCGAGGTAGGTTATACCGAGGTCTATTGCCAGGTTGAGCAGCTTGACGGCCTTGGCCTTGGATGGCTCGTCCGGCCCTTCTATCTTGCCGAGTGGGGCCGTGCCGTAGCCGATAATGGGCACTTGCACGCCGGTCTTACCCAGGGGTCGTTGCGGTAGCGTCATGGTGTCCTCTCCTCATGTGTGCGGTTCAGTGTTGGAGCATGGTCTATTGCAAATTATGTACCCCGTTGGGCCAGGTGGCGCTTGTCTACCGGTGTAGAGGGAGCGTAATCTTGCCCGTTGGGGGGTGGGCCTGGGTTCGTCAGCGAAAGCAGGTGTGGCAAGCCCTCCTGCGAGACCGCGAGCACCACCTGTTGGCCCGCGCGCAGCACCGTACTCCTCGGGGGCCGCCACGTTCGGGTGCCGTTATCTACAAGGAGGAGCACCCGGCCCTCCAACCCTCCCTCGGCGTTCTCGGCGTTTTCCTCCAGGCAGTCTATCGTATTGCCATCGGCTACCGAGCCTGGGTCCACCGTCGTCTGCACTATGAACACCACCTGGTCGGCTACCTGCACCGGGGCGATCACATGCCCGCCGACAGCCGATGCCAGCATAGCGGGTGCCGCCAGCGCCGCCGGGCTGCGCGATACGTGGATCTGGAAGGTGCGCTCCATGCGGGTCGAGAGGTCCGGGTCGAACAGGCGCAGCACCACGCGCAGGTTCGGGTTGAGCGAGCGAGAGGTGAGGGCGGTCTGCAAGTTGGCGATGTCGCCGTCTATCGCGGCTACCAGGCAGCGCGCGTTCCTTATGCCCACCGATTCGAGCGTCTCCGGCAGCCTGCCATCCGCCAGGACCACCGGCACGCCCAGGCGACGGGTAGCAGTCACAAATCGCCCGCTGGGGTTCACTTCGATGGCAACGACGGGCACGCCGATCTGGGAGAGCTTTTGCGCCACTATGAAGCCGATTGTGCCAAGGCCGGCCACCACCACGTGGTCGCGGCGCAGGCTCAGGTCCGCGCCCACTACCTGCGCCAGGCGTGCGCTTACCAGCACGTCCGTAATCAGCGCGTAGAATATCGCCAGGACCGCAGCCCCAAGCACCATCAGCACGGTTCCATACGCTTTCAGCGCCGGGTGTGCGTTGACGAGGTTGATGTCGCCGAAGCCGGTGGTTGTTATGGTGCTAACAGTGAAGTAAACAGCGTCCAGCGGAGAAAGGTCCTGGAATAGCGAGAATATGAGCGAGCTAACGATTACCAACGCCAGGAGCATGGCGGAGAGCCACCTCAACCTCGGGTCCGCCGTGAGAAACAGGGTACGGCCCGTGCGCAACAGTTCGCGAGGCCTGAAGCTACGTCGCCGCTTGCGCTCTGCCGCCGGTGCGGCCTCGGTCACAGGCCCTTCGTCCACCAGGAACACCACGTCCTCGCACACCTCGCCTACAGCCGGCATTTTAGCGTTCGGTGAAGGATCGGTGTCGGGGAAGAGGGTAGCGGTGCCATCTCCTTTGATGCAGGCCAGGGGCAGCAACACGCGCGGGTCCTTGGTGACGGCCACCGCCCCACGGTTGCCTCCCCACACCCGCCCCTGCGCCCGCGCGGCGCGCACCACGAGCGTATGCCCCTCCACGTCGAGCCTTTGCTCCCAGTAAGGGTGCAAAGCAGCGGCTATGAACGCGGGCGCGGCTATCTCGGACGAGCTTAGTACGGCGCAGTTGTGGAAGAGGGCCTTTACCTGCTGGCCGAGTTCCATGTTGAACATGTGCAGGATGATGGGGATGTTGGGATTGAGTTCTTGCGCGACAAGCCCCGCGTGCAGGTTCGCCACGTCGTCCTTGTCGGTGAGGATGATGGCGCGGGCCGACGTGACCCCGGCCTCCTGTAGCACCGGCTCCTCCCACTGGCTGCCGGTGATGATACTGGCTCCCAATTCGCGCGCCCTGTGCGCGAAGGTCTCGGATGGCGCGCTGGCTACCACCACTACATCTTCACCTAACCGGTGGAGTTCCTCAAGCGTGCGCAAGCCCAGCCCCTCGAGGCCGCACAGCACTATATGCCCCTGTACATCCCGCATCGCGCTCGGTACGTCGCCGGTCCGATTTGAGTTCCTTGGTTTTGTTTGTATAGCCATCTCTAAACCATCAATTTCTAGGATACATGCGCGAACGTGCTGGGGAGCGTCCGTACCACGCTCTGCTTACCTAGTCTTATCTCATTAGCGCATTTCAGACCTATGCACTCCCCAACGACACCTGCGTGTACGTTACAGTTCCATCTTACACCGAATTGCCCGTTCCGAGTCGGATACAGGTTCTGTGCCACCGCTTCGATATGGCTGCCGGGTGGCGTACCCCTGCCTGAAACCTGATACGGTGCCCAGGTGCACAGAACTTGCTTTATGTTGTTCGTACAGCCACAAAAGCCGGGACCAGGCTGTGTAAGATACGATCAGGAGCAACATGAATGTCGGATACTACATTTGCGGATTTACAACTTAGCGAAGGCATGCTTGCGACGGTAGCCGACTTCGGCTACGAGGCCCCAACCCCGATCCAGGAGCAGACGATACGTCTCCTCATCGAAGGCCGGGACGTGATAGCCCAGGCGCAGACCGGCACCGGCAAGACCGCCGCTTTCGCCATCCCGATTGTGGAGTGCGTGGACCCGGAGCGCAGAGTCACCCAGGCGCTGGTGCTGGCTCCCACGAGGGAGCTTGCGGTACAGGTGGCCGAGGCCGTGCACAGGCTGGGGCACTTCAAGAAGCTGAGCGTGCTCCCGGTGTACGGAGGACAGCCGATTGAGAGGCAGCTACATGCCCTCAGCCGGGGCGTGCACGTCGTCATCGGCACGCCGGGGCGCGTGCTGGACCACCTGCGCCGGGGCACGCTGCAACTGGGTGACATCAAGTACGTGGTGCTCGACGAGGCCGATGAAATGCTCGACATGGGCTTCCTTGAGGACATCGAGAGTATCCTGGATAGCGCGCCTCCTGAGCGCCAGATGGCCCTCTTTTCGGCCACCATACCGCCCAGGATCGCAGCCCTGGCGCAACGCTACCTGCACGACCCCGTCCAGGTGACGGTGCAGACAGCCCAGATGTCGGTACCCACCATAGAGCAGTTCTACCTGGAGGTGACACCGCGCAACAAGCTGGATGCCCTCACCCGCGTTTTGGACCACGAGGAGCCAGAGTCGGCCATGATCTTCGCCCGCACCAAGCGCGACGTGGACGAACTGGGCGAGGCTCTACAGTCGCGTGGCTTCGACGCCGAGACCCTGCACGGCGACCTGAACCAGACCCAGCGCGACCGTGTGCTGCAACGCTTCCGGGGAGGCCAGGTTGACCTGCTGGTCGCCACCCAGGTAGCCGCGCGCGGTCTTGATATTACGGGTGTCACTCACGTGTTCAACTACGCAATCCCCGAGGACGTGGAGACGTACGTGCACCGCATCGGCCGCACGGGGCGGGCGGGTCGCGCCGGTAAGGCCATCACGCTGGTCCAGCCGAACGAGATAAGGTGGCTGCGGGTGATAGAGCGCATCATCGGGCAGAAGATCACCCCGATGCGCCTGCCCACGCTGGTAGACATAGAGGCCCGGCGGCGCGAGGCGATGAAGGTCTCTATCCGCGAGAAGATAGCGGCGGGCAACCTGCTTCCCTTCATGCAGATGGTCACGGAGCTTGCGGAAGAGTTCGACCTGGCCGAAATAGCCGCCGCCGCAGCGAAGATGGCCTCCGATGGTGAGCGGCCGCTGACCGTAATGGTGGAACCGGCCCAGGCGCGCACTATCAGCGACGGGGTGGAGCGCGGCATGGTGAGGCTGGTGATGAACGTGGGCCGCGAGGCGGGGGTACGCCCCGGCGACATCGTGGGCGCGATAGCCAACGAGGCCGGGATACCGGGCCGCGCCATAGGAGCCATAGATATCTACGACCGAGTGGCCTTTGTGGAAGTGCCCGCGAGCGACCGCGACCAGGTGATAGACGCGCTGCGCAACACCACGATCAAAGGTCGTAAGTTGCAGGTTGAGGCGGCTGAAGGCGGCAACGGCAAGTCCGCTCCCCCTCCAGGCCCCAGGCAGTTCCGCACGCCTAGCCCCCGCAGGGCTGACTCCCCTGACGGAGAGCGTGGGGGTAGGCCCGGCAGGCGCTCCGAGGGCAGGCCATACCCTTCGCGCCGGGACTTCGGCGGTGCGGCAAAGCCGAGGCGGCGTCGCGACGCGTAGGAGTACACATGCCGCGTGGCTGCTATAATGTGGGCGGCAACGTACCAAAATACTATGGCAGCCGCGCAGCCTGTATATTGTTCTCTATGGACCGGCAAGTCGTGCCACTTACCTGACAGGCTCCAACGCTGTCACGAAGAGTGGTAAGGTTGCAAATGGGAACATGAGTCCGCCCTCGTCATTTCGAACGCAGTGAGAAATCTCGTCCTCCACCACGATGTTACCCTTTTCTCGTGGGATTGTGTCCTGAAGGAAAGACGGGACGATGTACTGAAGGACGAGATTTCTCACTGCGTTCGAAATGACAGGGTGGGGCCTGTATCCCGATTTCCGAGAATCCGATCATAAGATCGTTCCATAAGATCGTTTCGAGTAAGACTATGTGTTTGATAAATCTGAGGGTGCTATGAATTCCGAACAGGAGCAACGGCTGCTTTTCACAAACGCGCGGGTCTTTAGCCCCTCTGGCACCTGGAAAACCGGCTGGCTGCTGACAGAGGGCCGCAGGATCAGGCTCATGGCCCCCGGCTACGCACCGGACTTTCCGCCAGGCTACGTGTCGCAGACGATAGAGGCGGCGGGTCGCAATCTCCTGCCCGGCTTTATTGACGTTCACGCGCATGGCGGCGTAGGTGTCGAGGCGATGGACGCCGATGTCGAGGGCCTGCGGGAGGTCGCCCGTTTCTACGCTCGGCATGGTGTCACTGCCTACCTGCCGACCACCTGGACTGCGTCAGGAGAGGCAATCACAAAGGCCCTACTTGCTATCACCGAGGCTCAAGGTAGAGTCCCCGGTGGTGCCACCATCCTGGGCGCGCACCTGGAAGGCCCTTACCTCAACCCCAGGAACGCGGGAGCGCAGGACCCCGAGTACATTCGCTCGGTCGAGCGCGAAGAGGCGCTTGAGTTCCTGGACGCCGGTGTCATCAGGCGGGTTACCCTGGCCCCGGAGTTCGAGGAGAGTCGCTGGTTGGTGTCCGAATGCGCGCGCAGGGGTATCGCTGTGTCCGCCGGACACACTTCATGCAGTTACGAGCAGATGGTGGAGGCATCCGGCCACGGGCTGCAACACGTGACACACTGCTTCAACGCGATGGGAGTCCTCAACCACCGCCAGCCAGGGACCGTGGGGGCGGCCCTGGGCTTGCCCGAAATATCCTGCGAGTTGATAGCCGACAATGTTCACGTACACCCGTTGGTTATGAAGTTGTTGGTGGACGTGAAGGGCCGGGGCGGCGTAATCCTCATTACAGATGCCATCCGCTGGGCCGGGAGCAAGGATGGCACCTACCACCTGGACCATCGAGAGGTGGTCGTGAGGGATGGCGCGGTTAGGTTGCCCGACGGCACCCTCGCGGGCAGCACGCTGACCATGAACAGGGCGCTCCAGAATATAAGCAAGGCGACGGGCAGGGACCTCGCGGAGCTATGGCCTATGAGCAGCCTGAACGCCGCACGTGCCACAGGTGTGTCGGACACAAAGGGCAGCCTGGAGGTGGGCAAGCATGCCGATCTCGTCCTTCTGGACGAAGACTTCAATGTGGCTATGACAGTGGTAGAGGGTGAAGTGGTGTACAGCACCGTTGGCGCGCATATTAGTTCCCCGAAGTAACTCACAGGGCGCGCCGCACAGGTTTACTATGTCTTCGACCTGCCCGTACAAAGGCGCTCCCCACCGGTCCTCTTTCCTTCCGTGCCGAGCCTGTCAGCCTGGAAGGAGTGACCGCAGCCTCTAGGGAGACCTGCGTCGGATAACAGCATGCGGGCGCTCACCTAGAACCAACTAATCACATGGCGCTCAGTCGCCCGACCACGCGGCAAACGCGCCGGCAATCTGCTCCCGCGTCGCGCCTGTACTGAGAAGGAGCGAGAGGAGGATGCGGGCCTTTGGCCCGTCGAGCGGCCCCGCACCTATGAGGCCGCTGGATAGAAGGTCTCTTTCTGAGCCTCTGAAATCATACGTGTGACGCAGCGTTTCACCTGAGCCTGTGCGGGAAGCCAGCACCACCGGCATGTCAGCAGCCAGTTCTTTGAGCCTGTAGGCGACGGGCACGTGTACGTGTCCCACGCCGAATGCCTCGATTACAAGCCCACCATAGCCCGCCTGCCGCACCAGGTCTATCAAGCGCCCGTCGTCGCCAAGACTTGCCTTTAGCAGCGCCACAGGCACAATGGGAAGTTCGCTGCCAGCCTCCCAGTCCAGGTGCGGGTGTGGCGAGGGACGGTTGGCGATCCGCACTCGACCCTCCACCAACCAGCCGAGCGGCCCGGTCAGCGGAGAGCGGAAGGCGGCTGTGCTCGTTGTGTGCGTCTTCTGCACGTAACGGGCGGCATGGACCTCGTCGTTGAACACCACCAGCACGCCAAGGCCCCTGGCGTGAGGACTGGCAGCTACCCGTACGGCGGACATGAGGTTTGCAGGGCCATCGGCTCCCAGCAAGGTAGGGTTGCGCATGGCACCCGTAACCACCACCGGGACTTCGTCGGCCAGCATCAGGTCGAGGGCGAAGGCTACCTCCTCCAGCGTGTCCGTTCCCTGTGTAATAACGATGCCCTCTGCGCCGCCGTCTATGTGCCGCGCCACTTCGGAGCTAAGAGCTATCACATCTTCAAGACTTAGATGCGCGCTTCCTAGCCGCCGGAACGACACAGTCGTCAGCTCTGCGACCTCGGCAACCCCAGGCACACTCGCAACCAGCGCCTCGCCGTCCAGCGTTGGCGTCACCCCGCCGTTGCCGTCTCGGCTCATGGCGATGGTGCCGCCTAGCGATATGACTGTCACTCTCGGTTTCATGGCGGGGCAGTTTACCCTCATGCAGGCCTAAGTCGCGTCGGGACGCGTGCGTCTCAGGGGGCATTTTACCACACAGCCCGCTCCAAGCAGGGCGCGTTCCGTGCTGTTGTGCTGTTCCATCGATGCAGATAATGTGGCGAAAAGGAGCATGGTCATGCCGTGGACGCACGTTCGACACAGGGTAGAGGACTACAACACGTGGAAGGAGGTCTACGACGGCCTCTCGGAGTTGAAGATGCGCTATGGCTGGAAGCGGTACCGCATCTTCCAGGTGGCCGGGGACCGTAACGACCTGCTAGTGATGGATGAGTTTGAGAGCGTGGAGCAGGCCCGCAGCTTCCTGGAGTCGAAGGACCTGAAGAATGCCTTGCGGCTCGGAGGTGTAGTGGGTGCGCCCGAAACAGCGTTGCTACAGGGGCTGGAGGAAGGTAGACCCTGACCTGCTCACCTGTCAGCCACCCTGTAGACAGTAAACACCCCCACCGTGCCCTGCATGGTTAGCTCGTAAGTGTTTTGGATCCACTGCCAGCGCGTCCCCGATGGGGTACCCGCCCACCGTGTTGACATACTCTCCTCCGGCAGCACCGCTATCCGAGGGCCGGGTCCCGCAAGGAAGTCGCGAATGTCCTCTTCGTCGTGGAGGAAGAAATCGAGTATGGGCCAGCGGGTATAGTGGTACAAGGGAGCGCTGAACCCGAAGGACACCGCCTTGGGGGTGCCCTCCTCCTGCGTCGCGACGGCTTGCGATGCGAGAGCCACGACCTGCTGCTCGTGCGTGTTGAAGGCGGAATGTGTGGCCGTCCAGCGCTCCGCTGAGTGCCAACCCTGCACCAGTCCAATGAATAGACCTAGTAGGATTAGAGTTGCCGTAACTGCTAGGCCCACCTCCCGGATGCCACGCCCTCCGCGCGCTCGAACTAGCTTGCGGAGCAGAAGTAATGTGGCTGAACTTGCCCCGATACCCACCAGCATCGCTAATACAGGCATGAAAGTAAGCACAAAACGATGCGCTTGGTAATTCGTACCTGAATAAGCCAATACGCCAATAAACCACCATAAAAATAACAGAACCGAGATACTCAGGTTGCGCTCGCGCACTAGCATCCATATTCCGAAAGCGAATGCGCCGAGGTAAAGGGGCGATAGAAACCCCGCACCCGCACTGGCAAGCGGGCCTAGCAGGTAGAAGACGATCATGGGCTGCGAGAAGGTTTCAGTACCGTCAGACCCGCTTACCGTGCTGCTGAACAGGTTCCCAATTGACCACCCCCTGAGGGCAGGACCAGGCTCGTGGGTGAGGGCATAGGCCACTTGCGGCAACAACGCTGCTAGAACACAAACAACCGCCAGCAGCACCTCTATTTGCCACCGCGCTCCAGGCTGCCCAGCCTCTTGTGTTAACCCTTGCCTCTTTCGAGCGTACAGCCGAGCCAAAACATACAGCACCATCGCGGGAACGAGTAGCGTCGAGCTATAGCGTACCAGCACAGCCAGCCCCAGCGATAGCCCGGCACCGAGCGCCCACACGTGGTTGGCTCTCCCCCCGTAGATGCTCTCACCAGGCGGCCAGGCCCTAAGACAGCAGTAGACCGACAGGGTGCCCCAGAACACCGCCGGTACGTCCGACATCAGCGACAGCCCGGTACGCACATAGGTGCCGTTGACCAGGAGCACCACTCCCGCCACCACACCCGCCAACGCGCGCTCCCCGGTACCGGCGGTGTACCACACTTCCCCGACCACCAGGTACAAGATCGCCGGTGTCAGCGCCGCCATCGCCAGGGTCAGCGCTCTCCCCGCCTCAGGCCAGCCGGTGAGGAAGCCCGGCAGGAGGTGCAAGTGGTACCCGATCGGCCAGTAGAGGCCATTTGCCGAGAACAGAGCGAAGGGTGGCTGAGGTTGCCCTGTCAATTCGCGCCAGAGGGCCTCCGCCTGATAGAAGTAGGCATAAGAGTCCTGCCCGTAGAATCCGTTGTAGGGGAAGCGGGCCAGCAGGTACGCAAAGAGCGCGCCCGATAGTGCCACCACAAACGCGGGTGGTGCTAATCTTTGTGCCAGGCGCGACTTGCGTTGTGGCATCATGGGCTTTCAAACAGGTACAGGGTGGCGAAGTCATAGGGATGCTCCTCTACCTCCAGGTACCGCCCCTCGATTTCCCCAAGTAACCTGCCGCCGTCGTCTAACTCCGGCCTGTAGACCAGCCAGAAGCGCCCCAGGCCCGCCGTGTGCCCGCCAAACGCCTCAACCGACCTGTCATACCAGGAGGTAGGTTCGTAGGGCTGGTAGATGCTGTAGAGGTCGAAATCAGCCGGAAGCCCGCGCGTGTCACCACCGTAGTACTGGACCAGGCTTGCTTGTAGCGCAGGCGGCGTGACCAGCACAAGGTCACCCGGTTGTGCGTGCCGGTTGAGGGTGGAGGCAAGCTCTCGCAAGCCATCGGCACCATGCGGCGGGTGCCGGTAGAAAAGCGCCACCCCCCACAACTGCGCGGCCAGCCATGCGACGCCCACGCCGAGCGCAACGTAGCGCCTCCACTGGGCCGCGACATCGTTGCCTGCAGGCCAACCAGACTTGCCGATATGCAGCAATCCCGCCCCGAACGTAACGAACGCGGCAGGCAGTAGAAAGACCATGAAATGTGACACAAAGAGCCACAAGCCCGTCATGGCCGAGACAGCGGCAGGCAACAGGAAGATCAGCCCGCTCGCCACGATGATGAGCCGCAGACTCCTCCAGCGCGTGGCTCCCCCCGCGTACCAGCCAGCCAGGAGCAGCAGACCCCCCGATGCGAGGCCCAACGCCTCCGGCACCCGCGCCCGCTGTAACAGTGCCGCCGTGCCGCTGCTGTACTGCACCAGTGCCGCTACAATGTCGACCATTGTAACGGGGTCGCGCAAGGAGGTGCGAGGCACTGGTGCCGTCATCCAGCTTGCCAGCATGGGGAGCAGCCAGGGCATCCACGCCACTAAGATGGCCGCGTGCGCGACTATCCAGGCGCGCCGCGTGACGTGGCTTGGCCCCGCGCTCGTGTGCAGCGCCAGCAAGCCAAACAGGGCCAGGATGCCCGCCACTACGTAATGGCTGTAGATGGCGATGGTTGCCATGCCGACATATAGTATGGCGTCTCTCCGGCTGCCGGTGCTTCGCCACTTTAGCCCTGCGGCGATGCCGAGCGTGGTCGCGAGGGAGGCCAGCACGTATAGGGAGGCTTGCTGCCCGAACTCAAGCGCGTAAGGTGAGACCGCCAGCAGCAACGCCCCAAGCAGTCCCGCCGCTCGTCCCGCCGCGACCCTGCCCAGCCAGTACGCAGCAGGAATAGTGGCGGTGCTGAGTACGACCGAGAGGGTCCGCACGCTGGCGTCACTATGCCCTAGTATCGACACCCAGGGCCTCAACAAGAGCACGTAGAGCGGGTCGGACGGCGGGTTGGCGAGCACCGCCCGGAGCATATCGCCTATGGTGGGCAGGCTCACAAGCTGGATGTGGTATGCCTCGTCAAACCAGATGCCGTAACCGGTCAGCCCATACTGGCGCAAGGCAAAGCCAAGGAGCACCACGCTCAACAATGCCGCCGCGTTTAGGGTCTCGCCCCTCACCCGCGGATGGGCGTGCTGCCCCACCACGTCGCGCTCTTGGGTAGCGGTCTGCGCGGGTGTATGGGGTATGTCAAGTTCCAGCGACTGCATAGCTGTTCCATCCCGGTGCCAACGGTTCTTACACCGGCTATTGCTGCGCCACGTTCGGCATCTTGATGGCGATGATAAGCCAGTTGGGAGGCGCGGTCAAGACCGTGCAGGCATTCCGCGTCTCTAGAAGGTATTTCCTAAACCCTGAGTCTGAGATGAGCACCCAAAGCTCCCCCTTGTCATTTCGAACGTAGTGAGAAATCTCGTCCCTCACGATCATGTTACTGCTTTCTTGGGGTATTGAGCGGCTGAAAGAAAGGTGATATTTGGGTGGAGGGGGACGAGATTTCTCACTCCGTTCGAAATGACAAAATGAGGCCTATCTGCTTATATTCGGCTCCGACGTTTGTGCAATAGCTTCTGGAAGATGTTGCCTCGCCTTGTGTAGTGTATGTTAGAACGAGTGCGCGCTTGCTTGACGCTATGCTGCCCGGATGGTACTCTTACCTGTGCGGCCCGACTTCTACACTGGCCTCCGGGCTTTGCGCCAACGCGTCTAACGGCCCGATATCTTACTATCGGGTCCAACTTACTATCTCCTCCCATTATTACAGGGGTTATTCACACGTGCGTCGTTACTTACCGGCTCTCCTCGCGGCACTCACGCTCTTCTGCGCCTGGCTTGCGCTCTCCCTTCCGGGGGTTAGCACCGCTAAAGAAGGCTCCCCATCGCTTGTAGCCACGAGCACCGCCGTCGCGCCCGGTACACCCACGAACCGAGCCTTTGACGAGCCTCACGCGAGACGCCCTTCGTCCCCGGAAGGCAATTCTCCACCAATCTTGCCGCCCGGCTTTGTTCAAGTTCCACTCCTTTCGGGGCTTAACTTTCCTACTTCGTTCGCCATCCTACCCGATGGGCGCATTCTTGTTGCAGAAAAGAGCGGGCTTGTGCTGGTGTACAAGGATGGTGCGGTGCTCGCTACGCCGATGCTCGATTTGCGGGGTCAGGTGAACGACTATTGGGAGCGCGGCCTCATCGAGGTGGCCGTGGACCCGAACTTCGAGACAAACCACTATATATACGTTTATTACACGAATGAACCTGATCCAAATGCCGATCCTGCCTCTGATGCATACAAGGCGGCGAAAACCAACCGGCTGGCTCGCTATACAGTGCAGGGTGACGTGGCCCTTACCGCTACGCAGAAGATAATTCTTGGCACGATCACGGGGAGCGCTAATGCTCGCTCCTGTAACGACTATCCGGCAGGTAGTGACTGCTTGCCTGCCGATGGGCCGTCTCACATGGGTGGGACCATCAAATTCGCCCCGGATGGTAGCCTCTTTCTCTCAACGGGTGATGCTTCGGATTACACCCGCGTCGATGACAACGCGCTTCGCGTTCAAAGTTTAGACTCCCTTGCCGGAAAGCTGATACGAATTGATCCCGCCACCGGACGCGGGTTGCCCTCGAATCCTTTCTGGAACCAGGGAGACCCCGACGCCGCACGCTCAAAAGTATGGGCATATGGGCTTCGGAATCCCTTCCGCTTTACCTTCCGGCCCGATACGGCAGTGCCTTACATCGGGGATGTAGGCATGAACTACTGGGAGGAGCTAAATATTGGCGCTCCGGGCCTCAATTTTGGGTGGCCCTGCTATGAAGGCCCGGCTCCTCATGAGGGCTATGCGGCCAAACCTTTATGTGGGCAGTTGAGCGCAACCGCCGTGCAAACTCCGTTGCTGAGTCTGGACCACGGAACCGGCAACCGGTGCATTGTGGGCGGGACGTTCTATACCGGCACTACCTACCCGGAGCAGTACCGGGGCGCTTACTTTTATGGGGATTGCACCAACCGCTACATCGATTACCTGTATGTTGACCCGAACAACAAGCTGGTGAGCGGTCCGCACCGCTTCGGTTATTTGCGTTACGACGTGAGCGACGGCACGATGGGTGGGCCGACCAAGATTGCGATGGGTCCCGACGGCAACCTGTACGTCCTAGAGACCGTATTCGGCGCGCTGAGCCGCCTCGAGATGGGTGAGCCTCAAGCTCCGCCGAAGGGCACCAGTTATGTGAGTGACCTGGCATGGAACTCCGCATCGAACGGGTGGGGAGTGGTCGAGCGGGACACGAGCAATGGAGAGGCTAACCCGTACGACGGCAATCCAATTACTCTCAACTCGGTCACGTACAGTAAGGGTGTGGGAGCCCATGCCAACTCCGATGTCAAAGTCTACCTGGGGAAGAGTTGCACCAGTTTCAGTTCTGCAATCGGTGTGGACGATGAAGTGGGCAACCTAGGCTCGGTCGTTTTCGAGGTCTGGGCCGACGGAACACGTCTAACTCAAAGCAGCGTCATAGTCGGCTCGACTCCTACTCAGAGCGTGAATGTCGATCTTACCGGCAGAGAGGAATTGGTGCTCTCGGTGCGCGACGGGGGAGACGGCAACGCTTTCGACCATGCCGACTGGGCTGATGCTCGCGTGACATGCAAAGGCACCCCTTCAATCGTTAGCACGGTCCCAGCGGACCGAGCATCTGGCGTCTTGCCCAGCACGACTATTAGCGTCACGTTCAACAAACCAATGGACTCGGCTACATTCTCCGGGTCCACCGTCTTGCTCACCAGGCAGGGTTCTTCAACGCCCCTTTCGGCTACGCTTGGCTACAGCCCAACCACGCACACGCTCTTCATCGATCCCACAAACGATTTGGAAGCCCCTTCGATTTACACCGTTACCGTGAAGGGTGAGCCCGGTGGGGTTAGGGACGTGGATGGGTTGCTCCTGTACCAGGACGCAGTGTGGTCGTTCACCGCCAACTTTCGTCCCTCAGTTGTAATCGAACGGCCAAGCTCTGACTTGCGTGTGAAGGTCGGAGACGTAGTTACCTACACAGGGTCAGCTACGGACCCGGAGAACGGTCCACTCCCCCCAAGCGCCCTGGACTGGAACGTGTTGATTCAGCACTGCCCGGATGGGCATTGTCACTCCCATCCGTTGCAGGAAAGTCAAGGCTCAACCGGCACCTTCGTAGTGCCCGACCACGGCGACGACAGCTACATCGAGGTCGTGCTGACGGCCAGGGATAACGACAACCTGACGCGTAGCGCTTCCGTTGAGGTCCAACCGCAGACCGTGCAGATCACCCTTACGTCCTCCCCACCGGGCTTGCAATTGGTGTACGACAGCTTCGTGGGTACAACGCCTTTTACACGTACAGCGGTGATCAGCTCCACGCACAGCCTGCGCGCACTCTCGCCTCAAGATGGGCACGAGTTCCAGACGTGGCTGCATACCGGCGCGCAAAACCATGACGTGATAGTAGGTCTTACCAATACAACCTACACAGCCGTCTATAGCACGCCAGTCCCGACGCCAACGCGCACGCTCACCTCTACGCCCACATCCACATCTACGTCCACACCCACGCGCACGTCCACGCGCACGTCCACACCCGTCGCCTCCCCGACAGCCGTTGCCTGCAACGTGCAGTTCTCCGACGTGCCTCCCGGCAGCACCTTCTACAGCTTCGTGCAGTGCCTCGCCTGCCGGGGCGTGCTTGGTGGCTACGCAGACGGCACCTTCAGGCCGGGTGCGGGCATTACACGCGGGCAGTTAGCCAAGCTGGTGTCGAACGCGGCGGGCTACGACGAGGACGTGTCGGGGCAGACCTTCTCCGACGTGCCTCCCGGCAGCACCTTCTACCTCTATGTCGAGCGCATAGCACGCAGAGGGATAGTGGGCGGCTACGGGGACGGCACTTTCAGACCGGGCGGTCCGGCCACGCGCGGGCAGATAGCCAAGGTGCTGTCGAACGCCGCTGGCTTCACGGATTCGCCTCTCCGACAGAGTTTCCCCGACGTGGGCACCGGCGACCCGTTCTACCTCTACGTGGAGCGTCTCAGCAGCCGAGGCATCATCGGTGGCTACGCGGACGGTACCTTCCGGCCGGGCAACCCCGCCACGAGGGGCCAGGTGTCGAAGATGGTAGCTAACACCTTCTTCGCGGAGTGCGGGCGGGACTAAGAGCTTTTCGCAAGGCTTTGAAGATAGAGGCTGTAGGGGCAGGCCCCCGTGCCTGCCCTTGGTTGAGATTAGCACCAGGGC
>JALZHI010000083.1 GCA_030913985.1 Chloroflexota bacterium | reverse complement strand
CCTCATTACTATTCCGTCGCTGTTTTGCTGCGCATGAAGTAGAAACCGAGTGCTGCCAGCCCGCCAACTACCAGCAGGCCGCCCAGCACGAACAGTAAGGTGTTGTTGCCGCCGCCGGTGTTTGCGCCTGCCACCGCTGTAGTTGTGGGGCCTGCTGGGGCTTGGGTAGGGGCTAGCGTTGTGGCTGCTGCCGTGGGTGTGGCGGCCTGGGGTGTGGCTGTAGGTGCGAGTAGTACGGGTGTGGCCGAGGGTGCGGCCTGGGTTGGTGTAGCGGCGGCAACCTCAACTGTGGCGGTGGGTGGGGCCGGTTCGGTGGTGGCGGTGGGCGCGGGGATGGTGGGTTGAGGTTCGGGCTGGGCTGCGGGGCCGGGGTAGTTGGAGGCGGCGGTCTTTACCGTGTCGTACACCGGCTGGGTCGTGAAATCGGGGTTGACCATAGCGAAATAGTACTCGGCCTTCTCGGGTGGCACGTCGCCTACTTGCCTGAAGTACCAGATCAAGACCACCCCCGCCCACGGCCAGTTGTCGCGAGCATATTCTATACCCTCCACCGTCCACTCAGCCTGCTGCTCGGGGGTGACGTGCCGCCAGTAGTTCCTTTCCTCCTCCGCCAGCGTTTCGGGCGAGGCGTTCCAGGCGTACTCGTTGAGCCAGATGGGTCGGCTGGCGTCGCCGTTGTTCACCATCACTACGCGCAGCAACTCCACACGGCGGAAGTTGAGCACGTCGGGGCTGGGGGGTGCGTCGGGCGGCTGGTCCAGCCCGTAGCCGTTGGCGGTGGCGATGTCGAAGTTGCCCTTCACGCCCGCGGCGTACAGGCCGTTCCAGTAGTCTATCTCGTTCATGTTGCCGCGCGCTTCCGGCCCCTCAAGGGTCATAGCCATCGGCGCGCTCAAGATGATGGCGTTCGGGTGCTGCTGTTTTACGAGGGGGTACACGTCCTTGAGCATTTGGGCGTACTCGGCGGGGTCTACCGCCCGGCCCGGCACCCATTCGGCGGCCAGGTTCGGCTCGTTCCAGACCTGGATGTAGTTTATCCGCCCCTCGTAATGGTCCAGGAAGGCGTTGATGAAGTCGGCCAGGTCGCGGTTGTTGACCAGCGGGCCGTTCTCGTTGTTGGCTCTCGCCCATTCCGGCTCGTGGTCTATGCGGGCGATGACGTTGAGATTGTACTTCTCGGCGATGTTGACTATGCGGTCGAACTTCTCCCAGGCCGACTTGTCCCACTTGTCGTCGTGGAAGTAGCCCTTCTTGAACTCGATTTCCTGCCAGGGAAACTCCTGCTTCACCCAGGCGATGTTGGCCTCCGAGATCATGCGGAGGGTCTGGTCGATCTTCCACTCTTCAACTTCCTTGTGGAGGAAGATGTTCACGCCGTAGGGGTTGGCGGGACGTAGATCTGTTTGCGCCTGCGTGCCGGTAGCGCCCAATGCGCCCGCTAGGGACAGGAATGCCAGTAATAGTGCCGCAACGAGGCTCCACGCTCTGTTGCCTTTTACCTTTAGAATCAAAACCTGAGTACCTCCTGAGACCGTTCAGGTGTGCAGCCGGTATGGCTATGCGGTCCCGTTAATAAGACGAATGGGAAGCGCCGGGGTCGTTTTCAGGATAACAGGTGGGGAGAGGGGTTTGCAAGCGAGGGGAGTTATTCGCATTCCCGCTCAGCCCGCCTCTTGATGGCCCGCAGCCAGGCGATGCGGATGAGCGCGCTCCCCGGCCCTATTATCCGCCAATAGAGCTTGAACTTGCGTTCGCTTTGCGGGTCGGGCAGGTAGATGCGTGTTTCCGTTCTTAATTGACAGCGTTTGCCGTCCCTACTCGGCCTGATGTGGAAGTTGAAAGCTGCTTTGGCGTAGCCGCCGAGGTTGAAGGCTAGGAACTCCCTGGGGCTGTCGATGCGCTCGGGCGGCCCGCTCGGCGAAAGCTTCCAGAACTGCCCGATTGTGCCCATTACAATCTCGCGTCCCGATGACTCCGCCAGTAGCATGAAACCCATCTCTGTCGCCCGCTCGATGAGAGGCCGCTCTCCGGAACGGAAATCAAACCGCCTGCCTGCTAATCTTGCTGGGAGAGTACGGAGGCCCATGAGCAACCCGAATATTGGCACTTCCCTGGGCGTAAATTGCTTTATAGCTTTGTAAACACAACCGGGTGGCGCGCTTATGCTAATGGTATGTACCTCGTTGACATGATAGCTGGTCAGGAAGTTATCCAGCAGCACGGCTGCGCCCCCTGAGACTGAGCAGCAGAATGCCGATGTCCACGCAGAGCATCAGGTTATAGGCGATGGCGGCTACGGGCGCGGCTGAGGCCCCACGCAACACGCCGGAGAGCGGGCTGAACGATGAGACGGCAAGCTGGATAATGATAATCACCGAAAGCAAGTCTATCAGTTGAGCGCGGCGCACCGCCTGGGGCCTGTGCATCGCTATCAGCCTGCCGCGCAGCATGAACGAGGCCGAGTGCAGCACCGGCATCGGCACCAGCCAGCGAGCCACCTCGGCGGCAAGGTGGGCGGTCTGCGGCGGCGACTGGATGACGCTGGTAAATATCCACTCGGAGAGGGGCGTGAAGGCGAACAGCGCCATGAGGGCACCCAGGCCCAACCCCACGCCCATGATTACCCAGGGGCCGCGCTCCCGCACGCTGGGGTCGGGGCTGCCCGACCACGCAATGGAAGCCTGCGTCATGCTGAGGGTTGGCCCGAAGGCGAGGAAGGCCATGCTCCAGGCGGTCTGGTAGGCTGCCACGGCCACGGCTACGGTCTCGCTGTTGGGAGTGGCGGCCCAGGCCACGGCAGCCGAGGCTATACCCGCCCGCATGGTGGGCTGCACCAGCGTGCCCATGATGGCCGTGCCGCTGAGCGGGAAGAAGAAGCGGCGTATGTCGGCCCACGTGGGTGGGGGCTTGCCCGGCGTGGCTTCCGGCATCGTCTTCACCAGGCGGCTGGTCCACCCCTGCACCGCCAGTGCCTCAGCCGTGACGCTCACCAGCATCGCTAACACCCCTATGGCCGCAGGCTCTATTGGCAGCATGGTGCCCAGCCACCCGAAAAAGACCAGCGCCACTATCAGCGCCGCCAGCCTCACTATGCCGCCCGCCCCTACCGGCTTGGGGTGGCCGTGCTTGATGAGCGCGCCCTGGCACAGCCGCCGCCAGCCTATCGGCACCGGCCACAGCAGGAAGGCCCACACGGCGGGCCGCGCGGCGTTCGCTACCTCCGGCGGGATGTTCATCACGTCCCGCACGATAAGGTAGTACAGGGGCGAGAACGCGATAATGGAGGCGAACACCAGCAGCACGCCCGCCATGATGACGTAGAAGCGTTGCAACATGCGGAAGGTGCGCTGGTCCGAGGAGAGGGCGGTCGAGAGATCGATCATCGAGATGTGCGAGGCCTCGTACACCAGCGCGAGGGAGAAGGCTACGCTCAGGGCCGCCACGGATGTGTTGGCGTTCGGGAAGCGGTTGAGCACCGCGTTCAAGATAGGCAGGTCCAACGTCATCATTATGCCGCTGAAGCCTAGTGGCAGGTAGAAGAGGAGTAGCGACAGGTAGCTGGCGGACCTGGTGGGGGTGGCTACCGCATGCTCGACAGGCCCAGTCTGCTCCGGGGCCTCACTGGGTGCGGCGGTGACGCTGGCGGCAGCGTCCTCGGCCCGTGATGCGGAAGTCATGCGGAATTATATCACAGCAGCAGGAGCAGCCATGTCAATAGTTCTCCCGAAGAAATATGCTGTCGGTGGTCTCCACCGTCTGCGAAGCGAGGAGGATAACGAGCCGAGACGCAGAGGAGGCTACGCTTGGGTGAGAGCGTCTGCGGGTGCGAATGATATCTCTTGGCGAGCAAACGTGATCATAACAGCTAAGACAACGTGCGTTCCTCACTAGAACGCACGTTGTCTTAGCTGTATCTAGGATCCTACAGACTTATCGTCACATCATCTTCATGAAGCCGCGCTTAAGCACTATATCATGCAGGCGCGCCCAGTGGTTCTGACTCTTGCCAATAGCCATAGGATTCCTTCCTAATTCTTCGCTTGTGAGCTGCGTAGCCTCCATGAGTTCTTTGCCTATGTGGTCCCACAAGTCAAGTACTTCCGTGAATCCACCCCGCCACCTAACCGTACCAGTAACGTCCACCTCTAACATTCGGCGAAATGCACTCAACATTGGGAACAACGCACCTCGATAGAGACGCCAGTCTCCTGTTGTACCTATGAAAGGGAACTCAAAAGGCTTACGCTTGGCTTGCTCCACAAATTTGAGTAAGCCTCCCTTGCGGCCACCGCCTTCATTATACCTGTCCCGTGCCGTGGAACTAATCACATCATGTAGTACCAGGATATCCTTCAAGATAGGCCGCAATTTCTCAAACTTGCCTTGATTCGCCTCGTAAATCCGAAGCACGTTCTCCTTAGAGGTATAGGCTCTTACCGGAGAGGATGAGCCGTCATTGGGGAAGTCGAAGATGTTGAAGAGATCCAACAATACCAGGATGTCTCGTACATCATACAAGCCTTCAGCATTCTCTGTATACGCAATTCTAGTGGCGTATGGCTCCCCTGACAGTTCATCCTTGATCCACGTGAACCGTTCAGCCAAGTTCAGCAAACTCATCTTCTGCACCTGAACGGCAGTATTGAGCCCACCTGCAATCTCTGTCACGAAACTATCATCGACACCTGTAAGAACCTCTACCTTAACAAACTGCCTTATGGGATTATCACTAGTTTGCGAAGCCAAGATCTCGTCGCGGTGTCTGTGGATGATTTCATTCGTATGAAGGCCATCAACGACGCCCTGTACTGGAGTCACAAATGTGACATCATAAAGGTCATCGCGTATGCGGTTGACGGACTCCGCCAAGATAGTAAGACCCTTGTTCTTCAGGTGAAAAGTATTGGGAGTACCGTCCTTGTTCAGGAGATGCTCGGCAACTTGCTTATAGATCCGCCGATCTATATCCTGTTCACGGGGGTTTGCGCCTTCTGGTAAATTAGGGGGAATATCCTGAACCGCACAGATGAAGATATGCCTATCAGCCCCGGGGAAGGTGGGGTCCGGCATTCTGCGTGCGTACTTAACGTTAAACCGATACAAAGAACTAGACATCTTCTTTTGTCTCCTTCGCGTGCCAGCATCCGCTGGCCGCACATTGTGGCTGCATCCACAGCCTACCCAGTAATGTTGTTTACCTTGCTAGTATATCACAGCAGCTACTGAATGTCAATAGGTTATAGAACTAATTTTCTATTATTGTGCGCAACTTTCAACAAATCCGATCAAACAAACTCCTGGGGCGACACTTTGCTGTAGCTGCCGTCTTCCGCGACTACCACACAGAGGGTCCATTCCCAGATGGCGGGGGCGGGGGCTTGCAGCCAGGGTTTGGCGGCTACCTCTTCGGGCGTGAGGGGAGTGGCCCTGGTGCTCTTGGCGAGCAGGTAGCCGGGGTCGTCAGGTTCGGCCAGCCGGAAGTTCGCGTTGAGGTCGTAATACATCTGCTGCATCGTCGCGTATACGCGCTGTTGAATTTGCTCGTCCGGCCCAGCCGCCCACGAGTCGGGCACGCTGAAGTAGAAGGTGCTGGACCTGTCGCCCGATTCTATGTGGATCTCGAGGTCGTTGTACCACCGCATGAGGGTATCCACCAGGTCCACCCGTAAGATTCTGCTCATCGATTGCGCACCTCAGGGTAAAGAAAAAGGAGCCGTATGTAGGCTCCACGTGCGGAGAGAGTGGGATTCGAACCCACGGACCTTTAACGGTCATCCGTTTTCAAGACGGACGCAATCGTCCACTCTGCCATCTCTCCGTAGATTATTGTACCAGAGCTAAGAGGCGACAGTCAACGGGAAAGTGTCAGTCCCGGCCGGTGAGGGTACGCCAGCGTGCATAGGCATCAGCTGAGCCAAAAATCGGTGTAAAGCAACGGGTCCACGTTGCCAGGAGAGCAGGGACTGTGTACGCCTCATTGCCTGGATACTCGTGCTCTCCTGATTCTTGCGAGGGCGCCTTCTCGACCGCTGGATTATCCGTGAAGAATCTGAGTGGCTTGCCGGAGCCGTCCCGGCTATAGCCGAGCAGAAGCACATCATGCCGTCCGATAGGGAGCACCTCAAACTGGCCGATACGGAACAATCCCCTGGGTTGTACCAATAGGATCGTCGGCGCGCCACAATCTATAGCGGCGATCAGGTCATTGATAGTACCGCGAGAGTACGCTTTAGCAAGTAGGCCGTATTGCCGGGCGATCCTGGCATTCTGGCTCTCGAACGTTCCGCCGAAGAATGGTACTTTGAGCATCTGACCGAATATTGTGCGGGCAGCATTATAGGTACCCAACGTAGGGTGGTAATGAGAAATTGCCATCGTAGTCGTAAAAGCTCCGCAGCCCATCTTGTTAAAGTACGCTCCAGGACTTTCGTTAAGCTGGTACAGGTGCGCGACAACCGCGTCAGGGTCCTGCTTCAACTCTTTCGATTGAACATGAAGGAGGGGTAGTCGATGTACGGACTCCCCCAGATGTGTATCAGCCATCACTACGCTCCCGGATTGGTGATACTCGCTGAACTCACTGCCTGCACAACCCGCACGAACAACAGCCTTCGTAGAGTAGCTCATAAAGAGGGGCACGCCACTTAAGCCGTGCGATAGAACCTAAGAGCTTTATAACTACACCACCGTACTGGTGAGTCAACTATAAGGCATCTTCTACGCGTGACGCAATAGATACCTACTATAGTGATCAGCCCCAAGCACTCAAATCATTGACTCCAGCACCCCCGCCTGGTATGATTCTATTGTGGGGTATTTCGGCGTTAAACAGGCGATGCAAGCCCACGAAGCGAGAAGGATACAATGCTGGAAGTACAGACCGACAATAAAAGTAGCGAACAAGCGGCCCCGGAAGAGGATGGTTTGCAACCGCTCATCGCCGTGGCGGGCGCACTGCTCGACCTGGATAGAATAAGGATCGTGGCCGCCATGTCGAACGGCCCCGCCAACAGGATGCAGCTACACGAGGCGACCGGCCTGGCGCACCGCGACCTGTTGCGGCACATGGACAACATGCAGCAAGTGGGCCTGGTGAAGACAGTGGGCGAGGTGCGACAGCCCGACGTTTACACGCCCTACGAGCTCGACCTCAGGGTGTTCAGCGAGGCGCGCAAGGCGATGGGCAAGTACAAGGGTGTGAAGCCCCGGCCCTCCGATGCCCGCGAGCTGGTGATAGACACGTTCCTGCGCGGCGGTAGGCTCTCGGCCTTCCCCAAGAAGCAGGAGCAAATCATAATCATCCTCGAGGAAGTCGCCCGCAAATTCGAGCCTGGCAGACAATACGCAGAGCGGGATGTGAACGTAATATTAGAGGAAGTAAACGAAGACTACTGCACCCTGCGCCGCCACCTGGTGGATTACGGTTACCTGAACAGAAGCGGGGGGATATATCTGAAACGAGAAACGTGAAACTTGATGGTACTTGTTGTACCATCGCGGCTCCCACAGGACCAACCGGCACAAGCCGCATCACGTTTCACGTTTCTCGTTTCAGAATCGGAGTGACCATGTTTGAAATTATACGGGCTAAAGAGATGGGGATGTGTTTCGGGGTGAAGATGACCCTGGACCAGATTGACGAGGCAGGGAAGAGCCGGTCGCGCATCGACACGCTCGGCACGCTGGTGCACAACCCGCAGCTTGTGGAGAAATTGCAAGGCCAGGGTGTCGAGGTGGTCAAGGGGCTGGAGCAGACCACCGCCTCCACCGTGGCTGTAACGGCGCATGGGGCGGCCCCGGAGGTCTACAGGCGGGCGCAGGCGCAGGGGTTGGAGCTTATCGACACCACCTGCCCCCTGGTGACGCGCGTGCAACAGCTTGCCCGCCAACTGATGGAAGATGGCAACTGGGTTATCCTGTACGGTGACGCCGAGCACCCTGAGAGCAAGGGCATACTCGGCTGGGCCAACTCGGTGCTGGACGAGATGAAGGCGCAGGCCGAGAGTGGAGAGCAGGCGGACGGCGACAAGCCAAAGTCGAAGGTGAAGAGTTGGAACGCCCGCCGTGCCATCAGCGCCTACAGCGTAGCCGACATCGAGGCCGCGCTGGCCGCCGACGGCACTCCCGCCGCCAAGATACGCCGCATCGCCTTGCTGTCGCAGACCACCCAGAACACCGAGTGGTTCAAGAAGTTCGTCAAAGAGGTAATCGACCGCTTCCTGGAGCACGGCACCGAGGTGCACGCCCACAACACCATCTGCCTGCCCACCGCCAAGCGCCAGCCCGCCGCCGTGGACCTCGCCAAAGAGGTGGATGTCATGATTGTGGTGGGCGGCTACGAGTCGGCCAACACCCGGCACCTGCGCGACATCGCCTCCGAGTTCTGCCCGGCCTACCACATCGAGCGCCCGGAGCAGCTAGAGGAAGGGTGGTTCCAGGGCGTCAAGAAGGTCGGCCTCACCGCCGGTGCCTCCACCCCGGATTATGTTATCCACGAGGTGGAAGAGGCGTTACACGACCTGAACGAACGACTGGCGAGGCAAGTAGCGCGAGCTTAAAGAAACGGTCGGTGATAAGAGTTAAGGAGGTTGCCCTGTGGGTAACCTCCTCTCTTTTGTGCCAGTTCTTGTATTCTGTTGTTGCATATTGCCCCGTGTGTTAGCACGATGCAGTAACAACAGATGCACTTCGCGTTAGAGGGATTGCGGCAACACACGACCACCGGGAGGACTGCATGAGCATGGCAGGTCGGCTACCCCAATCTGATGACCCTTCTATCCAGGCGATGATCTCTGAGCACGAGCGTCTCGCGGCGCTTTACCTCTACAATGCCGAAATGGGGGAGAAGAGGGTCGCGGCTTACCTGACTATAGTGTCGATAGCGGTGGCCGGCCTGGTGAGCCTGCCCCAGTACTTCAGAGAGCATGTAGATGAGGGAGCAATACTCCAATCGAGCACGGGAGTGTTGCTCGGCCTGGTGTTCCTGGGGCTGCTCACCTTCTTCCGCCTGGTCGAACGCCGGGCGCGCGGTATCGAGTACCTGCGGGCCATCAACCGCATCCATAGCTACTTTGTCTATAAGGACGCCGAACTTGAGCCGTATTTCTCTTGGCCGCCCGCCGACGACTACCCGTCCTTCGGAGGCCGGACCACCGATTTCGCGGGCCTTCGGGACGTTATTGCCGCCCTGAACAGCCTGTCGCTGGGTGGGGTAGCCGCACTCCTGCTAATCATGGCGCTACCTGGCATTCATTACATCTTCGCGGTGTTGCTGGGGCTTGTAATAGCCGCCGCGTCGTGGTTTGTGCAGCACTATGTAGAACAGCGGTCGTTGCGCAAGATAGAGGAGCTTGCGAAGGGATATATCAGGTTCCCCCGGAAGCAGACTCAGCCGCAATAGGATTTTGGGGCTGTTGGTCTTGTCACAGGTCGGGTTGCCGTATGCCGTATGTGGTAGCGTAGCAGGGCGGCGCAACTTGCAGGTCAATGCAGGAGCTAGTCGTAATCCGTGGGCAAGCTCAGGTTGAGATAGTGCTCGTGGAAACGGTGTATCTGCCTGGCTGTCACGCGTCCAACTGAGAGTGTAGGCAGGTCGTTTATGGGGAAGAAGCCCACGCCGTCCGTTTCGTTGCTAACAGCGGGCGCGCCGCCGGTGATTTCGCACAGGAAGAAGACCTTGTAGATGTGGAAGGCGTGGGGCGGGTGCTCGTGCCGCATGCGGTCGTAGAGGGCCATCAGCTTGACCACGCGGGCCTCGTAGCCCGACTCCTCCCGGATTTCGCGTACCGTCGCCTCGGAGGGAGAGTCGCCTATGTCGGCCCAGCCGCCGGGCACCGTCCACCGCCCGTCCGAGATCTCTTTGACGAGCAGCACCCTGTCGGCATCGAACACAACGCCCCGCACGTCCACTTTGGGAGTGGCGTGGCCGGTCTCGCGGGCGAAGATGCTACGCACCTGCTCGGCACTGACCGGTTCCTGCGAGGCCACGATTTCAGCGGCTATGTCGAGGAGGGTGTTGTAGCGGTCTATGTCGTACTGGTCTTTGGAGTAGGTGAGGCCGTTCTGCGCTATCGACTGCAACCGCCGCACCCAATCGAGCCACTTCGGGTCCATCATGGCTAGCCCGCCTCCTCTGTCGTTGTTTCCGGCACGGCAACCACCGCCAGGGTCACAGTCGCCTTCGATACCAGGCGCTCCTTAGCCCCGATACCGGCAAAGACCTCCGACTCAGCCACGATAAGCATGCGCCCCGCTTTGAGCACCTGCGCCCTGCACCTCAGCCGCTCGCCGCGTGCGGTGTTGAGCAGGTTTATCTTGAACTCGGCGCTCAGCACGACTTCGGTGGCACGAATTAAGGTGGTAGCTGCCGCCCCGGCCGTGTGGTCGGCTATCGTCGCCTGCACGCCCGCGTGGACGAAGTCATGGTGCTGGTAGTGCCGAGGCGCGATTGCCAGTTCGCTCTCGCACCAGCCCGGCCCGCAGCCGGTCAGCCTTATCCCCACGTCGTTGACGAAGGCGGCCCGCGCGAATACCTCTCGTACTGCCTCTTGATAGTTGGGGTTTGTTGCTTCCATCGCAGCTTGCTACCTATCGCCGGGGCGTACCATCAGGATAGCCGATTGCCCACCGTCGTTGTGAATACCAAGCACCTGCCTCATCTCGGCCTCGGTGCAACCTAGCAGCAACTTCATCTCCACATCGCCTTTGACCGCGTCGACACAGCAGACCACGCCCGTTACCGCGCTCCCCGGCAGGCTGCCCAGCCACACGTCCACGCCCGCGCCGTCGCCAGACATGGTGCCTTGTAGGTAGCCGTAGTCGAGCGGGTAGCTGAAGTCGGGGTAGCGCGGGTGCGGTGTGCCCTTCGCGCGGTCTACCACCACCGGGTGCCTAGAGGCGAGTTGGTCCAGTGCCCGCCAGAAACGTTCGTCTTGCATAGCTACTCATGTGGAACTGTAACAAACACAGGACAGCATCTCCCACCCTGTCATTTCGAACGAAGTGAGAAATCTCGTACTCCACCAGGATGTTCCTGTTTTCTTACGGTGTATCCTGGCTGTGAGAAAGGTGGTATTTAGGTGCTGTAGGACGAGATTTCTCACTTCGTTCGAAATGACAGGGTGGAGCTTGGTTCTCAAAAACGCACCAGGTACCAGCCGGTGCAGGGAACCCTGGTGTTAATCCGCAAGCTCTATGTCGCCCTCGCCCATGTAGACGGCCTGCCCGCCTACCTGCACGCGCACTATCTCTTCGCCGTCGCGTGTGATCTGGATGTGGATGAAGCTGGGGCGGCCCATCTCTATGCCCTGTTCGCTCACTATGTATGCAGTGGGGTCGGCGGGTACGAGGCCATATCGCACCAGGTAGGAGCCGAGCGGGCCGCTTGCGCCACCCGTGGCTGGGTCCTCCGTGATACCCATGCCCGGCGCGAACATGCGGCTGTGCACGGTGGAGCCTTCGTACTCCACCTCCGGCGCGAAGACGAACACCTCACCTACGTCCATCGGCTCTAGCAGTCGGCTCCACACTTCCTCGCGCATACGCAAGCGCCGCATCGTCGCCAGGTCGCGCACCGGCACGTACAGGAACGGCACCCCGCACGATACGACCTCCACTGGCAGGTCGGTGTTGATGTCACCAGGCCCTATGGACAGCATCTCGGCCACCGTCGCCAGGTCGTCCAGCACCGGGCCGAACCGAGGGTTGGGTTGGGTCATCCATATCATCCGAGGAGCGCCATCCTGGAACTCCAGGCGCACCGGGATGGGGCCTACGCCTTCCTCCAGCCGCAATTCGGCGGCCTCGCCCGACCAGTCGAACATCCTATCGCGGGCCAGCATGAAGGAAGTGCCTACCGTGGGGTGCCCCGCCATCGGCAACTCCTTGCCCGGCGT
Source organism: Chloroflexota bacterium (assembly GCA_030913985.1). GTDB lineage: Bacteria > Chloroflexota > Chloroflexia > QHBQ01 > JADMIH01 > JADMIH01. The sequence continues at coordinate 10,806 of JALZHI010000083.1, read as the reverse complement.
GAAGATGCGCAGCTTGAAGTGGTTAGCGGGGTCCTCCGGCGGGAGCACGAAAGTCGTCTCGGAGAGGTTCATCTCCTTGGCGATTCGCTGCATCATCTCGGTGGAAAGTCCCTGCCCGTCGGTGAATACAGCTAGCGGGTTGCCGCCGAATTGCCGGTCGGTAAACACGTCAACGATATAATAGTGAAGCTTCCTGGTCACATGCCCCTCCTGTTGTGCAAGCTACACAGCGCCCCTTGTCGCCTCGTAGAGCGCGATACCCACGGACATAGGCAAATTGAGCGAGTCTATTGCCCCGGTGTGCTTGATGGTTACGGGCGTGCCGGTGTCGCGGTACTCTGGTGGCAGGCCCGACGACTCGTTGCCGAATATAAGCGTAAAGGGCGGGCTGAACCGGACTTGGTGCAGCAACAGGTCGCCGCCCGTCATAAATGGGTACAGCGACCGCTCGCCTGCTGTCTCCCGGTACTGCTCGAACGTGTCGAAGTAGCGGCAGCGCAGCCGGAAGATAGCGCCCATCGAGGCCCTCACCACCTTCGGGTCGAACATGTCGGCGGCGGGCTGCACTATTGCCAGGTCGAACATGGAGAACCCCAGCATCGTGCGGGCGATGGTGCCCAGGTTGCCCATGTCGCTGGGGTTGACCAGCACCACGTGGTTGCTCGTGGGTTGCAGGTCGGCGGCGTACTTACGAAACACCCCGACCGCGAAGGTGTTCTCCTTCTGTGCCAGCCGCTCTATCGCCCGGTCGTTGGTCTCCAGCCGGATGCCCGCTCGCGCGCAAAGCCTCTCCAGCTTGCGAACGCCCTCGTTGCGCTCGCCCTTAGAGCTTACCAGCACCTGGAGCACGTGCCCCGGCTGGGCCTCGACAAGCTCCAGCGTGGGGAACACGCCAAGCGAGTAAGAGTGGTCGAAATCTCGCTTGTAGGGCTTTAGCGGAACGTCCATAGGGCAGCATGGAGCCGGGTGAGCTTAGTAGGCGCGGCTGCTAGCGGTATACATGCAAGTCGGGGAGCGTGTCAAGCTACCACCCGCCTTCATGAGCTAGACTACTCTCGAAATATGCTAAAATACTACTATCAATACTCAGTCGGTGGAGGTAAGCCTATGACCACCGGGGTTTCTCGTCCTGCTGGTGACATTCTGGGTGACTTCAATCAAGCGGTGAGTGAGGTCGTCGCGGAGCACCCATTGACCTCCGTACACGAAGCAAGTGGGGGACGCTCACCTTACGCTCCCAGTTGGGTGGACAGACTTACGGGTTGGGTGGACCGCCTTCCGGTGCCGGCGTGGGCCTTCTACCTGGCACTCGGCCTGGTCCTGTCGCTTGGATACATGCTGCTCCTGCTGGCCTCTCCTTTGTGGGCGAGTGGGGTGCTGGACCTGGGCGGTCTCTTGTTCTACAGTTTCCTCAACGGGCTGACCTTTCCGTACCTCCTGGGGCTGGTCCACTACCTGGACCAGTCCGCAGCGGCGGCTATGTCGCGGTTTCGCCCCGTAATGACGGTGAACGAAGCTGAGTACCACAACCTCCTTTACCAACTCACCACGTTGCCCGCCCGGCCAACTTTGCTCGCGTCCGGTATTGGTGTAGCGTATACGTTTGCCGTGCTCGCAATCAATATCCTTAGCCTTGGAAGCCTGGGCGTGGTGGAGATGTCGCCGCTCCTGATTGTGCAGGTCGTCGGCTATAATGTACCGATCTACGTGCTTGTGGCGGTGCTAGTCTACCACACGATACACCAGTTGCGCATGGTCAACACCATTTACACGCAGCACACGCGCATCAACCTCTTCCAGCTTGGCTCCCTCTACGCGCTATCCGGCCTAACCGCGCGCACGGCTATCGGCATTGCCGTTCCGACCTACGTGTGGTTCCAGGCCAATAGCTTGTCCGCGGTGGGCACTACGGTGTCTGATATAATCCAGACCGTTTTCCTCGGCATCATGGTTGTAGTTACGTTCGTCTGGCCGCTGTTAGGGGCGCACGGTCTGCTGGAAAGGGAGAAGCAGCGGCTCCATGACGAAGTGGCGCGACGCATCGAGGCCACCATTGCTTCGGTGCATCACCGGGTAGACAACAGCGAGCTGGGAGACCTGGGAGAGCAGAAGGAAGCCCTTAACGTACTGGTGGCCGAACAGGGCCTGATTGCCAAGCTACGCACCTGGCCCTGGCGGACCGAGACGGTGAGCGGACTCGGCCTGACGTTTCTGCTGCCGATACTAATCTGGGTCGCACAGCGCGTGCTGGAGCGCTTGGGTTTCTAGGCAGCCCCGCCCGAAGTCTCAACGATGACCCACAACAGCCACATGGTCCACCTTGAAACAGAGCGTGCCGTCTTCAATCTGCGCGCCGTCTGTGTGTTCGTGTATGGCGACCACGTGCTCGTCCACCGCGCTGAGCTTGGGGAGAGCACCCGTGAGGCCTCGGCCAGGGAGATGCACTAGGAGTTGAAGGTAGATGTCGCTGGCCGTGTTATCATAGGTCGATACTATGCAAGGAGAAGGCGTTGGCGCAGGACACACTGACAGAGGAAGACATTCCCCAGGACTTGGACGACGGGCTGGTGATGCGTAAGGCGAGGCCGGAGGACCGGGAGGCGCTGGCCGATTTTCACGCCAATAACCTGCTGGACATAGGGGAGACAGGCCCCAACGAAGGCCTCCACGCCTGGATGCTCGACTTGATGAGCGGGGAGCACCCTACTTTCAGGCCCGGAGACTTCGTGCTGGTGGAGGACACCAACGCCGGGAAGATTGTCTCCTCTATGGGGTTGATCTCGCAGACATGGACGTACGAGGGCATTCCGTTCAAGTTCGGGCAGCCTGAGATAGTCAGCACCGATCCCACCTACAGGAGGCGAGGGCTGGTGCGTGCCCAGTTCAACGAAGTCCACAGGTGGAGCGCGCTACGTGGCGAGATGGTGCAGGGCATCACGGGCATACCCTGGTACTACAGGCAATTCGGCTACGAGATGGCAATAAACCTCGGCGGCGCTCGCTCGGGCTTCAGGCCGCACGTTCCCAGGTTGAAGGACGGAGAAGCAGAGCCATACCGCTTCCGCCGCGCCGCCAGGGAGGACGTGCCTTTTATCCTGGAAATGTACCAGCAAGCAACCTCGCGGTCCATGCTGGCTTCTATACGCGACGAGGCGCTCTGGCGCTACGACATCGAGGGGCGCAGCGAGAAGAGCGATTTCCGCGTCGAGTTGCGCGTGATCGAGACGCCTGAGGGGGAGCCTGTCGGCGCGCTGGCACACTCGTGGAAGCTACGGGCCTCCCGCCTTGGAAGCCTCCTGTACGAGGTAAAGCCGGGCGTGTCGTTGCTGGCGGTGACCGATAGCGTCTTACGCTACCTGTACGCCACCGGGGAAGAGTACGCCAAACGTGACGGCGAGGAGTTCGAGGCTTTTGGGTTCAGCCTGGGCGAGCAGCACCCGGTCTACGACACCATCCCGGAGAGACTACCCCGCATACGCAAACCGTACGCCTGGTACATCCGCGTGCCTGACGTACCCGCCTTCGTGAAGCACATCACGCCCGCCTTGGAAAAGCGGCTTGCAGGGTCGCCACAGTCGGGCTACACAGGTGAGTTGAAGATCAACTTCTACCGCAGCGGCCTGCTTCTCAAGTTCCAGCAGGGGAGCATCTCGGTTGGCGAGTGGAAGCCCGACCGGGTAGAAGAGGGAGACGCGGCCTTCCCCGACCTCACCTTCCTGCAACTACTATTCGGCTACAGGTCGCTGGAAGAGCTGCAGCACGCCTTCCCTGATTGTTCGACCAACACGGCAACCGGAAGTGCTCTCCTGCCCATCCTGTTCCCAAAGAGGGTGTCAAACGTTTGGGCCGGGGGATAAGAAGAGACGATAGACGATGGACGATAGTGAGAACCGTCTCCCATCGTCCATCGTCTATCGTCTATCGTCTATCGTCCGCTTACGGCCTGGCAGGGGTCTGGCAGTTGGGATAGAAGGTGTTAGCCACTATCTTGGCTGCCTGTGCTCTAGTAACAGGGTTGTTGGGGCGGAAGTATGGCCTGTTCCCCGCACCGCATGGCTCGTTGGGGCTGCCGCATGGATAGCCACCCATCACTCCACGTGAGGACAACCGCTCGATGAACGGGTAGAACGAACTCGGGTCGTTGCTCGGCGGCACGTCGGCGTAGGTCTGCCCCACCGGCGCGTCGTTGAACCCGGCGGCGTTGGACACTATCTTCGATAGCTGGCCCCTCGACGCGTTGGCTCCAGGTCTGAAGTACGGCCGGTTGCCGCCCTGGCACGGCTCGCCAGGACCGCCGCACGGGTAGCCGCCCATAACCCCCGCCTGGGAGAGGCGGTTGATCCAGACGTAGAATGGATCGCCGGGTGCCACGTCAGCATAGATCTGAGCGCCTGCGTCACCGGAGTACCCTGCGCTCTCCGAGACGATCTTCGATATCTGCCCGCGCGTGATGTTGTTGCCCGGCCTGTAATACGGGTTGCTGGTCGTGCCGCAAGGCTCAGCCTGCCCGGTCTGCGGGTTAGTGCCGCCGCAAGGATAGCCACCCACGATCTGCCTGCATGCCAGGCACCTCACAAACGGGTAGAACGACGATACTTCGTCACTCTGCGGCACGTCCTGGAACTGGATGGGGCACGCGGTAGCGGTAGCGGTAGCACTAGCAGTAGGTGTGGCGGTGACATTAGGCCCAAACGGTACTGCGCCGCACGGTCCGACGTGCACGCGATAGTTGGGGCAACCCACTTCGCCGGAAAGCTCATGCAGCACGATAACCGCCTGCGCGCCCGCTGCCAGATTGAAGGAGTAACTGTAGTTCGGCCCGCCAACATCCCCCCAGTCGGCCAGGTAATTGGTGCATATGCTGGCCGGGTTGTAGCTGTTCAGGTAAGCCACACTGGCGAGGGTGTTATCCCCGCACATGTTGTCCACTGTGACAGTCACGCACTGGGAGGCGCCGGTACTGTTGGTGTATGTGAAGACATCATAGTGCCGCACGAAAGCATCGCCTGCCGTCGCCGCGCATTCTGAGGGAGTTGGGCAACTGCTCGGCGGGTGGGCCCTCGACACGCGCCCTACCATAGTAGGATCGTCTGTGGTAATAGAGCCGGTGAATGTATTCAGCGCGGCACATGCGGTGGGAGAAGCTCCGGCGGTGGGAGTGGCCGTGGGGGGCGTGGCGTTTATGGTTGGGACGGCGGTCGGTGTGCCCGCTGACGTGCAGTTGGGGAACTTGAAGGAACCAATGCCGGTGCGCCAGTTTCGCAGGCCGGTGGTCCTGTAGTACTGCGTTGTGTACCAGAAGGTGCATTCGTCAACGGGGTCCACCACCATGCTGCTGTAGTCGCCCCAGCGAGCACCGGCCCCCGTTGCAAGCTGCGAGCCTGTGCCCTCGACCAGGGTTGTCTCGCTTTGCAGGGTGTTGATAGGGTCGGTCACTTGCCGTCCTGTGTACACGATAGAGGCGTGCCGGGTAGCAGTGACCACGCTGTAGCCCACGGCGATGTTACCCACAGAGTCCATCGCAATAGAGGGGTAGATGCGGTTGCCCGTATCAGGCGAGTAGGTGCTCTGCTGGAACAGAGTCGGAGTGCCGCCGGGGTTGCGTATTTCGTACCAGCGTAGCCCGGCCTGCTCGTTTGAACCTGTGCCGACATTTATCGAGTGGTTGACCAGCAACGACTCGGTGGCACCTACCCGTCGATAAGGTATCCGAGTCCCGCGTATACGGTCGGAGCCGACGTCTATCCGGGGTGCGGGTGGTGGTTGCGGCACGCATTCTCGGGTATTAGTGCAGGTGAAAGTTGAGTCGAAGGCAGCAACCGGCAACAGCACAGGCGCGCCTAATGTAGGAGCACCGTCGAAGTCAACTTTGAATTCCTGGATGCGCAGTTGGTCCGCGGGGTCGCCCCGGTCGTCGTCGTTCAGCGTGACCAGGTAGTTGGGGGTGCCGGGAGGAGGAGGCAGCCCGTCTATATCAGATGGGAGCGTGGTCCTGATGCCGCCGGCCGGAACGAACGGTATTCTGACACACTGCTGTCTCGCGCCAGATTCGCCCCTGAGCATACTGTCGCGCTCCAGCCCACAAACATCCACACCGGCGAAGGCCGTACCTCCCCCGAAAGCGTTGGCCGTCACATAGTAAGCGTCGGGCCACACACCTACCTTGAAGTAATCAGGGAAGTCAGTCGGTACGTTAGATGAAAAGGCATAGCGATAGTAGCTGCCTGTGGGATCGGGCGAGGTGGAGAGGGCGTAGCAGATAAAGTAGAGCGGCCCGGCGGATGTGAACTGACTGAGCAGCCAGCGGTCGGCCAGGGAGTCGTAAACAACAATTGGGTCGCCGGCGTTCTCGGTCTCGCACGCGCCGCCCAGACCTGAAAAGAGGGTGTTGATGTTCGCGGGACCGTAGAGCGAATTGCCACTCTTGTCGAATATTTGGAACATCGAGTTCACCATCTGCACGTAGTGGTTGCGGCCCACGTCGCCGGTAGGGTCGGGAGGCACGAAGCCGTTCTGGTTATACAGGCCGTCGAAACTCTCTATCGGAGTGGGCGCACTGGGGCCTGCCAGGTTTTGCTGGAGCACCGTATCAGGCGCTTTGTCCTGGGGAGTAAGGGTCTCAGGCAGCGGCAAGCTGGAATGCATCACCCTTAGAGGCTGGTCGGCGGCGGGTAATAGGGGCTGTATCTCCCGGAGTGGGCGCGACTTGCTGAAGCGCACCGGCCCACGAGTGTTATGCTGCATACCGGGGCCGCTTGCGGTGGGCTGATTACCCGTTTGGGCTTGCGCGGGATAAGCAGCGCCGGCTGTGAACGTTGCGGAGCCGGCTAGCAGTACAAGTGCTGAAAAGATGGTCACCAGGATTGCAAGAATTCGCTTCATGGTTTGCCTGCTCCTTCATCGTGGGGACAGCGAGGGTTGCGTTTCGCAGTTACATGATGCGTTCGAATATAGCGACTATGCCCCTGTTGTGCTGGGTAGGCGCTAACCTTGCGCAGGGGTTTAGCTGGCTTTGACCATCAGGTGAGCAGAGGGGGCCACTTACGGCCCCCTCTGCTCGCGCATGATGTCTAACGCATGTGTGCCCGCTAGGGCCTGGCGGGGGTCTGGCAGTTGGGATAGTAGGTGTTAGCCACTATCTTGGCTGCTTGTGCCCTCGTGACGAGGCTGTTGGGGCGGAAGTAGGGGCGGTTCTGGTTGTCGCACGGCTCGCCGGGGCCGCCGCACGGGTAGCCGCTCATCACGCCGCGTGAGGACAGACGCTCGATGTACTGGTAGTACGACGATTCGCTTTGGCTCGGCGGCACGTCGGTGTAAGTCTGGCCCTGCGGCGCATCGTTGAAGCCGGCGGCGTTAGACACTATCTTCGACAATTGACCGCGGGTGGCGTTAGACGAAGGGCGGAAGTACGGGCGGTTCTGGTCGTCGCACGGCTCGCCGGGGCCGCCGCATGGGTACCCGCCCATGTGGTGCCTGTTAGACAGGCGATTCACCCACACGTAGAACGGGTCGCCCGGCTTCACGTCGGCGTAGATCTGCCCACCGGCGTCCTCGTTGAAGTTCGCGGAGTTCGACACTATCTTGGATATCTGCCCGCGCGTGATGTTGTTGCTCGGCCTGTAGTAAGGGTTGCCGGTAGGGCCGCAAGGCTCAGCCTGCCCGGTCTGCGGGTTGGTGCCGCCGCAGGGGTAGCCGCCCAGGATGTTACGGCACGCCAGGCAGCGCACGAACGGGTAGAACGACGATACTTCGTCACTCTGCGGCACGTCCTGGAACAGGATGGGGCAGGTGACGGGCGGGGGTTCCGGCCCCGATTGGAAGGTGTAGTTGAAGGCCTTGGCAAGGTCCACGTCGTCGTAGAAGTCGGGCGTGGCGCTCCGCTGGCCGTAGGTGTAGCCCGTAATCGAGTAGAGGGTAGAGCCTACCGGCGGGGAGCCAACTCCCTCGCGTGGGACGACGATGGTAATCGTGCCCGTGGCTTCGTCATACGTGCCGGTGGTGCCCTCACCTTGCGGGTATTGCAACAGCTTGCAGGTCTGAGGCGTGGTCGTGGTACAACCGGCGTCCGGCCCCGATACCGCCAGGCTTGTGCCGTAGAAGAACTCGGGGTCGCCTCCCAGCGTGGAGACTGCCTGCGCGTAGTAGATGCGATAGCTCTCCTCGTTGAAGTCACCCACCGACTTGGACTGCCAGCGTGCCATCCAGACCACCGAGTCGGCCCCCGGTATGACCTTCGTGGCCGCCAGGTTGGAGATGGTCATCGTCACCGTGATGTTCTCCAGGTTCGACGCCACGCTAACGCCCTTTATATCAAGGGCATCGTAGTTGGGGCCGGGGCCGAGCGGATCGCGGTGCGGGTATTGCGCATCGTTGGTCCGGTCGGTCACGGAGTTGAGCGCCAGCGTGCCGTTGACTTCGGTGCCGAACAGCGAAGGCCCGTCAATCTGGCTCGCCACCATGACGCTAGCGCCGTGGTGCTGGTTGGTAGTGTCGTTGTAGATGATGCGCATGGCACCGCTGTTGTCGTGCTGGATCGTCAGGAAGTCGGCCATCGTGCGGTCGCCGCCCGTCGCTAGACAGAGGGTGCCGCTGGTGCACACCTGCCCGTAGTGGACTGGGTGCTGGCTGGCCTGGGCCTGGTAGATGGTAGGATTGGGGGTGTGGGCGTTTTCCAGGTAGTTGACGTACAGGTGCCACTTGACCGTAGCGGAAGCAGGCTTATCGTTGAACCAGCTTGGGAAGCTATCGGGGCCGGGAGCCCCGAACTGGTCAGTCGCTATATAGGCCACCGCCACTCGTCCTTCTTCACCCGCGACTATCCACGGGAAGATGGTGGTGTTAGCCTGGTTTCCGTTCAACCTGATGGGGTCGCTCCACGTCTGGGCGTGGTCGGTCGAGTAGACCAGGTAGGTGTTGAAGTCGCCGCTGTCGGTGTAGGCCACGTACACGTTACCCGCACGGTCTACGGTGAGCGTCGGGAAGAGATTGCCCGTATCACCCAATGCGTCTCCTGCATAGCTCTTCTGGAAGGTAATCCCGGTGCGCTGCCCCACGTCCACGTGTGCATAGGAGACTTCCACCCGGTTGGTGCTCGCGCACGGCAGGTAGAGGTAGCGCAGCGTGTGGTCGAAGCGCAGGTCGCCGCACGGAGCGCCGCTATTTATCGCCTGTGCGGGATTGGCCTGGGCCGGGAGATAAGTCAAACCGTCATTGGCCGCCAGTAGGTACGAACCCAGTGGGGTCTGTCTATAGGTCAGGAACTGGGTGTTGTCCTCCGGGCCAGGGCTGGTGCCGTTGTCGAGGGCTTGCCACTGGCGATCCACCACGGGCTGGTAAGCAGTAAGCGAGTTGCGCGGCCAGGTGTTCCCGCCGTCGGTGGACACAGCAGCCCCGACGTTTTGCAACGCTTCCAGGTCCGTGAAGTAATAACGGTTCTGGTCGTCAATCTCGGTGGAGGTGTCACCACCGCCGGGACCAGCATCCGGGCGCAGCTTGCTGACGGAATTGTAAGTGTCGCCGTTATCGGTGGATATCCACACGAACGACTGCTCTGTGGAGGCTCCCCAGGGGCCGCTCGCCAGAACGTCGCCCAAAGCGTTGGTGCTGGTCGGCGGGCCCCAGACTATGTCCGGCTCGCCCACCTGGCGCTGGGGGTCTACCACCGTGTTGACGTCGAACCCAATACCGCCGCTGGCGCGGACCGGCGCGGGAGGACGGCAGGTGGTGCCAGGGCCAACCTCGATAGAAGCGGTCCCTGTGTACTGGCTGACCGGGCCTTGGATGATAAAAGGTACCACCTGTACCGTATAGGTGAAATTGAGTTGCGGGCAAATAACGGCAGTTCTCTCATCGTTCTCTTCGGCCCCGAAGGCCGTCGACCCGCTTGCTACCGTCACGCCGTTGGGGCCGATCACATACAGGTCATAGTCGTCAAGTCCCTGGGGTGCCGAGATGGCAAGCGTGATGGTGACCTGCTGTGTCTGCGTAAAGGTGGGCGGCAAGTCCAGGTACAGGTCGAACTCGTCGCACCTGCCGGGCACCTCGCAGGCCGCCCTGTCGCCCGCGGAATTGGCGGGCGTGTATAGCGGGCCGACCCACGTCGCGCTGGGATTGGCAAGGGACAACCTGGCCCCTGAAGGCGTAGCGGCGAGCGCCTGCCTGGCGACCAGCATGCCGAGCACCGCTATGAGCGCCAGCAACATACCCGCCACTAATAGCCACGTTGCACGAGGCCGGACGGCTGCCTGGGTAGAATCTTGCATTGTTCCTGCTCCTTCTCTTGGGTGAGCCACATCGCTCCGACAAGCGGAGGACCGCAAACCCTCCCGCCAAACTGCCCGGCGAGAGGTAACCCAGAGAGTGTTGCAAGAGTTGTTCCGCGAGTTGGAAATTGTTTCGAATTTAGAAGGTATCTATCAAATTCGAGATTCGAAATTCCAGTTTCCAAATCCTCCCACTCACTTCCTGGGCAAGGATTTGAGAGCCTGGGAGAAAGCAGCCCCGAAGACCGCACCCAGACCGACGCCCACGCCTACCCCCATCGCCACATTGCCCATGGCTACGCCCATCGCCGCGCCTACGCCAGCGCCAAGCGCCGCACCGAGGCCCACGTACTGGCCGCCTCCGCTCATCTTGTTCTCCCCGGCGTTCTTCTCGTCCATGACAAGCACACTCCTACTTATAGATGCCGAAATAACCATGTTGGTTATAAATGAACGCACACGCGACCGCCACCCACCAGCCTATCAGATTGAACCTGGCAGCAGCATGCTATATTATTGGCAATCACTCGCAGCAAACTACTGG
>JALZHI010000225.1 GCA_030913985.1 Chloroflexota bacterium | reverse complement strand
CTCCATGTCCTCCGGCGCGAGCTTCATCTGGAAGACCAGACTGCTCACCGGGGAGTCCGCCCCAGGGTCCGCAGAGACACTTATCGCCCAGTCGCGGCTCATCATCGGCAGGATGTCTTGCTCCAGGTCCATGCCCGTCGCGTCCTGTACCTGGAAGATCGTATCGTCGAGACCGGCGGCAGCGTCCCCACCCTGGTCCCGTAGAGCGTCAATACCGCCCTGGATGATGGTTTGCAGGTCGGTGCCGAGCGCGAACGCTATCGAGTCGGTGGGTATATCCGACAGCGTGTTCACGTCGGGTTTGGCGTTGGGGTTAAGTTGCACGTCCATCGAGGCGCCAAGCATGTTGTTGGTGAAATCGGTCTCGGACGCGAAGTCCAGGCGCATGCCGTCGTTCTCGGCGCTAAGGGTAATGAGCATGGAACCCTCGGCACCTTGCACCGCCTCGGTGGCTGCCGGGTCGATGAAGCCAGCCTGCTTGTATATCTCGGTCAGGTTCAGGTAGAGCGTGGCTATACGCGCGGTGGGCACCTTGGCCTGTAACGCGGTGAAGCGGGCGTCGGTCTCCAGGCCCTTCTTGTCCTTGTACTGGTCCATCACCACCTTGAGCGGCGCTACGTCCGCAGCGAGCACCGCGGTGGCCGAACCGTCGAGCAGGGTGAAGTGGACCTCGCTGTCGCAGATGGTGGCCTTGCGGATGTCCATCTCGCGGTACTTCTCGACCAACTCGGCGTTGGCGACGTTGTCGGTCACCGTCTTTAGCTCCGCCGCCGGGCCTTGCTTGTTGAGCGGATTGAAATCGAGGTCAACCATGCCAACGACGTTGCGGCTCAGAACTGCGCCGACTTCTTCCTCGCCACTCTGCAGGTTCTCCAGGTCGGTCGTGCTGGGGGGGAGCATGGCGATTGTGAGGTTGTTGCCCAGGTAGCTGGACATCTGGCCGAAGTCGGTCATGCCGGAGGCGCAGTTCTCGGCTGCCTCCCCCGCACCTGCCATCTCAACGGACTGCTCGGTGATCCTGGCCCAGGCCTCCTCGAAGCCGGGCTGCGACTTGAACGCCTCGCCAAGCTGGTCCATCGCCGCCTTCTGGGTGCCGTCCAGCACGGGGTCGATGCTAAGGTAAGCAAGCGCGTTTGGCGGTAGCACCTGGCCCACGGTGGCCGCCGGGCGGTTGACTGTGCGGTTCAGCACGAAGTAAGCAGCCGCACCGCCGCCTACGAGCAACAACAGCACCACAAGTCCAGCAACCAGCCCTCCCTTACCACCCTTTTTGGGCGGGGCGACGTTCACCTGCTGCGGAGGCACGTATGGCGCGGTTGGTCCGGGGGGCGGTGGCTGCTGAGGAGCGCCGTACTGAGGGGTGTAGCCCGGCTGCCCCGGCTGCTCCGGCTGCTCTGGCTGGGCGCGGTACCCACCGGGCTGAGGAGGCACGTAAGGCTGGGTGGGTTGGGCGTACGAAGGCTGCTCCGGCTGAGGTGGAGACGCGGGCGGCGGGATGGGCTGGCCCGTTTGTGGGTCGAAGCGCCAACCGGGCTGAGGTTGGGGTTGCTGCGGGGCCGGGCCTATGGGCTGCCCGGTCTGCGGGTCGAAACGCCAACCGGGCTGGTTGGGGTCGTTGTTACTCATAGAACTTCCTCCTATATGTAAAACCCGTACTACACAAGGCAGAAGAAGCCTCATGTACTCACAACCGCGCGTGCATAACAGCGTAGGATACCAAACTCCCCCGCGTTGCATAGTGGTGGAGGCCCAAACCAGGCGTGTCAAGCGGCAGGTTGCGGGGTCATTGTATGCGTAATGCGGCGGTTAGTCAAGCGAGTGGTTAGTGGTTAGTGGTTAGTGGCTAGACAGCGGACGCTCCGCAAATTTGTAGTTGTGCGGCAAATCGACGCCCGTCGATTGAAATCGCGGGCTACACCTTGCGAAGTCCCCATGCGGGGACTGGCATTGTGCTAAGAGGTTTCTGATGGGGTGAAAATATTGCTGTAGCAGTCCCCGCAAGGGGACTTTGCAAGGTGTAGCCCGCGATTTCAATCGACGGGCGTCTCTCGGTGGCACAGCTTCCTGCATAATTGCTATGCGTTGGCTAGGGACTCTACCTAACCGTTCGTCACCTGCTCTGCCCCGAATCGGGCTGCACCATCAGGTCGTCCGTGTAGACCGCCTCGAAGTCGGAGCCTTGCAGGTCGTCCATCGCGTGCAGCACATCGTTGTCCCAGCGCGGGTCGGGCGCGCCACTGATGTACCAGGGGCTGCCGTTGTCAGCCAGGATGAGGCCGTAGTCCTTCATGGCTTGCAATATCACCCTCACCTGCTGCGGGTAATGTGCTATGTCCACGCTCGATTTGAGGCGCACGCGCAGGCCCATCGGGGGCAGGTCGGGGTCGTTCGAGTCGCTGGCGAAGTGGCGGGCGGGCCAGATGTACTTCCTCTGCGTGTCGGGTGCTGTGAAGCGTATGGCGTGGCGTATAGCGCCTGAGGCCACTTCATCGTAGGTCACCAGGCCTGGGTATATAGGCAGGCCAGCGGCGTCGGCGGAGGTCCAGCCGGCAGGTCGCAGGGCGTTGGAGCGCAGGTCGTACACGGCAGCGCTCTCCGCGTCCCAGGAGCCATCGGAGTTGGGGAAGGCGCGGTATAGCTCGTACAGCTTGCACGTACTCTCCTGCAACACCAGCACGTGACGGTCGCCATCGGCGTCGGGACCGCCCTCAACCGGGGCGTTGGTGGGCACGGGGTAGGGGCCGGGGTCGCTCTCGTCGCCGTAAGCCGTGAAGTTGATGTCCACCATAGGCTGGCCCGCAGGCACCTTCACGAACGGGATGCCTATAGGTCCGCCGTCCCACAAGCCAGAGCCGAAGTCGGCGTGCACGTTGTCCTCCAGCCCAATCGAGGCGATGTAGGCGTTAGACATCGGGTGCACCGGCAGCGTGTCCACCCTGCGGTTCCAGATGTTGTTGGCGGGGAACATGGGGCAGGTGCCGCTAGCGACAGGCCGGGGCGTGGGGGTCGGTATGGGGAGGCCGTCTCGCCGGGTGAGGCTGACCATCTTGCTCGCCTGGGCGCGTGTGGCGGTGCCGGATGGCCGGAAGTAGCTGCCGGGGCAAGGCTCGCCGGGTGCGCCGCAAGGATAGCCGCTGATGATGCCGTTAGCTGCCACCCTCTCGACGTAGCCGTAGAAGGTGCTGCCCGCCGGTACGTCCCTGAACGTCGGGGTGCCGGGGGTGAGTGAGGTCCACTGCTTCGCTATCACCAGCATCTTGGCTAGCTGGCCCCTGGTGACGCTGCTCGTGGAGCGGAAGTAAGGCCGCTGTTGGGAGTCGCACGTTTCTCCACGCCCGCCGCACGGATAGCCGTTTGCCAGCCCTCTTGCGGCCCCTATCTCGATCCACCGGTAGAAGGTATGGCCTACGGGCACGTCCGCGAAGGTGGGCGACGAAGGCGTAGGGGCGCTCAAGCCCATCGCCTGCACGATCACCTTCATCACCTGCCCGCGCGATATCTGCTCGTCAGGTCCGAAGGTGCCATCGGCGCGGCCCGACACCGCACCGGCGTCTGTAAGGTCCATCACGTAGATGTAGAACCAGTCTTCGGGGCATACGTCGGAGTAGGTCTGGTCCGGGCAGTAGGCTTGGGGAGCGGAAGGTACGACTTTGGTGTCTGCGGCGAAACAGGTGCCGATTGCGAGGGCAAGCCCCAGCAGTGTGGCTGCAAGTATAGTGAGGCGTGGTTTGTGTGAGGCTTTAGCCATATCCGGTCCTTCCAAGTCTACTTACGGTCTATTGCATAGCGGGGTTACATCTGATTGGCCTATACCGAATTTTAGCTATGGCTACAATGATGAGTCAATGGGTAGATAGTCCTTATTAGTGTTAAAGGGTGGAGCTTCAACATAGTCGCCAGGGGACGCTCGGCGAAGGGGTATAGGGGCAGGGTGCCAAGG
>JALZHI010000082.1 GCA_030913985.1 Chloroflexota bacterium | reverse complement strand
GGATTTGATTGGATACCTACTAAATCCGAAATCCGAATTCCCAAATCCCAAATGGAGGAAGCCATGATAGTAGTTATGCGCATGGGGGCTGAGGCCCACGAAGTTGGCGGCGTGATACAGCGGATACAGGAGCTTGGGTTCAGGCCGCACGTATCGAGCGGGGCGGAGCGGGTGATACTGGGCATCATCGGCAACGATAGGCCCCTGGACGCTGAGAACTTCCTGTCGCTGGCGGGCGTCGAGAAGGTGGTGCCGATACTCGCGCCCTACAAGCTCGCCAGCCGCGACTTCAAGCCTACCGACACGATCATAAAGGTGAATGACGCGCTTATCGGGGGTGACAGCGTCACTTTCATCGCGGGGCCGTGTTCGGTCGAGAGCCGGGAGCAGACCTTCGAGGTGGCGCGGCAGCTTCGCGATATGGGCGTGAAGATAATGCGGGCGGGGGCGTTCAAGCCGCGCACCTCCCCCTACAGCTTCCAGGGCATGGGCGAGGAAGGATTGCAAATCCTGGCTGACGTTCGGGAGTCGCTCGGTATGTCGATCATCACCGAGGTGATGGCCCCGGACGAGGTGGCCCTGGTGAGCCGTTACGCCGATATATTGCAGATAGGCACGCGCAACATGCAGAACTACCGCCTGCTGGAGGAAGTCGGCAGTTGCGGCAAGCCGGTTCTCCTGAAGCGGGGCATGAGTTCCACCATAGAGGAGCTACTGCTGGCAGCCGAATACATACTGGCTAACGGCAACAGCCAGGTGATGCTGTGTGAGCGTGGCATCCGCACCTTCGAGCGCGCCACACGCTCCACCTTCGACCTGAACGCCATCCCGGTGCTCAAGCAACTTTCCCATCTTCCTGTTATTGCCGACCCAAGCCACGGCACCGGCAGGTGGGACCTGGTGGGGCCAGTGTCGCTGGGCGCGGTGGCGGCGGGTGCGGACGGCCTCATAGTCGAGGTGCACAGCCACCCCGAACTGGCCGTCTCGGACGGCGGGCAGTCGCTACGCCCCGACAAGTGCCGCGCCCTCCTGGACGACATCCGGCGGGTGGCGAACGCCGTGGGTAAGGGCTTAGACCTGACCCCCGTTACCGTAGCGGCGGGCGAGGCGGTCCATGCGGCTTAGCGAGGCCACGGTCGCCATACACGGGTTGGGGCTGATGGGCGGCTCGCTCGGACTCGCCATGGAGGGCAAGTGCAAGCGACGCATAGGCATCGTGCGCAGGCTCGAAACGGCGGACCTGGCGCTACAACTTGGGGCGGTAGATAACACTACCCTGGACTTCAGTGCGGGTGTCAGCGCCGCCGACGTAGTGGTGCTCGCCACGCCGGTGCGGCAAATCGTGCGCGACGTTGAGGAAGCAGGCAGACACATGCCGCCCGGCTCGCTGCTGATAGACCTGGGCAGCACCAAAGGGGCCGTGGTCGAGGCTATGGACCGGCTGCCTGGGCACGTTTCGGCGGTGGGTGGGCACCCGATGTGCGGCAAGGAAGTGGGCGGGTTGGAGCACGCCGACGCCGGGCTGTTCGCGGACAAGGTGTTTGTACTGACTGCTACGGCACGCACGGACGAGGCAAGCCTGGCGTTGAGCCGGGAGCTTGTGGAGGCTGCCGGTGCCCGCCCCGTGCTGATGGACCCCGCGCAGCACGACCGCGCGGTGGCCTACGTGAGCCACCTGCCATACCTGCTGGCAGCCACACTGGTGCGTACCAAAAAAGAGGCCGCTACTTGCGACCCGCTGCTCGACAGGCTAGCGGCCAGCGGCTTTCGCGATACCTCCCGCCTTGCTGCGAGCGAAGTGCCGATGATGCGCGACATACTGCTCACCAACAGGCAGGCCGTGGAAGACGCCCTAGCGTCGTTTGAGCGGCAGCTTGGCGAGGTGCGGGAGTTGTTGGACGACCAGGCGCGGCTTGAGGAATGGATGCTGGACGCGCAACGGGAGCGAAGGGCGATGTTCGTATGATTTCAGAGGCTGGGGCGGCGCGAGCCTTGACCGTGGAGGGGCCGGTTGCGCCGGTAAATGCCACGTTGCGCGTGCCGGGCGACAAGTCCATCTCCCACCGCGCGGCCATGCTGGGGGGCATAGCTGAAGGCACAACCCTCATCCGCAACTTCCTGCCCGCCAACGACTGCCTTGCCACCCTGGAAGTAATGCGGGGGTTGGGGGTCGAGGTGGAGTATCGCGGCGATGAGGTGCTGGTGCATGGGCGCGGCATGACCGGCCTGGTGGAACCCGCGCGGCCGCTTGAGTGCGGGGGGTCGGGCACCACCATGCGGCTGATGTCGGGTCTGCTGGCGGGCCAGCCGTTCTACAGCGTGCTCGCAGGTAACGCGCAGTTGAGCCGCAGGCCGATGGACCGCGTAGCCCGTCCCTTGCGCGAGATGGGCGCTACCATCCTGGGCCGTGAGGGTGGCCGCTTAGCCCCACTCACCATCCAGGGCGGTAACCTTCAGGCGATTAACTACAGGCCGCCCGTAGCCAGCGCCCAGATCAAATCAGCCGTCCTGTTGGCGGGGCTGTTCGCGCAAGGCGAAACCGAGGTGGAGGAACCCACTCCTACCCGCGACCACACCGAGCGGATGCTCAGGTCGATGGGTGCCGATTTGGCCGTGGACGGCGGAACGGTGAGAGTGGGCAGGTCGCATCTCAAGGCGATTGACGTGGACGTGCCGGGCGACATCTCTTCGGCGGCGTTCGTACTGGCCGCGGCCGCTATCATCCCAGGCTCCCGTGTGGTAGTTGAAGGTGTGGGCGTGAACCCCGGACGCACCGGCTTTCTGCACGCGCTGGAGAGGATGGGTGCCGAGGTCCGCCTGCACAACACGCGAGAGAGCAACGGCGAGCCTGTGGCGGACATCGAGGTGTTGTATAGCGAACTCAGGGGCACCTCGGTTTCAGCCGAAGACGTGCCCGGCATGATAGACGAGCTACCCCTGCTGGCGGTGATAGCTACCCAGGCGCAGGGCATAACCGAGGTGCGTGGGGCCGCCGAGTTGCGCGTAAAGGAGACCGACCGCATCGCCACCACCGCAGCCGAGCTAACCCGCATGGGCGCTCGCATCGAGCCTCTACCCGACGGCTTCCGCGTGCACGGCCCCACGCCCCTGCACGGCGCGCAAGTCAGCAGCCACGGCGACCACAGGTTGGCTATGTCCCTATCTATTGCTGCGTTGGCGGCGAAGGGGGTCACCACCGTCGAGGATACGGAGTGCGCGGACGACAGTTTCCCAGGCTTCGAGGCTGCACTGAGGTTGCTTATTGAAGGAGGCCCCGGCGGTGAGTAGTCTCGCGCCTGAGGAGCAGCAGGATGCGGAGCAGACCGAGCACCTGGTGGGGCTGTTTGGCTACCCGGTCGAGCACAGCCTGTCGCCTGCCATGCAGAACGCCGCTTTCGCCGCGGCCGGGCTGCCTTATCGGTATGTGCTGCTGCCCGTTGCGCCCGGCGAGTTCGAGTCTCAGGTGGGGCAGTGCGTAGAGCAGGGGTTCGCGGGCTGGAACGTCACGGTGCCGCACAAGGAGCGCATGGTGTCGTTGCTGGACGAGGCGAGCGACGAGGTGCTGGTGATAGGCGCGTGCAACACGGTACGCGTAGAAGACGGCCAGCTACTTGGGTTCAACACCGACCCTACGGGCTTCATGCGCGGCCTGACTGACGCGGGAGGTATTGAGAAAGGTTCGCGAGTGGTGTTGCTGGGAGCGGGAGGGGCGGCGCGTTCGGTGGCGTGGGCGCTCTCCAGGGACGGGCATTCGGTGCTCATCTTGTCCCGCGACCCCGAACAGGCGGAGCAAGTGGCGAAGTCACTTACTTCGAGGACGCACCGCAACATCGAACCCGGCTCATTCCAGGCGGTTAGCTCAAGTGGCGTGTTGAAGGAGGCGGCTATGCTGGTGAATTGCACCCCTGTGGGCCAGTGGCCCCACACTAACGAAAGCCCCCTTCCTTACAACGTACGCCTACCGGACCACCTGTTAGTGTACGACCTGGTCTACCGGCCACGTCCCACCCGGCTGCTGCGTGACGCACAAACAGCAGGCTGCCGCACGCAGGACGGCCTCGCCATGCTGGTGAACCAGGGGGCCGCGGCCTTCCGCATCTGGACCGGCCAGGAGGCACCGCTGGAGGTAATGTGGGAGGCGGTCAGGGCGGAGACGTGAAACGTGATGCGGTAAAGGGAGTGAGGTTCCGCGAATGTCACCTAGTTGGCTTCGCGGGACCAAAGCTCCCCCCTGTCATCCTGAGCGTAGCGAAGGATCTCAAGAAGGTGAGTAGGGAGGCTGTTGGACGTTAGCGACCATAGGTGCTGCGGGTTCAGTACAGGGGTGAAGTGAGCATCTGAGATCCTTCGCCACGCTCAGGATGACAGGGTGGGGAAGGGTCCTGTAAGACAGGCATCACAACATTCACGTACCCTCTTGAGCAAGCCGCATCACGTTTCACGTTTCACGTTTCAGAGCCATATCAACAAAGAAAGCAGGTAAGCGAACATGCCACATAGGTTTCTAACGGGCGGGGAGTCTCACGGGCCTTGCCTCACCGTGATAGTTGAGGGGTTCCCGGCGGGGTTGAGCGTGCCGGAGGAGGAGATCAACCGCGATTTGGCGCGCAGGCAGGGCGGCTACGGACGTAGCGGGCGGCAGCGCATCGAGCACGACGCCGTGCAGTTCCTCGGCGGCGTGGAGGCGGGGGTGACCACCGGCGGTCCCATCGTCATGCAGATCGCCAACCGTGACTACGCCAACTTCATCAAGAAGGAGCACCCGCCGCTCACCGCCCCGCGTCCCGGCCACGCCGACCTCGTGGGTGCCGTCAAGTACCGCTACTCCGACATGCGCACCGCCCTTGAGAGGTCCAGCGCCCGCGAAACGGCGGCCCGCGTGGCGGCAGGTGCGCTCGCCAGGCTGCTGTTGCGCCACTTCGGCGTGGAGGTGGGCAGCCTGGTCACCGAGATAGGGGATGCAGCGGCCTCCGATATAGACCTATCTCAGCCCGATAGCCTGCTGGAGGCTACCGAAGCCTCACCCGTGCGCTGTCCCGATCATGAGGGCACCGAGGCGATGAAGGCGTGCATCGACAACGCTCGACGCACCGGCAACACGTTGGGCGGGGTGTTCGTGGTGTGGGCGACGGGCCTGCCTGTGGGCCTGGGCAGCTACGTGCACTGGGACCGGAGGCTGGACGGCCTGCTGGCCCACGCGGTAATGAGCATCCAGGCTATCAAGGGCGTGGAGATAGGGGAAGCGTTCTCAAACGCCCGCCGCCCAGGCCGCGACGTACACGACCAGATTTACGCGGGCGAGAACGGCCTGGAGCGACATACCAACCGCGCGGGCGGCCTGGAAGGTGGCGTCACCAACGGGCAGCCTATCATCGTGCGCGCGGCTATGAAGCCCATTTCCACCACTATCAACCCGTTGCAGACCGTTGACGTGGCTACGGGGGAGGCCGCGGCCACCCAGTACCAGCGGTCCGACTTCTGCGCGGTGCCCGCTGCCGGTGTGGTAGGCGAGGCTATGGTGGCCTGGGTGCTGGCCGAGGCCCTGCACGAGAAGCTGGGCGGCGACAGCCTGCAAGAGATGCTGGAGCGGGTGCCCTCGCTCGCGCCCAAGGTTGGGGTGTTCGGTTGATGGAAGGGGCACCCAACCTGGTGCTGGCGGGTTTCATGGGCACCGGCAAGAGCACGGTGGGCAAGCTGCTGGCCGCGCGCCTGCAAAGGCCCTTCGTGGACACCGATGCGCTTATCATCCAGAAGGCGGGTATGCCTATTTCGAAGATATTCGCCGTGCATGGCGAGCCGCACTTCCGCGACATAGAACGGCAGGTCTGCCTGGAAGTCGCAGCCACGCGGGATGCTGTGGTAGCCACCGGCGGCGGCGCTCTAATGGACCCCGTTACCAGGGCGGCATTCCAGGCCGAGGGGGTGGTTGTATTGTTGACCTGCGCGCGCAACACGCTGCTGGACAGGTTGGAGGAGTCGGCCCGGCGGGGCGCTCGACCCCTGCTCGGTGACGACTTCGCCACACAGATAGACCGTCTGCTGACGGCGAGGGTGCCGGTATACGGCTCTTTGCCGCTCCGGGTTGACACCACGCACCTGGACCCGGCAGAGGTCGCGGAGAAGGTGCTGGCCCTATATTCTCAGGCCGTGGGGCAGAGAGTGACTGCATGCAAGCCCTAGAGCATCCCGTCACTGAGATACAGGTGCGGTCGCCGCAGGGAGATTACCCTGTGCTGGTGGGACGTGGGCTGCTGCTTGAGTTGGGCAGGCTTGCCGCCGCCAGGGGCCTGGGCCGCCGTGTGCTGGTGGCGACCGATAGCGTTGTGGGGCCGCTCTACGGCGAGCATGTAGTATCTTCGTTGGAGGCTGCCGGATTCCGGGCCACGCTCGGGACGATGCCCGCCGGGGAGCAGCACAAGAATTGGGAGTCGGTGAGCCTCTTCGTGGAGGCAGCCCTGGAGGCGGGGCTGGACCGGGGTAGCTGGGTGCTCGCGCTGGGTGGGGGCGTGGTGGGCGACACGGCGGGCTTCGCGGCTTCGGTCTACATGCGGGGCGTGCCGTTCGTGCAAGCGCCCACGACCCTGCTGGCGATGGCCGACTCCAGCATCGGCGGCAAGGTGGGGGTGGACCACCCACGCGGCAAGAACCTGCTGGGCGCGTTCAAGCACCCCGCGCTGGTGGTGGCCGATCTCGATACGCTGGCGACCCTGCCGGCCCTACAAGTGGCCTGTGGCATGGCCGAAATCATCAAGGCGGGCATCATAGGCGACCCCGCCCTGTTCGACTACCTTGAAGTCACCGACCCGGCAGAGATTGATTACGTGAGGGCGCTTGCCGCCGCGATAAGGGTGAAGCGTGAGATTGTGCAGCGGGACCCTGAGGAGCGCGGCGAGCGCGCGCTGCTGAACCTGGGGCACACCTTCGGCCACGCCTTCGAGAAGCGCACCGGCTATTCGCGCCTGCACGGTGTGGCGGTGGCGCAGGGTATTGCGGTGGCTTTCCGCCTGGCGGTGAAGCTGGGCATGTGCGACCCGGCGCTTGAGCTTCGGGTGGGGCGACTGCTTGCCAGGTGGGGCCTGCCCCTCCGGTGGGGAGCGCCGGAACTCTCTGATACCGTCGAAGTAGAGCGCGTGTACGAGGCTATGCTGGGCGATAAGAAGCGGGTTGACGGGCGGCTGCGGTTGGTACTCCCTGAGGCTCTAGGTCGCGTGTCCATAGTAGAGGGCGTGGCGGAAGAAGCCATCAAGAGCGCCATGTTGGAGATGCAATGAGCCAGGGAAACGAAGCGCGGTCCCGCGACCTGAAACTGCTGGTGCTGCACGGCCCGAACCTCAACCTCCTGGGGCGGCGGGAGCCGGGTGTGTACGGCACAACCACGCTGGCGGAGATTGACGCCCGCTTGCAGGAGCAGGCCGCCGAACTTGGGGCCACCCTGCGTATCGTGCAGTCCAACCACGAAGGCGCGCTCATAGACGAGATACACGGCGCGATGGAATGGGCTAGGGGCATCCTGATCAACGCCGGGGCTTACACCCATACCAGCTACGCCCTGCGCGACGCGATAGCAGCCGTGGGCCTCCCAACGGTGGAAGTACACCTCTCCAACATCCACGCCCGCGAGGAGTTCCGCCACAAGTCGGTGCTGGCCCCGGTGTGCCGAGGCCAAATATCGGGCTTCGGCCCCAACAGCTACCTCCTCGGCCTCCGTGCGCTGGTCGATCTTGTTCGTGGGGCGGAAGAAGACTAAACGCCAAGACGCGGAGACGCCAAGGACCACGCCAAGGTTGAGGATTGTGACTCAAGCAAAAAGGACCAGGGTACGTCATGACGTACCCTGGTCCTTTTTGCACTCTCTAAACCTTCTAAACCTTGGCGGGTCCTCCGCGTCTTGGCGTCTTGGCGTTTAGCTAATCGCGTATGAGCACGGGTTAGAAGCCGAAGTCGCCTCCGAAGTCGCCGCCACCGAAGTCTCCACCTCCAAAGTCACCTCCGCCGAAGTCGCCCCAACCGCCACCGCTGGAGCCGTAATCGCCGCCCATGTCAGCGCCTGCGACGTCGCCACCCGCGTACTGGTCGCCACCTGCGTAGTCGCCTCCCTGGGCGTCCTGGCTTGCGTCGGCACCGGTATCGGTGTTATCGGTGCCGTCGGCGTTCTGCTCGCCAGCGGCCTGGCCGTCGGCGTAGCCATCGGAATAGCCCTGATCGTTCGCAAAGAACGACTGGAACACCATGCTGCCGAGCATCATACCGGCGAAGCTGCTGAAGAAGCTACCGGCCATCAGCCCGCCGAGACCTATGCCGCCTCCCATCATGCCGCCACCGCCACCACCGGCTCCGCTGAAGGTGCGCTCGATGGTGCCGGGCTGGCGCATCTCGGCGCGGGTAGCCATGCGGGCCAGCGATTGCGGGTCGTCGCTGTACTGCCCGGCCCTGCGCTCGTGCTCCGGCAGGGTTTGGGTTAGCTCCTGCAACACCATCTGGCGCTGCTCCGGGGTAAGCTGGGCGAACGCCTCGGCGTGGGCCTGCTCGATAGTCTCAGGCGGCGCGGTCTTCAGCATGTAGCGGTAGCGGGCGACGGCCTGCTCGTCGGTCATCTGCCCCTGTTGGCCCGGCTGCTGACCATATTGCTGTCCGTACTGTTGCTGTCCGTACTGTTGCTGTCCGTACTGGCCTCCGTACTGCTGGCCCTGCTGCCCGTAAGGCTGCTGCTGGCCGTATTGCGGCTGGTTGTACTGTCCGCCCTGGTACGGCTGTTGGGCGGGGCGTGGCTGCTCCGGCTCCTCTTGCCGCCCGAATAGTTTGTCAAAGAATCCCATGTTTGTTTCCTCCGTTACGCCAGGTGTCTCCTGGGTAGATATCACGATTACAGTAACCTTATATAACTACGAAGCAAATTGCTTGCCAGTTACATGGGCAATGCAGATCCTATGTGTGGTAATGCAGTAATCTGATAGAAATTATCTCATAATACTATGGCCCACCCAGGCAACAAAGCCCTTCCCTTGTCATTTCGAACGCAGTGAGAAATCTCGTCCTCCACCAGAATATTACTGCTTTCTTACGGTACTGTATGGCTGAAAGAAAAAGGTTGACGTGTGCTGAGGGACGAGATTTCTCACTGCGTTCGAAATGACAAGGTCCACCGTTGGGTGCTCCTCTCCCATCCGCTATTCTTTAGATGCCTTCTAGGCATAAGGCCCCATTCCTGCTCAATAAAGCACGTAATCGGCGGGTAAGCGGTAAGAGATGCGGAGGCGGAATATGGATGTGAGGGGAGAGGAGCGGGTGGTACAGGTCACGGCGGGACCGGTCACGCTGGAGGGCAACCTGGTGGTGCCGCCGGACGGCATAGGAGTGGTGCTGTTCGCCCACGGCAGCGGCAGCAGCAGGCACAGCCCCCGCAACCGCTACGTGGCCGGGGTGCTCCAGGAGGCGGGGTTAGCCACGCTGCTGGTTGACCTGCTCACGCAGCAGGAGGAGCAGGTTGATATGCGCACTGCTCACCTGCGGTTCGACATCGGCATGCTAGCCGAGCGGCTGGTGTGGGCTACCGATTGGCTGGCGCAACAGCCCGAAACGGCCAACCTGCGCGTGGGCTACTTCGGCGCGAGCACGGGCGGGGGTGCCGCGCTGGTGGCCGCCGCCGAACGTCCCCACTCTGTGGCAGCGGTGGTTTCGCGTGGCGGGCGTCCCGATCTTGCAGGCCCTGCCCTTCCGAGGGTAACCGCGCCCACCCTGTTGATCGTCGGGGGCAACGATCCCATTGTGATCCAGCTAAACCAGCAGGCCGAAGCCCAGATGCGCGGGGAGGTACAGCTTACCATCGTCCCCGGCGCAAGCCACCTCTTCGAGGAACGCGGCACCCTCGAAGAGGTGGCTCGCCTCGCCCGCGACTGGTTCCTCCGCTACCTATCAGTGTCCAACAGTAAATAAGACGAAACCGCCAAGACGCCAAGGACGCCAAGAGCGCGCCAGGAGAAATAAAGAAGTTCACCGCAGAGACGCAGAGGACGCGGAGATTACGCGGAGATTGTTATTGTTAGAAAGCGGAAGGAGCAACATCTTAGAGCGCAATGTTGCTCCAGTAAGCACACCCTCAACTCTTCTCTGCGTAATCTCTGCGTCCTCTGCGTCTCTGCGGTGAATAATCAATCCTTCCCTTGGCGCGCTCTTGGCGTACTTGGCGTCTTGGCGGTTCCGTCTCCTACTCGTGACGGCGCACGCCTTCGATGTTGTCAGGGTCGGCGGGTCCGGGTATGGCAGGGTTGGTGCTGGAGCCACGGACGAGGTTGCGGAGGGCTTCGGCCAGGCGTTCGGGCTGTTCCAGCATCGGCATGTGGCCTGCGCCGTCGATGCGGACCTGGGTGGCTCCCGGTATGGTGGCGGCCATGAGGTCTTCTTCGGCGGCTGGGATGATAGCATCGTCGGCGCCACCAATGACGGCGGTAGGGACATCTATCTGTGGCAGTGTGGGTGACGCGTCGGGGCGGGAGGCCATAGCTTGCAGGGCGGCGATGATGCCCTGCCTGTCCTGGCGTAGCATTACATGGCGTGTCTGCTCTTCTACCTCAGACCCTTTCTCCCGCGTCTGGGGCGACAGCAGCCTGGGCAGCATGGCATCCACTACGGCTTGCGCTCCCTTCTCCCGCACGTTCTCGATCATCGCATAGCGGCCCTGCCTGGCTTGCTCTGTGTCGGGGCCAGGGCGGGTGCAGACCAACCCCAGGCCCGACAGCATCTCGGGGTGCAGCCTCTCGAAGGCCAGCGCCACGTACCCGCCCATCGAGTGCCCAGCCAGCGCAAACCTGTCCAGCCCCACACCTCTTGCCCAGCCCGCTATAGCCTCGGCGTAGGCGTCAACCGAAGCCTCCTCGCCACCAAGCGCCCGCGACCCGCCGAACCCCGGCAGATCGAGCGCGATAACCCGCGCCTCATCACTTAACCCTTCCAATTGTGCCTGCCAGATAGAACCATCGAACGGAAAGCCGTGTACCAGCACAAGCAACGGACCGTCGCCGCGCTCTTCGTAGTTGAGTGTTGCCATGAGCTAGCTCCTTTGGAGGACTGAGGGAGAGTAACACGTAACACGTAACTCGTAATCCTTGCTTCAGCTAATTACGAGTTACGTGTTACGTGTTACTCTCCCTTCGCTCTTAGTCTCGGCTCAAGCTCCCGCTGGTAGAAGCGGAAGAAGCCTTCCTGGTCGGGGCCGATCTGGTGCAGGTAGATGTGGGTGAAGCCTGCGTCGGCGTACTCCTGTATCTTTTCCAGGTATCGCTCGACATCGGGGCCGCACACCACCGACTCCGCGATGTCTTCCTCGCTCACCATCTGCGCGGCCTGCTCGAAGTGCTGGGGCAGGGGCAATTCTTGCGAGAGCGGACCCTTCAACCCGCCGTTGGGCCAGATTTCGTAAGCGGTGCGTATCGCTTCCTGCTCGGTCTCGGCCCAGCAGCAGGTGAACTGCCCGTGCTTCTCCTTGCCCGCGCCGCCTGCCTGCTCGAACGCCTCTATCGGCTCCTTCTCCGCCGACGTGTTGATGAAGCCGTCACCCAGGCGTCCGGCCATCTCGGCGGCTTCAGGCCCCTTGGCGGCAATGTAGATCGGTATGGGCTGGTCGGGGAGCGTGTAGAGGCGGGCGTTCTCCACCGTGTAATACTCGCCCCTGTGGCTGGCGAGCTTGCCTTCCCACAGCTTGCGCATGATCTCGATGGCCTCTTCCAGCATCTCCAGCCGCTGTTGGAAAGGGGGCCACTTGTCTCCCAGGATGTGCTCGTTGAGGTTCTCGCCCGTGCCCACGCCCAGGATGAAGCGGCCCGGCATCATGGCGGCAGCGGTGGCGGCTGCCTGCGCGATGATAGCGGGGTGGGTGCGGATGGTGGGGCAGGTTACCCCGGTGCCCAGCGTCACCTTCTTCGTTACGCTGGCGATGCCGCCTATGACGCTCCACACGAACGGGGCGTGCCCCTGCGCGTCCACCCAGGGGTGAAAGTGGTCCGAGATCATGATATGCGTGAAGCCGAGTTCTTCCGCGCGCCGGGCGTACTCCACCAGGTTGTTGGGTGTATGTTCCTCGCTCGACAGCCAATATCCAATTACAGCCATTAGTGCTCCTCCAATTACAACGTTAGTTCTCACACGATGCGGCAAGATACGTGCCGAACCCGGGTGGAGCCGGCCCGGCAGGCACGTGATTGCACAAATGTTGGCTCTTCCAGCGACCCTACTCCCCTTGTCATCCTGAGCGTAGCGAAGGATCAGGTGGGTAAGCGAGAGTCCTCAACGTTGTGGATGAGATTGGCAAGAGGAACCATGTACCTCAATAGGGAGAGTCAAGAACGGGCTACTGATCCTTCGCTGCGCTCAGGATGACAGGGGAAGT
The DNA here is from genome assembly GCA_030913985.1 of Chloroflexota bacterium. Lineage (GTDB taxonomy): Bacteria > Chloroflexota > Chloroflexia > QHBQ01 > JADMIH01 > JADMIH01. The sequence goes on along the minus strand of JALZHI010000082.1, from coordinate 10,351 downwards.
GTCAGGATGACAGAGGGTAGCTTCAGGGTGGCAGAGCGGGGTGTGGTCGCTAAGCGGCAGGTGCCGTATATTATTGGGAGCAGACTGTACTTGCGGGAGGTGGGGAAGGTGGAGCCATTCAAGGTCGAGCCTGTTGTGCTGGAAGGGCGGGTGGTGCGGCTAGTGCCGCTCAGTATGGGCCATGCCGAGGGGCTGTTGTCGGTGTGCGAGCCGGACATCTTCAAGTATTTCGGCCATTTCCCTAAGCAGTGGACCCTCGAGGGCTTCCATGCGTACATCCAGGGCCTGTTCGACATGCCCGACCTGCAACCCTTCGCCACCACCCTGCGCGAGACCGGCCAGCCCATCGGCGTGACTACCTACATGGATATACGCCCCGCCCACCGTGGCCTCGAAATCGGCAACACCTGGATTGGCAGGGCCTACCAGGGCACCGCCGTTAACCCGGAGTGCAAGTACCTGCTCCTGCGCCACGCCTTTGAGACGCTTGGGGCCATACGCGTGCAACTCAAGACCGACGGGCGCAACCTACAGAGCCAGGCCGCGATTAGCAAGCTAGGCGCGAAGCGCGAGGGCACCCTGCGCAAGTTCATAATCATGCCCGACGGCTATCTGCGCGACAACGTGATGTTCAGCGTCATCGCGGAAGAGTGGCCGGAAGTGAAAGCGGGCCTGGAGGCGCGGCTGGGCTATGTGCCTTGAGGGAAGTGTAGGGAGTGATGAGGACTGAGGACTGAGGACTGAGTAGAAGCTATCTCATCAGGAGCAGAGTCGAATAGAGACAATAGAGTCGGACATTGTCATTTCGAACGCAGTGAGAAATCTCGTCCTCTACCCCGATGTTTCTTTGTTCTTGTGGATCTATATACCTGAAAGAAAAGGGTTACGGAGTGCTGGGGGACGAGATTTCTCACTGCGTTCGAAATGACAATGTGGAGCTTTGGGTGCTCATCTCCGTTTTCTTATTCTGAGATGCGTTCTAGTTCATCAGCCCCAATGTAATGGGAGCATCTTGATTATGCCGTCTATCGAGCGTCTGACTGCCGAGCATGCGCGTGATTTGATGCCGGAACTGGTTGCCCTGTTGCAAGACACGGTAGCCAGTGAGGCCGCGGTCGGATTCTTGCCACCGTTGAGCGAGGAAGAGGCGCGCGACTTTTGGCTTGGGGTCATAGCGGAGGTCGAGCGGGGTTCGCGGGTCTTGCTGGTAGCCTTGGAGGGGGAGCGCGTGGCTGGTGCGGTCCACCTGGCGCTGGCTACCAGGCCGAACGCCCCGCACAGGGCCGAGGTGCAAAAATTCTGCGTCCACCGGGACTTTCGGGGCCGGGGACTGGGCACGCTGCTGATGGATGCGGTCGAGGAGGCGGCACGGGAGGCGGGCAGGTCGCTGCTGGTGCTGGATACGCGCCGAGGCGACTTGGCGGAGCGGATGTACGCCCGGCGCGGGTACGTGGAGGCAGGCGTTATCCCGCGATGGGCGCTCAACGCCGACGGGACGTTTCACGACACCGTGTTCTTCTACAAAGAGCTATGCTGCCTTCATTCGCGGCCTGGCAACTGGCATATAACTTGCCCTCTCCTTCGCTTCGGGGGAATTACGAAACAAGGACCAGCGAAGGAGCATATTAGATGGACGAGCAGCAACAGCAGCAAGATCAAGAGCAAGATCAAGAGCAAGGACAACAAGAACAGCAGGGCGGGCAGGAGGAGAAGCAGCAGACCCTCCCGCCTCAGACACAGGACCAGCAGCCCGGCCTGGAGTCGGAGATGACGCCCAGGCCCGACGCCGACGACCCTGAATACAGGGGGAGCGGCAAGCTGCGCACGCGGGTGGCCCTCATCACGGGCGGCGACAGCGGTATTGGCCGCGCGGTGGCTATCTTGTACGCCCGCGAGGGTGCCGACGTGGCTATCTCCTACCTGAACGAGGACTCCGACGCCGAGGAGACACGGCGGCTGGTGGAGAACGAGGGGCGGCGTTGCATCCTCATACCCGGCGACATAGGTGACGAGTCGCACTGCCGCGAAGTGGTGGAGCGAACCGTGCGGGAGCTTGGCAAGCTCGACATCCTGGTGAACAACGCCGCCGAGCAGCACCCGCAGGAGAACATCGAGGACATCACATCGGAGCAGCTAGAGCGCACCTTCCGCACCAACATCTTCTCGATGTTCTACCTGACGAAGGCAGCCATGCGACACCTCAGCGCGGGCGGCGTGATTATCAACACCACCTCGGTCACCGCCTACAAGGGCAGCCCCCAACTGCTGGACTACTCGTCCACCAAGGGCGCTATCGTGGCGTTCACGCGGTCGCTCTCTCAGGCGCTTGCCGAGAAGAAGATCAGGGTCAACGCCGTGGCCCCCGGCCCTATCTGGACCCCACTCATCCCGGCCACGTTCGACGAGGAGAAGGTCGCCACTTTCGGCGCGGACGTGCCTCTCAAGCGTCCCGGCCAGCCCGAAGAGGTAGCCCCCTCCTACGTCTTCCTCGCCTCGGACGACTCTTCGTACATGACGGGCCAGGTGCTCCACCCCAACGGCGGCGAAGTCGTCAACGGGTAGGAGAGACGCTAAACGCCAAGACGCGGAGACGCCAAGGACGCGCCAAGAGAATTAAGGTTTGGAGAATACGAAGAGGAGCAGGGTACGTAATGTCGTACCCTGCTCCTATTGCATGAATAACAATCCTTAATCTCTGCGCGTCCTTGGCGTCTTGGCGTCTTGGCGTTTAGCGTCTATTATTTGCTGGCCCAGAGCCAGACTTCGTTGCCGGAGGTGGAGGCCAGCATGCTGCCGTCGGGGGAGAAGTCGAGGCCGTTCACGCCCCCGTAGGCCGATACTTCGTATAGCTCGGAGTTGTCGGTGGCGTTCCAGATTTTGATGCCGCCGTTGAGCGAGCCGCTGGCGAAGAGCTTGCCATCTGGTGCGTAGGCAGCGCCCTGTACGTAGTTCTTATGCCCGGTGAGGCTCTTGGTGATGCCCAGGTCGGCAACGTTGACGACCTCCACCGTCTCCAGGTTGGTGCCCGCGACCAGCGTCTTTCCATCGGGGGAGTAGGCGAGCGCGGAGATGCTGGCGGGGGAGTCGAGCGTGACGTCCACCGATTCGATGCGCGTGCCGTCGGCGGCGTCCCAGGTCTGCACGCTGCCGCCCGTAGTGCCGGTGGCTATCGTCTTGCCATCGGGCGAGACCGCAACCACGTTCAGGCCGCTCTCTGCCTCTACGGTGCGGATCGTGGAGCCGTCCTCTGGGTTCCAGAACTGCATCACATTGTCCCAGCCGACTGAGACCAGCGTATTGCCGTCTGGTGTGAAGGCTACGTCCACCACCTGCCCCTCGTGCCCCTCCAGCGTGCGGATGAGGGAGCCATCGGGTACGTTCCAGAGCTTCACCGTCTGGTCGTCGGAGGCAGATGCGAGCAGCTTGCCGTCGGGAGAGAATGCAAGGCCCTTTATATCCTCCGTATGCCCTTCCAGGGTCTTGAGCAGCGTGCCGTCCTGCGGATTCCAGAGCTTGATCTTCGTGTCCACGGCGCTTGAGGCTAACAGCTTGCCGTCCGGGGCGAACGCCACTCCATGCACGTAGCTTTCATGCCCCTGGAGCTTGAGTATCGCCGTAGGTTCGGTTTCCCCGAAGGCCTTGGTAGAGGTGGTCTGTCCCGCTGTGTTCGTGGTCTGGGCTACTGGGGTAGTGCCAACGTCAGTGCCTGTGCCGCAGCCGGTCATCACCAGCAGGGCCGCTCCAATAAGCGCGCTGATCGGTGCCATCTGTTTCTTCATCGTTTTTGTGTTTCCTTTCTATATATGTGCTTTTTGTTTGCTGTTATGTATTTTGTTCGCGATAACGTTTCTACTGTATCGCCCGACTCTATTACATCATAGAATGGAGCCGAGTGGTTATCACAAAAAGCGATACAAAAAGGCGGACATCGGCGTAACACTTGTAGCAGTTACGGTCTGCGGGCGCGGGGCGTCAGGCCATCACTGCCGTACGTCCGGCGTATAGCATCGGTGCCGGACGCGAGGCACCAACTCCCACTCTGTCATCCTGAACGCAGTGAAGGATCTCAAGAAGGTGAAGAGGGATACTGTTGAACGGAGGGTACCATGGTACTGTAGGTTCAGCACAGGGACCTAAGAAGCATCTGAGATCCTTCACTGCGTTCAGGATGACAGGGGGAGCATGGTCCTGTGTGTTCAGCGGAGAGGTGGTCCGGCAAGCGTACGTGGTTCGGACATAGGGAAGATAGTTGCGGGCTTTCTATGCCATTTCAGGGGAAGCACGGCGAAGGCAAGAATTGGAAAATAGGGAGGCTTACGCCTTGCTCGTCAGTGCTCAATCTGCTTTCTTCGTTGCTGAACATAGGGGCCAGAATGATTATAATGAAGAGTCTGGCACACGGCTTGAACAGTGTAGCGTTATATAGCGGAAGTAAGCTTGAGAATAGTTTGGAGGATAGAGATGCAGTGTCCTATTGACGGTAGTAATTTGCAGATGATGGAGCGCCAGGGTATCGAGATTGACTACTGCCCGCAGTGCCGGGGTGTGTGGCTGGACCGTGGCGAGCTAGACAAGATTATCGAGCGCAGCCGTACGGTTTTCGGCGGCGGGCAACAGCCGGAAACGGCCAGGGTAGCGGACATGCCCGGCGCTCCCACCATGCCGGTGCACCCCCAGATGGCCCCACAGGTGCCGCCCCAGCCCCCAGGAGCACCCTACGCGCCACCACCCGCACCGGGGCAGCCTTACCCTTACCCTCGCGACTACGACCGGGACGATGATGATTATCCAGACCGGGGCGGCTACCCGCAGGCCAGGGGTGAGTACCGCGATTACGACCGCGAGTACGGTCGCAAGCGCAAGCGCCGCAGCTTCCTGGACGACATATTCGACTTCGACTGAGAGGCGAATGCTCGCACGTTGAAAGTAACGGCAAGGGGAAGGCAGACGAGCCTCCCCTTTGTTGTTTAATCTCCAGCCCGCCCATGATCCCACAGGTGTTATGATTGTGGCTGAAATGGAGCGCAACAAGCCAGCCGCACACCCACAGCAGGCACCTACCACAGGCGACGGTGCCCAAAAGCAGGCACGCCATAGGGGTGCCTGGCGTATGCGCGAGGTCGCTTTGGCCTTTGCCGCCCTCCTGCTGTGCGGTGTGGGCGAGGCACTGCTGTTCGATGAGGGCTTGCGGAATTGGGGTGCGGTGTTACTCACCATAGGAGTGCTGCTAGGGGCGTGGGCCTGGAGCAATACGCGGGACGCGCCAATAGCCGTGGTTGGGCACACACCTGGAACGCTACCCGCGAAGCCCGATCCAGTGCTGAGGGTGATAGGTATTGGGACGGCCCTCCTGCTGGCGGCTGGGGGCGTACTGGCATGGTTGGCGGAACCGGACGCCGTGTTCGGGCTGCAAGGCGTGTTGTGGCTGGCGAGCATAGCCGTGTTCGTGCTCTCCTGCTACCGCTGGCACACCGCCGGGGAGCTTGCGGCGCGCGCCACCTCTCCCTGTGTAGAATGGACGCGCGCCGAACGGCTGGTAATGGGTGGCCTCCTCGCCCTGGCGCTGTGCACCTATCTGGTGGCGCTCGATACTATCCCCTGGCACTTCCACCAGGACGAAGTGGTCGCCCACTACGAAGCCTGGCGCTTCTACAACGGCCCGCCTATCTCGATCTTCACCACGACATGGTTCGAGACCAGCCTGCCGAGCCTGCCGTTCGTATTCACCGGCAACCTGATGCACCTGGCCGGGACGGGTCTCGCGGGAGTAAGGGCCGGGGCCGCCTTGATCGGGGCGCTGGCGGTGGTGCCGGCTTATGGGATCGCCCGCCTGCTGTGGGGGCGGGTCGCGGCGGCGGTGGCGGGTTTCGCCTGGGCTACTTCGCCCGTCGCCATACATTACAGCCGCATCTCCATCGTCAACATCACCACGGCCACCTGCTGGGCTGTGTGCTTCTACTTCCTGCTGCACGGGCTGCGCACCCACCGGCCTATGAGCTTCGCGCTGTCGGGGCTGGCGGCTGGCTTGAGCATGTATACCTTCTACGGCACGCGGTTGTTGCCTTACCTGCTGGTGGCCTTCGCGGCCTACCTGGCCCTGTTTCACTTCCGCATCTTCCGCACGCACCTGGGCAACCTGGGATTGCTGGCTGCGGGCTTTCTCATCGGCTTCGGGCCGCTCCTGGCATATTTCATCCGCTACCCTGGCATGTGGGCGGGCAGGGGGTTGAGCCAGCTAAACGTGCCCGCTGCCATACCTACCACGTGGGAGGCCCTCGTCCACAATTGGAACGTGCTCGCCCCGCTCATGGTCGAGAACTTTCTCAGCCTGAGCGTGCTGCCCAGCAGCGATAACTTCTACTGGGCACCGTTCCTGTCTCCGGTGGAGGCGGTGCTGCTGTTGCTGGGGGTGGGCGTGCTGGCGTCACGCTGGCGTCAGCCTGGGGCGTTTCTCGTGCTGCTATGGGGCGCGAGCATCGTGTTTGTGGGCGGCACGCTGATAGACGAGGGACACATCCCCTCCTTCGTGCACTGGACACCCGCCTTCCCGGCCTTCTTCCTGGCGCTGGCTTTGCCGGTGTCGCTGCTGTTCAAGTCTCTCCTGCGGTATGCACCACGCTGGCGGCAGGCCGGAGGAGTCTTGCTGGCCGTGGGCTTAGGCCTGCTGGCTGTGGCTAACCTGTACCGCTACGTTGCGGTCTACCCTGCGCAGGTGCCCCCGGCGTTCGGCCCGGCAGTCGGGCGGTTTCTTGCCACTCTCCCGCGCGATACCCAGGTGCGGTTGGTGGGTAACGTGTCGCCTCCGTACTCGTCGGTGATGGGGAGGATGCTGGCACCTGGCGTCACGGTGGGGGAATTGCTCAACCCGAGCCTGGAACTGCCGCTGCCATACCCCACGCGGGAGTTTGTGTTTGTCTTCGATGAGGAGCAGGCGCACTACCTGCCGGTTGTGCAGAGCTACTATCCAGGGGGTGAGGTCCGCCCGCTACAGACGCCGGGAGGCCCCATTGGCAGTGCTTACCTGTTGCCACCGGGTGCGGCTGTGGGTCGCCGGGGCGTGCAGCTCACGCTCGCGGGGGCGGATGGCAATGTGCTGCACCAGGGGCAGGTGCCTACGGTGGGAGCTATGCCCGGTGACTTCAGCGTGCGGTACCCTGTGACCGCCACATGGAGTGGGGCCTTGTACGTGCCTCGGCCCGGACCTATAAGGCTCCACCTCGACAATGGCGCTCAAGGCGGGCTACTTCTTGGTGGACAACCCGCCCGTTTCGACACGCCTACGTATGTAGAGCGTGGGTGGCTGGCCTTCTGCGTGCGCGTGCCACTGGACAGTGCGAGCGGTGTACGCCTGCTGCTGCAAGAGGAAGGCGGCCCGGCGACCGAGGTAGAGACTAGCAGGGTGTGGCCGCAATCGTGCGAGGCGGGGCTGTCTGTAGCTCTCACTGGTGGCAACGTGAGGCACAGGGTAGACCCGTTTGTGGGTGCGGGCGTGCTGTCACCGGATGACTTCACCTTCGATGGCCTCATCAGCAAGCCCTCGGAACGCGACCTCGACTTCGTACCTCTTGCGTCGGGCGTGGCCGGAGTGTCGCGCCTGCGCTGGGAGGGGGAGGTCTACGCTGAGGGCGGCGAGTACAGGATGGAGCTACGGACCGACGGCAGGGCGGCCCTGGCGATAGATGGCACTCCGCTCGTGGCGGTGTGCGGCGAGCCACTGACGGTGCAAACGTTCTTCGGGCGGGGCGCCTATCCGTGGTTAGGCGCTACCATCAACCTGACACCAGGCTGGCACAGGGTTCGTCTCGACTTCATTGCCACCGGCAACGCGAACGGCCTTGAATGGCGCTGGACCCGCCCCGATGGCGTGACCGAGATCGTGCCGCCCCAACGCCTGCGGCATAGCATCAACTTCGACGCCGTGCCCTCGACTCCTCTGTCTCCACCGGACGATATAGATTGCCCGCCCTCGTAGTAGGTCATTAGAGAGGGTGGCACATAGCAAAAGTAATATGAATGCTAGGACCAACTCTCTCCCTTGTCATTTCGAACGCAGTGAGAAATCTCGTCCTTTACCCGAATGCTTCCTCTTTCTTACGGTGCAGAGTGAATGAGGGGAAGGTGGTACTTGGGTGGTAAGGGACGAGATTTCTCACTACGTTCGAAATGACAAGGTCGGACTTCATTGCTCCTTTTCACTATTGTTGTTTTGCGAGAGTCTGTGCGTAGCTTGGTTCGAGACAGCCCTACGCTGGACTGCCATTTGATTGACAAGGCACCGCCCCTGGGATACAATCTGCTGATGGTTCGAGAGGTAGGCGACGGTGCTGTTGCTTGTAGCGCGGCGGTGAAAGTAACAACCTCTTCTCAGGCCGGTTGCCTCATGGATTTACATCTGAAATGTTACACGCCACGTATAACAAAGCGATAGGAGCGCCGGGCCGATGACGGTAGGTGAGATGCTGGGCACGGCGGCACTGGCGCTGGCGGTGGTACTGGGCGTGCTTGTAATCTTGCTTGTGGTGCGCCTGGGACGCGTGGAGCGGCAGATGCGGGCGCTTACCCGCGGGGCCGGGCCCGGCGCGTCCTCCCTGTCGCTTGGTGAGGTAATCGCACGGCAAGGCGAGCGGCTCGAGTCGGTGAGAGAGCAGACGGAATCGCTTCGCATCACCGTAACCGCCCTCGACGCGGCGGTGACCGGCAGCGTGCAGAACGTTGGCTTAGTGCGCTTCAACCCTTTCCAGGACACGGGAGGCGACCAGAGTTTCGCGTTAGCCCTGCTCGACAAGCGTGGTGATGGGGTGGTCATTAGCAGCCTGCACACCCGCACCAGCACCCGCATGTACGCCAGGCCCATCAAGGCCGGTGCCGCGAACTCCTCGCTATCGGGCGAAGAAGCCCAGGCGGTACAGCAGGCGATGGGTGGGAGGGATAACACGTAACACGTAACACGTAACACGTAACACGTAACACGTAACACGTAACACGTAACACGTAACACGTAACACGTAACACGTAACACGTAACTGGTGCCCTGTTTGCTAATTACGAGTTACGGGTTACGCGTTATGAGTTACATGTGTGCAGGCAGGTGATATAATGGATTACCCCATATAGTAGAAGCGACTGCGACGGATACTATCCAAAGTTACGGTGCGGCGTTTTAGTTTAGTGATTAGAGATCATCTCAAGAATAGCAGTAAAATGACAGAATGGAATATGAGCACCCGAAGCTCCCCTTTGTCATTTCGAACGCAGTGAGAAATCTCGTCCCTCAGCACAATGCTTCGGCTTTCTTATAGCATAGAGTTTAGTGAGAAACGAGTCACACCTGCATGCAGGACGAGATTTCTCACTACGTTCGAAATGACATGGTGGGGCCATGCGCTGAAGTTCGACAGCGTTGTTCTTGAGTAAATTCTAGTAGGCGATCTAAAATAGCCAACTTCTATCAGGTCCTTAGCAATACTTTACCGCAGGTCTTGCGTGCCGGGTCGCAGGTCCCAGGAGCCACAAACATGACAATGCTTCGCAGCATACGTGAGAAAAAGGGTCTGACCGTGTCGCAGTTGGCCGCGCGCGCCAGCATACCGTCGAGGGTGATTGCCGACTACGAAGAGGGGCGGCTTGCCATGCCTCTGAACCACGCCCGGCTCATCGCCAAGGCGCTATGGGTGCCCATCGAGGACTTGATGCCACCCGCGGGCACGGTAATCCCGCCCTCGTCTCCAGTACCCGCACCCGCCGCGCCACAGTATGCCCCCTCACAGCCGCCACGAACGGATAGCGCGCCCGCCACCCAGCAGGTAGCCCCGGCCCCGCGCACCGAAGCCCCGGCCTATACGCCCGCGCAACCCGCGCAGCCCGCGCCGCGCCCCGCCGAAAGCCCCGGCCCTATGCAGGCACCCCCACCCCAGGCCCCACGAGAGGGTGGCAGGACGCGTGGTGTGCCGCAGGCGGGCCGTGGCGCTCCGGGAGATGCCCGGCAGACGCGCCCAACCCGTTCGGTGCCCCACCCACCTGGGCCTATCAGCGAAGGGCAGCTACAGGAGCTATCCCGCCTGGCCCAGCGCCTGGAGATCGACCAGCAGCAGATGGAGGCCCGCATCGGCAAGCAGCTTGCCAACCTCACCCGCCCCGAGGCGAGGGACTGGATAAAGAAGCTGCGCGCCATCGCCGACGAGATAGCCCCCAGCCAGAGGGTGCATTATGGCGTGTGGCCGGAGGCGCAGGAGGACCGCGAAGCCGCATATTTACGGCAGCAGCGCGACGCCAACTCCCGCTTCACCTTTAAGCTATTCAACGGCGAGCAGTTCGACGGCACGCTGGTAGACTTTACGCCCTATACCATCAC
>JALZHI010000081.1 GCA_030913985.1 Chloroflexota bacterium | reverse complement strand
CTATTGGGCGGGAAGAGGGCGTTGTCCCAGAAGGTGGGCACGATACCGCCCCATAGCTCGGCGTAGGACGATTGGTCGTCGGTGTAGTTGGCGGGGTTGAGGGAGGGGCCGAAGCCGAATATCTTCAGGCCGGGCATCTCTTTGCTCTTGAAGGTTTTGACCAGGCCCTCATCTGCGTCGGGGTTGTACACGGCGGCGAAGGTGCCGCGGTCGGCGGTGGGCATGGCAAAGGCCCCGAACCAGCCGTTCCAGGCGCTCATGTCGGACAGGTCTTTGCCGTCATGCTTGGGCCACTCGACTATGCCGTGTTCGGGGGGCAGGCTGCTGTCGTTGGTGCTGTGGACCACCAGGCTGCTCGCGGGCACGACGAAGCGGGTGCGCGGCGATACTGTATTGGTGCCGCCGGGGGCGACTATGGCGTTCGACCAAAGCTGGCCCGTCGCCTGCCTGTTGGTGCGGTTCTCCAGGCGGCTCGAGGTGGTGTAGGCCGCGTCTTCGGGGCTGAGCGAGACTGTGCTTACTACCGTTAGGCCCGTGAGCTTGTCATTGGCGCTGAGGGTGACGGTTGCGCCACCGTCGCTGTTGCGCTGGATTGAGGCGTCCCACGGTAGGTACTCCATCATGCCGTGCTCCTGGGTGGGGGCGGCCCACTCCATACCGCCTGCCGCCAGCCACCAGCCGCGCTCTCCGAAGCGGGACGGCTTTATTACGGGGTTGCGGTATAGCTCGTTGTGCCCGGTGGGCTTGTAGATGGCTTCGTAGAGGCGGCCGCCCACCTGCGGTAGAATAGTCAGCTTGATATACCTGTTTTCCAGCACGATGAGGCGGTAATTGCGCGGCGAGGGCGGGCCTACCTTGTCGAAATCGAGGCGCGGGTAGGGCGCGATAGGGTCGTTGGCGGGCGAGTAGAAAGCCTGCTCGTAGGCGTAAGTGGGGATGGAGACGGTGGTATCTTTGACCTGCACGCGCTGGGCGAGGAGGTCGCGGCCAAGGAGGCCAAGTTGCACTTCGTACGGTGTGCCTGCCATCTCAGGGTGCAACTCGAAGCGGTTGCGCTCGAAGTACTGCACGGTGAGGCCGCCTTCCTGCAACGGCTCCGAGATAGGGTAGCCGAAGAGGGCCAGGCCGCCATTGCCCCGCCAGTAGCGCAGGAAAGGTCCAGAGAGGGTGTGCCGCGTTTCGGGGAAGTACTGGGTGTCGGGTGCGCTTGTTTGAGGCACCGTAGGGAACTGCCGCCCTGCGGTGAGTATGCTGCCGAGCAGGCCGAGTTGCACTTCGTAGGGGGTGTTGCGGTTCTGCGGGTGGTACTCTATGCGCGCACGCTCAAGGTACTGCACCTTCACGCCGCCTTCGGTCTCAGGCTCGGTGAGGGGGTAGCCGAAGATGGGCAGGCCGCCCCTGCCGTCGTAGAAGGCTAGGAACTCGGGTGCGAGGGTCTTGCCTGTTTGTGGGTAGAAGCGGCCCCGTGGCTGGGCGTACGCGTCATGAGGGAGGGTATGTGCGGCTGTGGCGAGGCCGGTCGCCAGGAGCATCGCTATGGCGAGGGCTTTCTGTATGCGGTTGCGTAATGACCTGGCGTCCATCTGTCCCCGTTCGCGGGCAAAACTAAAGGCGGAGTGACATCCGCCCCATGATAACATCTACCTGTAAGATGTTGCTCCGGTTGCACAATTGCCGTGTCTGTAGATGTAACGAATGGCACTCGCACTGGTTGCTTACCTGATTGCGACATAGTGCTCTGAGCAATTCAATAAAGACGGAAACGCCAAGACGCAAAGACGCCAAGGACGCGCAGAGATTTTGTCGGGTCTTCTGAGCAAAAGGACCAGGGTACGATATGACATACTCTGTTTCTCTTTGCACCCTCTAAAGCATTTCTTCTCTTGGCGCGTCCTTGGCGTCTTTGCGTCTTGGCGTTTCCGTCTCCTATGACTGCTTACGCTTGCTCTCCCATTCCAGGTTCCAGGCGACGGTGCGGGGGATGCCTTCTTCAAGGGGCACCTGGGGGTTGTAGCCGAGGAGGTCGCGGGCTTTGGAGATGTCGGCTACGTAGTGGGTGACTTCGCCCAGGAGGGAAGGGGCGAGGGTGATCTTGGGATCTTTGCCCAGGGCTTCAGCGATCAACTGGGCCATTTTGACAAGCGTGTTGCCCCGTCCATAGGCCAGGTTGATCGTCTGGTTCTTGACGCGGCCAGCGTGCAGGGCTTCCAGGCCGGCGATGATGCCGGACACGCAGTCGTCCACGTAGGTGAAGTCGAGCACCTTGCTTTCGCCGTAGATGGTAATCGGCTGGTCTTCAGCTATGCGGCGGATGAAGAGGGGGATGACGCGTTCCATGCGCTCGATGTCGTTGTCGAAGCGCCCGTAGACGTTGGAGAAGCGGAAGACGATGTAGGGCAGGGCGTAGCAGCGGGCGTAGGAGTAGATGAGGGCCTCGCCCGCTATTTTGGAGGCGGAGTAGGGTGACTCGGTGTAGGCGAAGTCGGAGGTGCCCTCGTGCATGGTGCTGGGGCGCTTGGTCTCGTCCTCGATGTAGCGGTGTATGTCGCCGTAGACCTCGCGGCTGCTGGAGAAGATGATAGGCAGGCGGGCAAGGCGGCAGAACTCCAGCACGTTGTAGGTCATGGTGATGTTCTCCATGGCCCGGTGGGGGTGGCGCACCAACTCGTGTACCTTGGCGTGGGCAGCGAGGTGCACTACTATATCCACCTCCGGGTACTCGACGCCGCCGATGCCCTTCTCGTATGCCGGGTAATAGCTGGAGAGGTCTTGCAGGAGGTAGGGGAAGTCATTGGTCCAGGTGTTGAGCCGCTTGTCCACGCCGAAGACGAAGTGGCCTTGCTGCTGGAGGCGCAGGGCGAGGTTGCTACCGATTTGTCCGCTAGAGCCGGTGATTAGTACGCGCATAGGGTTCCTTGTATTTCTGATCTTGTGAACAAACTACGCCTTATAGAAGTACCGGGCAATCCGCCACGCTCCCGTAATGATGAAACACGCTCCTATTGCCAACCATATTAGCATTCCTAGCTTCCAGCCCAAAGTAGGAATAGTGGAAGTAGTCATCCACAGAAATAACAGGCCCGTAAGGAGGGTGAGAATTGCTTCTATAAGACTAGGTCTTGATCGCAGATCCTTCAGCACAGCAGCTATAACATAGGATGCGACAAACGTGACCAGCAGGAGCCATATTGGGGGCGGCACACGATCCAGTGGTGAAGTCATGATGTTCATGGTGAAAGTTAGATAGAGTGTTAGAGCCATGAGGGCCATTGCTATGAACAGCCATACAAGCCAATTGTCCAACTTGGTGGCTCTGCGCATAAAGTGTCCTTTCATAAGGCAGATGCTTCTCGCAGCACTTGTTCTCGTATGTAGGGGCTGAGCGCAGCTTCGGTGACTACATCAACCTGGCAGCCCAGTAAGTCCTCCAGATCTTGTTTGATGGCGATGAGGTTAAGCAGATTATAGCCTGGCTCAAGTTGCACAAGGAGGTCCAGATCGCGGGGTTCGTCAGTCCCACGAGCGACGGAGCCGAAGATGCGCACACTTGTTGCGCCGTGGCTCTTCGCTATGCTCAGTATCTCTTTGCGCTTGTCTCTAATTAGCTCGTGGATAGCCATACAACAATTCCTATGACAGTGCTCGGTCTCATCTGCCTATTTCGTCCAGCACCCGCTGCAATTCTTCCGGCAAGGGGCTGTCGAACTCGCGCCACTCGCCTGTTGAGGGGATTGTAAAGCCTAACTTCGTGGCGTGCAAGAATTGGCGTGTAAGGCCCAGGCGCTCGGCGTCTTTGAGGGTGGGCCTGCCGTAGGTGGTATCGCCAAGGAGCGGGTGCCCGGTGGAGGACATGTGCACGCGTATCTGGTGGGTGCGGCCTGTTTCGAGCACGCAACGGACGAGGGTATAACTTCCGTAGACTTGCTCGGTGCTGTAGTGCGTGCGTGCGGGGCGACCTCCCCGTATGATCGCCATGCGCTGGCGGTCGTCGGGATCGCGGGCTATGGGGCCTTCGATTACGGCTGCCGAGGGGTTGGGCTTGCCGCGCACCAGGGCCAGGTACTCCTTGCGCATAGTGCGGGCGGCCATCTGGCGGGAGAGGGCTTCGTGGGCGGCGCGGCGCTTGGCGACTACCATGAGGCCGCTGGTGTCCTTGTCTAGGCGGTGCACGATGCCAGGCCGGGCCTCGTCGCCCATGTCAAGCTCCAGTTCGGGCACGTGGGCGAGAAGGGCGTTTACCAGCGTGCCCCCGGCGTGTCCGGGGGAGGGGTGAACCACCATGCCGGCAGGCTTGTCTATCACCAGCAGGTCGGCGTCTTCGTACACGATGTTGAGGGGGATGTCTTCGGCTTGCAGGCTGCTAGGTTCGGGGCCAGGCACTTCTACAGTGACCATGTCGCCCGGCTTGAGTTTGTGCCCGGCTTTGGTGGCGGGCACGCCGTTGACCGCGATGTGGCCCCGCTCAATCAGGTTGGCGGCGTAGGAGCGGGATATTTCGGGCAGGCGGGCGGCTACGGCGCGGTCGAGGCGCTCCCCCGCGTCTGAGGGTTCGACTTGCCACTGGAGGGGAGGAGGCATTTGGAAATCGGAATTGCGAATTGCGAATTTTGAGGTTATGTGGTTAGCGGACGCTGGTGGGTTGCCTGTCGTCGGCGGTGGCTATGTACTTTTCGTCGGGATGGGGCGTGGTTGTGCTCTCCGGTTGGTCGGTGGTTGCAGGCTCTGCGGGGTGGTCTGGCTTGGCGAAGAGCATGGTGCTTACAAGCAGGACTACGCCCACGCTGATGGCGCTGTCGGCTACGTTGAAGACGGGCCAGGTGTAGACGCTGTCGCCTATCTGGACGCTAGGGCCGTAGACTTCAATGAAATCGACTACGTAGCCGAGGCGCAGGCGGTCTACCAGATTGCCTAGCGCGCCGCCGACAATGAGGCCCATCGAGAGGACGGTCAGGCGATTGTTGCTGCCCATGCGGGTGGCCGTGAAGATGATCGCGCCCACGATGGCGATGGCCGTGACGCTGAGCACCCCCGCGCCCCCCTGGAAGATGCCGAAGGCCGCGCCCGTGTTGCGGGTGAAGCGCAGCCGCAAGAAGTCCTCTATCAGCACCTGGGAGGGTATTTGCGATATGTTTTCGACTACCCACAGCTTGCTGAGTTGGTCCAGGAGGACCACCAGGGTGGCTGCGACGGCAATTATTGCAATTGACTGGCGGTGAAATCTCATGCGCTGGGGAGGCAACCTGGATACGGTAGCACCATTCGGGGCGGCTTCCTGGCTAGAGCCTGCCGTTGTCGTCTAGCTGCTGGCAGTCGATGCAATAAATGGCCCAGGGGCGGGCGTCCAGGCGGGCGGGGGTGATCTCCTTGCCGCAGTTGGCGCAGGTGCCGTAGGTGCCTTCATCGAGGCGGGACAGGGCCTGCCGCACGCGGTCAAGCTGGCGCTCGGCAGTCATCTGGAGGCTGATCATCATCTCCTGTTCGACAGTCTCGTTGGCGTCATCACCCACGTGGTTGCTAACGCCGCCGCGCTCAGGGTCCAACTCGTCGCCGCTCTCCGATATCTGTTCGGTCTTCACGGCGATGTCGTGCTCCAACTGGGTTTGGAGCGATAGCAGTCTCTCGCGCTGCGTGTTGAGGTCTATGGTAACAGGCTCTTCCTGTTCGTCCTGCTCGTCCTGTAAATCGCGTACGTCGGCCATCGGCCTGCCTCCTGCGTCATTGCTTGGGGTAATAGGGGATTATAACATATCGGACGATGGACGATGGACGATGGACGATGGTAGGCATGAGGACTGAGGACTGAGGACTGAGGACTGAGGACTGAGTATCACGTGAACCCATCAAAACCCTCATCCTCTTGGCGCGTGCTTGGCGTTCTCTGCGTCTTCGCGTTTTCGTCTCCTATCGTCCATCGTCCATCGTCCCTCAGCGGCAGGGAGAGATGTCCAGGCCGAGCAATCCTAACAGGATTTCGTACTGGGTGCCTGCGTATTCGGGGTGGAATTCGAGGCGGGCGCGCTCGGTGTACTGGACGCTGTAGGTCTTGCCGTCGATGCTGCTCTGTTCGAGGAGCGGTTCGGTCACGGGGTAGCCGAGGCGGGTGAGGCCGCCGTTGCCCTGCCAGTACTTCAGGAAGGGTCCGCTGAGGCTGTGCTTGACCTGGGGGAAGTAGAGGGTGTCGGGGCCGGGTTGGAGGTCGGTGGCCTCGGGGAAGACGCGGTTGCCTAGCGCCTGCACGCCCAGGAGGCCCAGCAGCACTTCATTGGGGGTGCCCGCGTATTCGGGGTGGTGCTCGAAGCGGTTGCGCTCGAAGTACTGCACCTTGTATGGCTTACCGTCGGTGGGCGAGACTTCGGTGAACTCCTCGGTCAGCGGGTAGCCGAAGATGGGGAGGCCGCCGTTCTTCTGCCAGTATTGGAAGAATATGCCACCCAGGCTGTGCCCTGTCGCCTCGAAGTAGAGCTTGTTGGACGATGATTTGAAAGACGCGATTGGCAGGCAGGCGGCGGGCCGGGTAGGCGTGGGCGTGGCGGTAGGTGGCGCGGGCGTGTAGGTAGGTGTGGGGGTGAAGGTGGCGGCGGCTGTGCGTCCGGCGGTTGGCGTGTTCGTTGGCTGGGCGGGTTGTGCCGGGAGGCGGTTGCCGTTGATGGCGGGCCAGATGCCGGGGTCCTCCTGGCCGAGTCGCCAGATGCCGAAGCCAGCCATGTTGTAGCGGGCTATAAGGTCCAACTTGGCCTCGAAGCTGCGGCGGTTCTCGTACCAGGCTTCGCGGGTCTGGTCGGCGCGGGTGTAGCGTACGAAGGGCGACTGGGCTTCCTCGTCGTAGCCGGAGGTAGCGCCCGGCAGCCTGGTAATGGCCTGGGCCTGCTCGTGGGTCAGGTACTCCGCGCTGCCGGTGGACTTGCCCTCGGCGTTGGTGGGCCAGTCGTAGCCATAGACGCCCACGCCCCAGATGATCTTGTTAGCGGGTATGCGGGCAAGGGTGTATGCCGCAGTCTCGTGCAGCCTGTACATGGGGGCAATGGGGCCTGGGTTGCCGCCGCGATAGTGGAAGTCGTAAGCCATGACCAGGATGTAGTCGGTGTACTCGGCCAGGGCGGAGTAGTCGTAAACGGCGGCCCAGCCCGTGGCGACGTCCCGCGTCTTGGGCGCTACCGCGATTGCTACCAGCTTGCCTTTGGCGTGCAGCCTCTCGTAGAGCTTGCCCATGAAGGCCGTCAGGTGCGGCTTGTCGGTGGGGTTGAGGCCCTCGAAGTCGATGGTGATGCCGTCGTAGTTGTTGGCTGAGACAATGGTATCTATCTGTTCGACCAGGAAGTCGCGCTTGAGCGTGTCTGAGAGCACTGGGCTGAAGGCGTTGTACTGGGCCGTGTTCTGTACCATGGGCAGGCTTTTGGCCCCGGCGCTGCGGATGAGCGTGGTGGCGTCCGCCCGGTCCCTACCGGAGACGGTGCCGGTCATGTTGACGGTGTAGTAGAAGGGCGACACGTAGTTGAGGTGCTGCACGTTGGCACGGAGGGAGACGAGCGAGTTGGGGTTGTGGGTGACGTAAAAGGCCCAGCGCACACCCGGCTGGCTTTGCGATGCTTCGGCGGGGCGGCTGCTGTTGAGGGCGACCGCCATGAAGAGGAGCGTGGAAAGTACGCCGCAGGCTATGTAGATGTTGCGTGTATTGAGGCGCATGTTTCTCCCGTGCGGAGGCGAGCTTGTCATAAAGTGTCGGGCCGATTATAGGTCCGGGTTATGGCCTTTGTCAAAATGAGGAAAAGTACCCGGATGGGTAAGTTCGCCCCGTATGTAGGAGTAACGGATGTGGGGAAGTGTGGTTGTAGGGGCATGGTGTATCGTGCGCTGTTGCTGTTGACTACAATCAGTTATCCAGGACCAAGCCCCGTCCTTGTCATTCTGAGCGCAGCGAAGAATCTCGTCCTCTACCGAGATGTTTCCTCTTTCTTACGGGAGAATGTTGCCTGAAGGAAAGGTGGAAGTTGAGTGCTGAGGGACGAGATTCTTCACTGCGTTCAGAATGACAAAGGCGGGAGTTGATCACCATAGTTCAATAGCATCCCCACCCGCCTGATTCTTCGCTACGCTCAGAATGACAAGAAAGGGGCTTGGTTCTCTTTGCCCTACATTGGAGCGGGTGAGAGGGCATTATGCATGTGACCGTACGATGCTTCTAGGTCTCTGGTTGTATTTCTGGGTCAAGGATGTGCAAAGTGATTGACTTTGAAGACTGCATGGAATAATATGTAGGCAAGCTAACTATTGTCCCTACTAAGTGATCGTTTGGGTCCAGGAAGTGGGAGAAAGGCAATGGCGCATACCAGGCGAATAATGGCAGAGGTGGAAGGGGCAACGGAGCCTTCTCAGGGTGAGTTGTTGCAGGACACGGCGGCGGAATTGCTGTCGGTATTGCCTCGCATGATACGGGTGATAAAGCAGTCGGCGCGGCAAAGCCAAGACGGCGGCCCTTTGCGCGACCTAGGCGAGTCGCAGGTGATGGTGCTTTTCACCCTGATGCACATGGGCAGGCAGCTTACGAGCGAGCTGGCCCGGAGGTACCACGTTGCCAACCCGACTATGACTCGCATTGTTGACGAACTGGTCAAAAAGGGGCTTGTGGATCGGCAGCCGGATACGAAGGACAGGCGCTGCATCTTCCTGGCGCTGACAGCGGAGGGGCAAGAGCTTGCCGCTATCGCGCACGAGCACGGGCGTAGGGCGCTGGTGGAGTACCTGCGACCGTTGAGCGGAGAGGAACTGGCCGATGTATCGAGGGCTTTCGGCCACTTGCGCAGGTTGTTGCCGGACGCGTTGCGCGATCCAGCACATTGCCCGGTGCCGCGCATCGAACAGGCACATGTTGAGGGCGAGCGTGGTCTCAACTGAGGGTAAGGGTATTTAGAACGGCACACTTGTATTTTTGAGGCTCGGAGGACTTAGAGAAGTGAACAAAGAGGAAACGCAAGAGATAGTTGGGAAGGGTACGCCGGGGGCGACGAACGCGAACGACGGCGCTTATCATGGGACGGACGAGACGCCGCGCCTGCCCGCCCGGCAGCTGGCGGCGATCATGATCAGCGTGCTGCTGGGCCTCCTGCTCTCGGCGCTGGACCAGACGATTGTCGGCCCCGCCATGCCGAGGATTATTGGCGACCTGAACGGGTTTGAAGCGTATTCTTGGGTGTTCACGGTGTACCTGCTGACATCCACCATCACGGTGCCTATCTTCGGCAAGCTATCAGACATGTACGGGCGCAAGTGGTTTTACATAGGCGGTATATTGGTCTTCCTGCTCGGTTCGGTGCTTTCCGGCTTGAGCGCGGATATGACGCAGTTAATCATATTCAGGGGCCTACAGGGTCTGGGCGCGGGCATCATGATGGCTAATGCCTTCGCGATTATCGCCGACCTGATCCCTCCGGCGGAGCGCGGTAAGTGGCAGGGGGCGTTCGGGGCGGTGTTTGGCCTGGCTTCGGTGATAGGCCCCACAGTGGGCGGGTTCCTGACGGACAATCTCGACTGGCGATGGGTGTTCTACGTGAACCTGCCCGTGGGCGCTATTGCCCTGGCCGCGCTATTGGTGCTCTTCCCGAACGACCGCAAGACGCAGCACGCTCGCAGGTCTATTGACTGGCTGGGCGCGGGTACGTTGGTGGCGGGACTGACGCCGCTGCTGCTGGCCCTGTCGCTGGCGGGCACCAACACCAGGGTGGACCTGCCGGGTGTTGGCCGCATCACCAACTGGAGTTGGGACTCGCCGGGCGTAATCACCTTACTGGCCGTTTCGGTGCTGTTCCTGGTGGCTTTCGTTTTCGTGCAGAGCCGGGCCAAGGAGCCGATTATCCCGCTCGACCTGTTCAAGCATAACATCTTCACGGTGTCGATGATTACG
The DNA here is from genome assembly GCA_030913985.1 of Chloroflexota bacterium. Taxonomy (GTDB): domain Bacteria; phylum Chloroflexota; class Chloroflexia; order QHBQ01; family JADMIH01; genus JADMIH01. The sequence goes on along the minus strand of JALZHI010000081.1, from coordinate 12,977 downwards.
GTGTTCCTGACGGGCGTGGGCATGTTCGGCGCGGTGCTCTACATCCCGCTGTTCATACAGGCGGTCCAGGGCGACTCGGCAACCAATAGCGGCAACAGCGTCACGCCCATGACGCTGGCGATAGTGCTCTCCAGCATCGTGACGGGGCAGATCATCTCGCGCACGGGGAAGTACCGAATCATCGGTATCGTGGGCATGGTCATGGTGACCGGGGGCGCGGTGCTGCTCTACACGATGAACATGGACACGCCTCGCCCGGTCACGATTGGCTACATGGTGGTTATGGGGCTGGGGCTTGGCATCGCGTTCCCGCTGTACACGCTGGTGGTGCAGAACGCCTTCCCGATACAGCGCGTGGGTGTGGTGACGGCGGCGGTGACCTTCTTCCGCTCGATAGGCGGCACGGTGGGCGTGGCGGTACTGGGCAGCGTTGTAAATAACCAGTTCCACACTAGGTTCCCCGACCAGTTCACGGCGAAGTACAACCAGTTCGTGGAGCAGACCGTACCCGCTGCCGCACGGGGCAACGTGCCTACTGCCGAGACGTTCCTGACGGGGTTGAGCAACCTGAACCCACAGATACTGACCAGCGTGGAAGGCATCGCGCAGATGAAGGCGCAACTGGTAGAGCGTGGCGCCCCGGCCGCGTTCGTGGACCAACTGATGGGTGTCATTACGGAGGCTATGAAGCCCGCGCTGTTCTCCGGCATACAGGAAGCGTTCCTGATAGCAGCGGTAATGCTGGGCCTTGGCCTGGTGGCGACTCTCTTTCTGAGGGAGATACCGCTGCGCACGAGCAATGCCGCCCGCCCTATGGCTGCTGTGGCTGAAGGGGGCGCGGAGGCGGTGGCCGAGGAGTCGGGCAAGCAGATGGCGGCTTCGGGCATGCCGGGCGGCACGATGGTCCCTCGCGGGGACGTGCCGGTGCTCAGGCGTAAGTAAGGTAGCAGGGCGAATAGGGCTAGCAAGAAGGGGGTGGTTTAGGGTACCACCCCCTTCTTGCTTAGTGGACTAAGTTGTGTCGGGGAATCGGCCGCCCGCTGCAAGGAAGGCAGTGAGCCATGCCAGCGAGCGACGAGCCTGGGCGGGAGCGTCCCAATCGTCCCTGATGGCTGGGTGCTTACGATATTCCAGCACCCACAGCGCGTCTTGCAGGTGGCGGAGGGCCATGAAGGTATCCAGGTAGGCTTCGTGCTCGGCGGATAGCGGCCGGACCTGGCGGTAGCCCCGAAGCAGTGCGGCACGGAGGGCTGGGTACTCAGCGCGGTCCTGTAGCATCGTCAGAGGGACAGCCAGGTCGTATAGGAGGGGGCCGAAGCCGCAGTCGTCAAAGTCGATGGCTCGGACGGTGTCGCGCTCGAAGAGTAGGTTGTACTGGTGCAAATCGGCGTGGATTAGCCCGAACGTGGGCGGACGCTCTCTTTCACCGATGCCCAGGGCTTGCTCCGCTAGTCGGACGCGTTCGATCACCGCTACAACCTGTTCCGCCTCTGGCTCAGACAGGGTGTCCGCTACCAGGGTGCAGCAATAGGCGATGACCGCCGGGCTGAAGGGGTCGGGCAGCTTGCGCGCCATCTCGACCGGGTAGTCCACCCGGCCGCGCGCGAACCCAGGGGGTGGTCCGAACCGCGCGGCGTGGTCCTGTAGTTGGGCCATTAGTGCGCCGGTACGCTCCAGATGGGTTGGTTTCAACCCGTCGTCTACCTGCCTGCCGTCGAGCCAGTGAAACAACACGCAGATATGGGGGGAAGGTACATCTCTGGCAGTGGCAGTAGTGAGGAAGGTGCCGGTGCGGGTCGGTGCAGGGGCGGGCACTTCAAGGCCGGTGTCCCGCCTCAGGGCCTGCAACCAGGACAACTCTGCGCTGACGCTTTCAACAGTGGGTGAGCCCGCACGGTGGATGCGCAGCACGTAGCGGCCTCCCGCGCCGGTGTCCACGCGAAAGGTGGTGTTGAATAGATGGGCCAGCAGGGTCAGGCGTACCGTGCCTAGGTCGTAGGCTGCGAGAGCACTACGGGCCAGTTGGCGCAGTCTCGCGATCTGGACGCGGCGAGTCAGATGCTCGAACGAGGTTGCTTGCGCCGTCATCTACAAGACCGTCGAGAGAGTTGGTGATTCAAGCATGCCCCAACTGCCAACATGATAAGTCCCATGTCAGAAAGCGAAGGTGAAGGCGGGATTGCCTTTGCAGACTTCGAAGTCGCCTACCACGCGGGCCATCTGGCGGTAGGCGGGTTGGAGGTTGACGGCTTCTTTGAGGTGGGCTGAGGCGAGGTCGCAGCGGTTGGAGCGGGCGTTGATGCGGGCGAGGTTGAAGTGGGCTTCGGCGTACTGGGGCTTGAGGCCGATGGCGCGTCCCAGGTCGAGGGCCGCGATTGTCAGCTCGCCTTTCTGGGCGAGGGCTATGCCGCGGTTGTTGTAGGGTTCGGGCTGGTTGGGGTTTAGCTCTATGCAGCGGGTGAAGTCGGAGATGGCGGCGTCGAAGTCGCCCAGCATCATGTGGACAGTGCCCCGGTTGTTGAGGATGTCCGCGTCGTCGCCGCGCAGGTCGAGGGCCATGCTGAAGTCTTGCAGGGCTAGCCCGTATGTGCCTTCGCTGGCGTAGATGATGCCCCGGTTGTAATAGTAGCCGGGGTTGTCAGGCTCGAACTCTATCGCCTTGGAGAAGGAGGCTATAGCCTGGGAGAGCATATTCTGGCTGGCCTGGGTGATACCGAGGGTGTTGTAGCGGTTGGCCTCCTCGGCGGCGCTTAACCCGCCCTGGTTTGTCTCGTCCATGGGGCATTATAAGACGGAACCGCCAAGACGCCAAGAACGCCAAGGACCACGCCAAGAGGAATAAAGAATTGCACCGCAGAGACGCAGAGGACGCAGAGGTTACGCTGAGATTATGGTGGGTTGGTCGGGGGTAAGTGCTACATATTCCTGTACAGTGTTTCTCCTGCATAGAACACCCTCTATTATTCTCCGCGTACCTTTGCGTCCTCTGCGTCCTCTGCGTCTCTGCGGTGCAATTCTCTGTTCCATTCACTTTCCCGGCGGATTTTCTTATGGTGTTTATAAGCAAAAGTCCCACCCTGGGTCGTACCAGATTGGCTATTGTTGGTGCCTGTGGACGCTGGTAGGATTACTATCGGAGGCACTTCGCATATGAGACTACAGGGTAAATCTTTGATGTCGGCTTTGCCGATGGGACGTGGCAAGAGCAAGCCTGAGACCGAGGTATCGGCGGGGGAGACGAACGCGCCTAACTTGCAGTCGCTGGCGGCTGAATTGCACCAGGCGGCGCTACAGGGCGTGTTCGATTACTCCAAGTACTGGCTGCTTGCGGCGCGGTTCGTGGCGGGCATGTTCCTGATTGTGTCGTTCTTGCACGCGGGCGTGATTATAGGCAACGCTGTGGTGCAACCGGGCTTCGGACCTATGAGCCTGCTATCGCCGGAAATGGCGGGCGCGGTGCTTGGTCTCGTGCTAGCGGCGGTGGCGAGCGCGTTCGTGCTCAACCTATTGCCGACGTTGCAGGTGACGCCGCAGGGGCTGGGGGTGTCGGAGATGTTCGGCTGGCGGCGCGTCGCGTGGAAGGACATAGGCGTGCTGCGGGTCATGGAACTGTCCGGCAGCGGCCGCTACGTCGTCATGATCCCGTTCAAGAAGGGCGCCAGGACGGGCGGGCCTGGGCCTATGCTGAAGCTCATCCCCGGGCTGCTGGGCGCGGCGCAGAAGGGCGAGCGGGGCGTGGTGGTCACCTCCGACATGAAGAACTTCGACCGCCTGTTGCAGCTAATCGTGTCGTACCTGGCGCAGGCGGCGGGGCAGGCGACCCCGCAAATCGAGACGCTGGTGGACGAAGAAGTGACCATGCCGGTGGCGCAGTTGGTGTTCGCGCCTGAGGCCGCGCTGGTCCGCCTGACACGCAGCTCCCGGCAGCACGAGGACTTTTACGGCGTGACCGTGGCGGACCCGGAGCCTAAGCTGGTATGGTCGAAGATAGTGCCAGTGCAACTGCTGATCGCGCTTGGTCCCGCGCTGGTGATGCTTGGCGACGTGCTTGGCCGCCAGAGCGAGCGTCCCGTGATGCTCATACACCTCATCTGGACGGTGGGGCTGGTGGTGTTAGGCCTGGCCGAGTTGCCCTTCGTGGCTCGCATGGCGCAGGGCGTGGGCGACCTGATGGTGGGCAGCGGGCAGTACAAACGGTCGGTGCTGGCGTACCTGGAGCTACAGACTCCGAGGGCAGTGCTGGTCTTCCTGGCGGCGGCCGTGGTGGGGGCGGGTATGCCTGCTGTGATAGCGCAAGGCCTATGGCTTGTGGGCATCGCGCTGACGACGGTGCTGGTCACCCGCTACGTACAGAAGCTGTATTACCTGCCGATGACACCCGCGTTGCTGGCGACGGTGGCGACACTCATCTACCAGGCGTCGTTGCTGGCGCTGTACATGGCGGTGAGATAGGGCGTAACACGTAACACGTAACAGTTTGGGGCTGAGTATGTTGCTCGGTCCCTTTTTGTTTGTGTGCTTTCTAGCGTTAGATTACAATTTTGGTAGTTACGAGTTACGCGTTACGCGTTAGGAGCACAGCGACAATGTATGTTATCGGCACGGCGGGGCACGTGGATCACGGGAAGTCTACTCTTGTGAAGGCGCTTACGGGAATTGACCCGGACCGCTTGCAGGAGGAGAAGGCGCGGGAGATGACGATTGACCTGGGGTTCGCGTGGCTGACGCTGCCTTCCGGGCGCGAGGTGTCGGTGGTGGACGTGCCGGGGCACGAGCGGTTCATCAAGAACATGCTGGCGGGGGCGGGCGGGCTGGACGCGGCGCTGCTGGTGATTGCCGCCGACGAGGGGCCGATGCCGCAGACGGAGGAGCACCTGGCGATATTGCACCTGCTGGGGGTGAGCCGGGGCATCGCGGTGCTGACCAAGCGCGATACGGTGGACGACGAGTGGCTGGCGCTGGTGGAGGAGGAGGTGCGCGAGCGGCTGAAGGGTACGACGCTGGAGGGCGCGCCTATCGTGGCGGTGTCGGCTAAGACAGGCGAGGGGCTGGACGAACTGAAGTTGGAGATGGACCGGCTGTTGGAGCAGACGGAGCCGAGGGCGGACAAGGGGCGTCCGAGGCTGCCGGTGGACAGGGTTTTTACGATAGCGGGTTTCGGGACGGTGGTGACGGGCACACTTACAGATGGCAGGTTCAAGGTGGGGCAGGAGGTAGAGATCGTGCCGGGAGGGCTGCGGAGCCGCATCAGGGGGTTGCAGAGCCACAAGCACAAGGTGGACAGCATAGGGCCGGGGAACAGGGTGGCGGTAAACCTGGTGGGTGTGGAGGTAGACGACCTGGCTCGGGGCATGGTGGTGATGCTGCCGGGGACGCTGGAACCGACTACGCGGGTGGACGTACATCTAGAACTGCTGGCCGATTCGCCCGTGACGCTTGAGCAGAACAGCAGCCTCGATTTCTTCACCGGGGCTTCGGAGACCCCGGCGCAGGCTACCTTGCTGGACGCCGACAGGTTGGAGCCGGGCCAGAGTGGGCTGGTGCAGTTGCGGCTGCGAGAGCCTATTGCCCTTGCCAAGGGCGACCGCTACATCGTGCGCCGTCCTTCGCCCAGCCTCACGATAGGCGGTGGCGAGGTGATAGACCCGCACCCCAGGCGGCACAAGCGGTTCAGCGAGGAGACGTTGCAGACGCTTCGCACGTTGCAGCAGGGTACGCCTGAGGAATTGCTGCTGGAGGCGTTGGGCAACACCGCGCAGGAAGTACGAGTGGTAATGGAGAAGTTAGGGTTGGATAGTGCCGTTGCTTCCGAAGCTCTGACGAAGTTGTTGGAGAGTGGACAGGTACTTCAACTCAGCGGTCAGGAAAACTCAGTCCTCAGTCCTCAGTCCTCATCACTCATTATGTCCGCTCCCGCGTGGGAGGCGTTGATGAAGCGGGTGGTGACGTTGCTGGGGCACCACCACCATCACCAGCCGTTGCGGAGGGGGATGAGCAAGGAGGAATTGCGCAGCCGTCTCGCCAGGGAGGTGCCAGCGAAGGCCTTTCCGCACGTCATGGGGCTGGGGGTGAGCCGTGGGGTGATTGCGGAGGATGCGACCACGTACCGGCTGCCCGATTTCGAGCCGACGTTCAGCCCGCAGCAGAAGAAGCAGGTCGCGCAGTTCATGGCGTTGCACGAGTCCAGCCCGTACTCGCCGCCCGCGCCTTCAGAGGTTGGGTTGGACCCGGAGGTGGTGGCCGCGCTGGTGGAGAGCGGGGAGCTTGTGAAGTTGGACGAGGGGCTGCTGTACACGCGCCGGGCTTACGAGGAGATGCGCGAGCGGATTTTGCGGACGATTGACGAGCAGGGGGAGGTCAACGTGGCGATTATGCGCGACCTGTTCGGCACGACGCGCAAGTACGCGATACCGTTTTTGGAGCACCTGGACGAGCAGAAGGTGACGCGGCGGGTGGGGGATGTGAGGGTGCGGTGGTAGGAACGCCCAATTGAGTCGCCAGGTGCCGCAGCCATCCTACGCCTTTCAAGAGAACTGATTCAACCATATTACTTGGTTCTTCAGTTCCTCCTGGGATAACGAGTTGAGCAGCCGCAGCAGTCTATGGATCAGAATGTGAATTGGGACTTCTGTAGATACGATAATCCCGTAGTGCGCTCGGTTCGCTTCTAAATACTCCTGGTGCAACTTGATGTAATCACTGATGTTGAAAGTAAGAACCGCACGCTGTTCATTGCAAGCACAATCGAGTTGCCTCTCGTCAGAGGCCGACAGCATCATCGCTTCATGTGAGCTAACGACATCAAAGCCGTATTCACGTAGTTGCTCAGCCAAGCGTTGAGAGAGGTGTTCGTTCAGGTAGATACGCGGCCTATCAGGTAAGGGCATGTTTGTCGTTAAATACGGGCTGCTGTTGCCAGTATTCGTAGCTGTTGCGCCAGCGTGCTGCATCAACTTCTTCGCGATTATCATGGTAGTAGGCCAGGGCGCTGAAGACCTGAGCGGGGGTCAACTGGTCCCAGTCGAGCAGGATTGCCTCCACTGTCATGCCGACCTTGTAGTAGAAATTGACAAGGTTCCACACGGCAATGCGCGTATTCTCGATTATTGCCTCGCCACCGCATACACCTTCTATCTTTGTGATGTGGGGATAGGGAGTTATTTGAGCTTTCCTGTTTTCCATAACGCTTAGCCTCGACTTCGCGGTGCCTGTTCCGAGATATATCTATCACAATTATAGCATAGCACTCACTACGCCAATACGAGATCGGGAACGGCGTGTGCATGTGCTATAATGTGCCCCGTTGACCTCTTTGAAGGAGTGTGGCTACATGGGTGAGAATAGTGGCGGTGACGGCAGCAAGCAGACTGACGAGTTGGCGCCGCCGGAGCCAAGGGACTTGAAGTGGGCGCTGGTGCTGGGGTCGTCTTCGGGGTTTGGGGCGGCGACGGCGGCTGCACTGGCAGAGGAGGCGGGACTTAGCGTCTGCGGGGTGCACCTGCGCCGTCCGACCGACCAGGACGCCTTCGAGGAGACCAAGACCCGCATTGAGGCGGCAGGGTGCCGCTATATTCCGTTCAATATGAACGCGGCCAACCCGGACCGGCGCAAGGAGGCCCTCGACAAGATGGCGGCGGAGATGGGCGGGTCGGGGTTCAGAGTGGTGTTGCACTCGCTGGCGTTTGGGACGCTCAAGCCGTATTTTGCCGCCAAGCCGGAGGACGCTATCTCGCAGCAGAACATGGAGATGACGTTGGATGTCATGGCGCACTCGCTGGTGTACTGGGTGCAGGACTGCGTGTCGCGGGGCATGTTGGGGCGGGGTAGCCGCATCTTCGCTATGACTTCGGCGGGGTCGGTGCGGGTGGTGCCGAATTATGGGGCGGTGTCGGCGGCGAAGGCGGCGCTGGAATCGCACATACGGCAGCTTGCCTACGAGCTTGCTCCGAGGGGCATTACGGCTAATTCAATCAGGGCGGGCGTGACGGACACCCCGGCTTTGCGCAAGATACCCGGCAACGAGCGGCTGGTGGAGGGTGCGCTGGCTCGCAATCCATCGGGCAGGCTGACTACCACTCAGGATGTGGCGCAGTTCATCGCTCTGCTGGCGAAGCCTGGGCCTGGCGCGGACTGGCTGACGGGCAACGTGCTGGGTGTGGATGGTGGGGAAGAGGTGTCCGGTTAGGAGAGACGGAACCGCCAAGACGCCAAGGACGCCAAGCACGCGCCAAGTTAATTAGGGTTTGCGGTCGGATCGTTGTGGCGATTTGGCCGCTTTGTTCTTAATGGGGTGGGTGCATGGGATACAGGGCCTTGGAGGAAGTGCCTGAATTGGTGCGGCGGGCGCATGAGCTTGCGGGGCGTATGGGGTTCGAGGCTTCTTGTACGCCGGAGGTGGGGAGGTTGTTGCGGGTGCTGGCGGCCTCGGTGCGGAGCGGCACTATTGGGGAGATTGGTACCGGGTGTGGTGTGGGCGCTGCCTGGATGGTGAGCGGGTTGCAGCCGGGCGTGCACTTCGTGACGGTGGAGATAGAGGAGGAGCGGGCGAGCGCGGTGGCGGCAATGTTTTCGCAGGTGCCGGGGGTGCGGGTGCTGGCGGGGGATTGGCGCTTGATATTGGAGCATGGTACGTTCGCGTTGCTCTTTGCCGATGCTAAGGCGGCCAAGGTGCACGAGCCGGAGGTGTTGGTGCGGGTGTTGGAGCCGGGTGGGGTGGTGTTGCTGGACGACTTGACGCCGGAGGACCAGTGGCCGGAGGAGTGGAGGGGCAAGCCGGACGAGGTGCGGGAGTTCTGGCTCAATCACCCCGATCTAGTGGCTACGGAGTTGCTGGTGACGCCGGGGAGTGCGGTGATTGTGGGGGTTCTGAAACGTGAAACGTGAAACGTGATGCGGTTAGGGCTATTTGGTACGTGAGGGAGACACTATTGGGGTATGGAACCCTGCTGGACTTCGTCTTCCTGAACGCAGTGAAGGATCAGCACCCCGTTCTTGATTCTTGCTGTTGAAGTGCCAGTGTTCCTCCTGCCGACATCATCCACAATGTTGAGGACTCTCGCCTACCCACCTGATCCTTCGCTACGCTCAGGATGACAAAGGGGGAGTTGATCTAGTGACACGCACAGCGTCGCGTTCACGTACCTTGTTTAGCGAGCCGCATCACGTTTCACGTTTCAGACTAGCCGAGCGTGGGGCTGCCTTCGCTGACGGGGACGCCCATGATGTTGTAGCCTTTGTCTACGTAGAGCACGGTGCCGGTGATGCCGCTTGCTAGGGGGCTGCATAGGAAGGCTGCGGTCGCGCCTACTTCGGTGGCGGTGGTGGACTCGGGGATGGGGGAGTTGGCGGCGGCGAAGTCTACCATCTTTTCGATGCCGCCGACGGCGCGGGCCGCGCGGGAAGCGAGGGGGCCTGCCGAGATACAGTTGACGCGAACTCCGAATTGCCTGCCCGCTTCGTATGCGAGGGTGCGGGTGTCGCTTTCGAGGGCTGCCTTTGCGGAGGACATGCCGCCGCCGTAGCCGGGGATGACGCGCTGGGCTGCCAGGTATGTGAGGGAGAGGAACGCCCCGCCGGGACGCATGAGGGGGCCGAGGCGCTGCACCAGCGACACGTTGGAGTAGGCGCTGACGCTCACGGCGGTGAGGTAGCCCTGGCGGCTCGTTTCCAGCAGAGGCTTCTTGACCTCGGGGCCGTTGGCAAGGGAATGGATCACGATGTCGAGGGGCTTCTCCCCGAAGTCCTGCGCCAGGCGCTCTGCTACCCCTGAGACGGTGTAGTCGCCCAGGTCCTGGTAGCGCTTGTTCTCAAGCACGTCGGGGGGCACGCTCTCCATCGTGTCGAAGGCGGCATCCAGCGGGTAGATAGCCTCGAACTCCAACTGGCCCCCGTTTGCCATGCGCATCGACTCTTCCATGGAGCCGCGCTCGATCAGCTTGCGGAAGATGCCCAGGGCGGGCGGCCAGGTGCCCAGCACGACTGTGGCCCCGGCTTCGGCCAGCGTCTTGGCAATCGCGAATCCATACCCGGCGTCGTCGGCTACGCCCGCCACGAAAGCCCGGCGGCCGGTCAAATCTATGTTCAGCACGCTTGCTCCTCACATCGGCGTTATTGCCGCTGCTCGCGGCGTAGGCAGCATACCACTACTGAGTGGGCGTGACAAGGGAGACATTGAGTGCAGTTGAAGGGTGGGGGCTAGCGAGGGGAGTTTCGGGTGATCGGGTGAGGGCGTCGTGGGCCGCGTTGGGGTGTGAGGCAGCATAGATGTTTACCATAAAAGTACTTCAAGAGAGTAGTTACTGTAGTAGAACTCAACAAGCATGGTACTAAAGTACTACTAGCAACTACAAGATTGGTGCCGAATCGGCTTGCTACTCGGTCAAAGAATTGGGTATACTCGTCTACTCAAACCCATAGCCGACCAGCGTGGATAATCGGAGCGTACTACCTTCCTTCTCAAACGTCCTGTAAAGTACTTACTCTCCTTAGGGCTTTGCCGATTATCTGGCCGGGCGGGCTATGGTTTTTGTTTTTTCACGGTGTTCGCAAAGCGCCGTGGCAGCGGGTGGATGACAGAGCAGTCAGCAATTGGAAAAAGGAGCTATACGAATGTTATCTAAGAAACGGTTGGTGTCCTTCTTTATAGTAGCCCTCATGGTAGCCTTAGCAGCGCAACTGGGCGGGCAAATCGGGGTGGCCCCGGCGGGCACCGCCAGCACAGCCGGCAACGCTAACACGGCAGCGGGAGCAGGCGAGAACACTCCGCGCCTGGCCTCTACAAACTACCAGGCGCAGGACGGCGGCAAGGCTGCCGACCCCGCCCACAAGCCGTTTGAGACGGGACGCTCGGCCAAGAACGACGTTTCCCGGCCGTTGCGCGACGTGCCTGTAGGCGAGGCGCCGCCGTTGACCGCGCCGAGAGAGATGCCCGAGCCTCGTGGTGGCGAGAACGCCGCCGACAAAAGCTCGCCCCGGCCGCAGGTAGCCGACCCGGTGGTGCAGAACGAGTTCAGCGGTTCCGAGTCGCTCGCAGCCCTGGCCGCACCCTCGCCGTTGAAGAACTTCGCGGGCCTGGGCAACCGCAACAGCGTTTACCCGCCCGACCCCAGCGGCGACGTCGGACCCAACCACTACGTGCAGATGGTGAATAGCTCTCTCCAGATATTCGACAAGAACGGCAACACCCTGTACGGCCCGACCAACAGCAACACCATCTGGAGCGGCTTCGGCGGCGCTTGCGAGACCCGCAACGACGGCGACCCCGTGGTGCTCTACGACCAGCTTTCCGACCGTTTCCTGGTGAGCCAGTTTACCTCGGCCAACCCTTACGGCGAGTGCATCGCCATCTCGCAGACGGGTGACCCGACCGGGGCATGGTACCGCTACTTCTTCCAGTTCAGCACGACCGTTTTCTACGATTATCCCCACCTGGGCGTGTGGCCCGATGGCTACTACATGGGCGCCAACCGCTTCACGTCGCAGTATCAAGGCCCGGCGGCGGTGGTGTTCGACCGCGCCAAGATGCTCCAGGGCCAGCCTGCCACTTACCAGGCATTCAACCTGAGCAATATATATGGCACCCTGCTGCCTTCGGACCTGGATGGTTCCAGGCTGCCCCCGGCGGGCGCGCCAAACGTGTTCGCGGCCAAGGCCAACAACGCGCTGCACCTGTGGAAGTTCTCGGTGAACTGGGCCACACCTAGCAGCTCTACCTTCACAGGGCCTACCACGCTGACAACGGCTGCCTTCAACAACCTGTGCACCAGCACGAGGTCGTGCGTGCCGCAGCCCGGCACGTCGGTTGGCCTGGACGGCATTGGTGACAGGCTGATGTTCAGGCTGGCCTATCGCAACCTGGGCACGCACGAGGCGCTTGTAGCCACCCACAGCGTGAACGCTTTGAGCAGCGGCACCCAGGCGGGCGTGCGCTGGTACGAAATCCGCAACCCCGCCGGTACGCCGAGCATCTTCCAGCAGGGCACATATGCGCCCGACGCGACCCACCGCTGGATGTCGAGCATCGCTATGGACGGCTCCGGCAACATCGCCATGGTGTACAGCGCGTCTAGCAGCAGCGTCTATCCGAGCATACGCTACACGGGCCGGTTGGCTGGTGACGCGCTGGGGCAGATGCCTCAGGGCGAGAGCACCCTCATCGCGGGTAGCGGCTCGCAGACCGGCACGGGCAGCCGCTGGGGCGACTACGCTCAGATGGCGGTTGACCCCACCGACGACTGCACCTTCTGGATGACGCACGAGTACATGCCGACCACCGGCCAGGCTTCGTGGACCACCCGCATAGGCGCGTTCAAGTTCGACGCTTGCGGTAGTGGGGAGCCTGTTCCGACCGCGACGAACACGCCGGTAGTCGAGCCTACGGCCACTCCGGTGGCTACCTCTACCCCCGTGGGCTGCACCGAGACGCTGACCAACGGCGGCTTCGAGAGCGGCACGACTCCGTGGGTGCAGTCCTCGAAGGGCGGCTACGCGATCATCGCGAACACTCGCCCTCGCACCGGCACCATGAGCGCGTACCTGGCGGGCTACGACCGGGCCAACGACACGATCTACCAGCAGGTGACGATACCGGCGAGCTCTACCTCGGCCACGCTGACCTACTACTGGAACATGGCGACCCAGGAGACGGGCACAGTCAAGTACGACTACCTGTACGCACGGGTGCAGAATAGCAGCGGCACCACCCTGGCGACGCTAGAGACCCGCAGCAACGCCGACGTGCAGAACACCTGGACCAAGTCTACCTTCAACCTGGCGGCGTACAAGGGGCAGACGGTGCGCATCCACTTCCAGGGTACTACCGACCGCCTGTATCCTACGTCGTTCTTCGTGGACGATGTGAGCCTGACCGCTTGCCCGTAGGGAGTGATGAGGACTGAGGACTGAGGACTGAGGACTGAGGACTGAGGTCTGAGTAGTTCTCAGGGGAATAGTTTAGTGGAGAGGGGCCGCACTCATCG
>JALZHI010000080.1 GCA_030913985.1 Chloroflexota bacterium | reverse complement strand
TTCTCACTGCGTTCGAAATGACAGGGTGGGGCTGATGTGCTAGTATTCCGGTCTGCCCTTAGCGGGACTGCTTTCATAGCATCAGGGTTAACAAGGTAGCTACCTAGCCCGACGGTTAACTTCCGCCCTCAAAGAATGCCCTGCGGAACCCAACTTCCATACATCAGCGCCCGGACCCTACAACCACGACGGCGGGGCTTGTCGCCCTCCGTGCCTCCGTCTCGACAGCCGTTTCTCCCAGGAACACCGCGTACATGACCGCCAGTATCGGCAGGTGGCCCAGCAGCTCCTCCGGCGGCAAGAACGGTATCGCAATGTTGAACGGCACCCACATGAACAAGATCACTATGCGAGGCAGCACCCCGGCTATCAGCAGCACGCCCACTGTGGCCTCGACCGCCGCCGCCGCGTATATAAAGAACTCATCCGTAAACCAGTTGAAACCCAGCAGCCGCATGAAGTTGAACTCCGGGCGGCTCTCCAGGAAGGCGACCGCCAGTTGCGGGTTCAGCAGCTTTTCGCTGAAGGCCAGCCACAAGATCGAGATGCCCGTGAAGATGCGCATCAGCGGCAGGGCGATAGGCGAATAGCGCGACCAGTACTCGGCGAAGCGCGTTGACAGTTCGCCTGTGGGCCTGAACAAGCCCCGCCCCTGGATGAGGAAGAAAGCTCCAATGCCCACGAACAGCAACTGCTCGGCGGCCCTGTCGGCGGGAAACAGCACGAACGCCGCGAGCACCAACCCGACCAGCACGCCCCCACCCACGCGGGTGAGCCAGCCCGTGACGAAGGTGAACGCCACGAACAACTGCACCACCAGCAGCACGTAGCCCCACCACTCTCCCGCGACCGTCAATGTAGGGGCCAGCAGCCAACCGCGCACGGTCATGTAGACCAGGCTGATGGCCGTCTGGATGCCCACCACCGCCTGCACCGACGAGTTGACGGGCCGCAGCCACACCGGGTTGGGCCAGTAGCGGTCGCGCACCACCCTGCTGAGCAAGACCAGCCCGCCGAGCGCCAGCCCCGCCACCCCAAGCGCCAGGGCCACCGGCCAGCTAAAAAGAAGCTCCCAACGGAGGGGGTAACGTTCGGCGTCCACGAACCATTTCTCATGCGCCAACGCGGCAGGCGGTGCCAACGCGGCCAGGGACAGCCCAACCAAACACACTAGATACCAGGCAACTTTCGCTCGCGCCCTATTCGCGCCAGATGCCCCTACGACCGTTTCTTTGCTAAACATCATGCGTCTAAGTTCCTTCAATCAGGATAGCTACTGTCCCGAACCTTGCGCGACACAGAGTATCATCGCGCTCCTGACGATGTATCAAGAACAGCGCCAAGCCCACGCCGCTCGAACGTTACCCACCATCTGCCCGGCTGTGCCAGTGCCGATGAACGGAACCGTGTCCCCCTTTGTCATTCTGAACCCAGTGAAGAATCCCGCCCCTCACGAAGGTATCGCCCCTTTCCTCATGCAACTACCGGCTGGTGCCACCGTGTGCTGCAAGAAAGGTGGTATTTGGGTGGTTAGGGACGAGATTCTTCACTGCGCTCAGAATGACAAAGAGGGGCTTGGTCGCAGCAGTTCAACAGGATACACAGCCACCCGATTCTTCACTGCGTTCAGAATGACAAAGAGGGGCTTGGTTGCTATAGTTCAACAGCATCCGTATGCCACCTTCTTGAGATTCTTCACTGCGTTCAGAATGACAGGGTGAGGAAGGGTCCCAATTTCGCACTCTCACGCAGCCGATAGCCCCACGGTTCCAACTGGCATGTTGTGCAAGCAATGCCCTACAATGATCCCTGGACTTGCCTGTGAATACGAAGGAAAGACTGAAAGAGGGGGAGCATGGACGCAAACAACCGGCTGGAAAGGTTTCGCGGATACCGACAGAAGATGAACGAGCGCATCCTGGGCGCGGGGCACCTGGGCATCAACCGCTTCTTCAACCTCGACACGGTGGCCTACCATGACGGCGCGCTGCCCGGCCGCACCAAGGAGCTACTTGGACTGGTGGCCTCCGCAGTGCTGCGCTGCAACGACTGTATAGACTACCACCTGGTCCAGTGCGTCGAGGCGGGGTACTCGGACGAGGAGCTAACGGACGCGTTGAACGTGGGCCTGGTCGTCGGAGGTAGCATTGTCATCCCGCACCTGCGCCACGCGATGGAGACAATGGACCTGCTCAGGGCCGAGCAACAGACAGCCCCTGAATAGCTAGCTTGCAATCCAAGAGTGCGGCAGCATTACTTGCCGCGCATATTAGGGAGAGGCTCGAATACACAGTAGCACAAACGGACATATCCCGTTTAGCTGGCTATGGTGGTAAGGCCCAGCGCCTCCATCTATTGGCGCTCCACCATTAGAAAGAGGTGTGGGCCTTACTACCGTAGCGTAGCAGACGCGGCTGTCAACCGTAACTTGCTCAGGTCACTTGTTGCTGGCGGCCTGGTCCCGAACTTCAAGGCTGTTGGTCCTTCGAGAGTATGTAACGTGGTATGACTATCACCGAGGGCAGGCCCCGTGCCTGCCCCTACAGGCTCATTGCGCGCCAGGTTCTGACTCTTTATAGTCCTGCCTTTACTTGAGAAGAACTGTGTCGCCTTCTTCGAGGCCGGAGATGATTTCTGTGTCGGTGTTGTTGCTCAGGCCGGTCTCGACCTCGAGGCGGGTGGTGGTGTCACCCTGCTTCACCGTGACGTACTGCCGACGCCCCACCGCCTCGAAGGCGCGGTTGGGCAGGAGTAGCACGTCGTCCTTGCGTTGCGCGGTGATGTCAACATTGGCGGCCATGCCCTCGCGGGGCACCACCTCCCCGGTGGGCACGAACGAAACGGTGGCCTGGTACACGGTGCTACCCTGCTTTAGCGTGGCCCCAGGTGCCAGCGACTCGATTCTGCCTGGCAGCCTCACGCCGGGGTAGGCGTCCAGCGTGACGGTCACCGCCTGCCCGGCCTGCACCCTGCCCACGTCAATCTCGTCTACGTCGGCCTTGATGCGCAACGACGTGGTATCGGCCAGCGTGGCTACGGGCTGCGAGGCGTTGACGATCTCCCCGACTTCCAGGTCGATGCTGAGCACCGTGCCATCCATAGAGGCTACAATCTGAGCGTCGGCTAACTGGGCCTCGGCTCGCTCCACCGAGATTTGGGAGAGAGTCACCTGCTGCCTGAGTATAGAGATGTCGGTGTCAGTTGGGCCTGCGTTCAGCTTGTCGAGGTTGGCCTGGGCTGCGTCCACGCGCGCCTGCGCCGCCGCTACATCTTGCTGGGTGGCACCGTTGCGTACCTTGTCGAGATGTGCCTGCGCCTGCACCACGCCCTGCTCGGCGGCGCGTAACTCTTCGGGGCTCGCCCCCGCTTTGAGCGCGTCAAGGGCGGCCTGGGCCTCGGTCACCCTGGCATCCGCCGAGGCCATCTGCGCTGCCTCGCTCTTCTGGGCGGCTTCGTAGTTGAGCCGAGCCTGCTCTAGCTGCCCCGCCGGGTCGAGAAAGTCTTCGGTGGCGGTTTGTGCCTGCACGTAGAGGATGCGGGCCTGCTCGGTGGCGTTGGAGGACGTAGCGGCGGTAAGGTCGCGGTTAGCCTTCGCCTGGTCGAGCCGGGCCTGGGCCGCCGTAAGCTCCTGTGTTGAGGCACCCTTCTTGAGACCGTCCAGCCGCGCTTGAGCCTGGTTCAACGCCGCCTGAGCCGCCGCTATGTCCTCCGGCCGCCCGCCGCCTTTGAGTTGCTCTAATTGGGCCTTGACGGCGCTCAGGTCGGCGGTAGCGGCGGTGATGTCCTCCTGCCGAGGGCCGAGTTCCGCCTGTTGCAGCCTCAAATGGCTAATCTGCGACTGCGCCTGGGCCTCCCTCAGTTGCCGCTGGAGATTGTCCGATTCGAGTTCGGCCAGCACCTGCCCCGCCTTCACCCGGTCGCCCTGCTTGGCGATAACCCTCTCCACGCGCCCCGACGTGCGGAAGGAGAGCCGCGCGCTCGTCTGCGCCTCTAGCTTGCCGGTCGTCTCCACGCTAGAGATGATGGTGCCCCTCCTCACCTGCGCGGTAGCGGGGCCCTTGGGCGGTGAAGCAGCCATGAAGATGACCGCGACAATCACGGCAGCCGCGAGCAGCACCGGGACCAGTATGCGCCATCGTCGCCGCTTAGGGGCGAGCAGCACGGCCTCACGCTGCCCGAATGGTTCGGAAAAGCCGGTGGTCAGGTCTCCAGCTTCGGAGTTGTATATGCCGGCACCACTGCCCCGCTCTATATCGTCAGTGCCGGTGGGTGCCTCTCTCGTAATTGTATCTTTCATACCGTGTGTTTCCCGTCGGTCTTATATGCTACCGCAACTAATAATACTCTATTACCGGAGCTATGGTTGCCCGCTCCCGTGCCTGGCGTCATAGCGAAACGTGCCGAGGGGTGAGAGCAGCACCTGGTAAGGTGGTCGGTTCTCCGGGTGGTACTCGAACACCGCCCGCTCGAAGTATTGCACGGTGTAGGTCTTGCCATCTACAGGCGAGACTTCCTTGAATTCCTCCGATATGGGGTATCCCTGCCGGGCGAGGCCACCGTTCGCCTTCCAGTATTCCAGGAACATGCCACCAATTCGCTTGCCGGTCTCCGGGAAAAGCATAGAGCCAGGCGCGGCGTTCGGCACCTGGCCTGGCGCGGCACCAGGGTACTTCTGCGCGTACCGCATGGAGCCTAGCAGCGTGAGAAGCACGTCGTAGGGACGCGCGTTCTCAGGGTGCAACTCGAACACCGCTCGCTCGAAGTACTGCACGGTGTAGGTCTTGCCGTCGGTGTCGCTGGCTTCCTGCATCTCGCCGGATATCGGGTAGCCGAACTGCGCCAGCCCACCGTTCGAGGACCAGTAGCGCAAGAACACTCCCTGTACGGTCTTGCCGGTCTGCGGGAAGGTCTGAGAGGCGGCGCTCGTGTTGCCAAGAGTGCGGTCGAGGAAGTTGTCTATCCTGTTCCGTATCTGCGCTGTGGTCGGGTCTATCGGGCCGCCGGTCGGGCGAAAGCCGTGTTCGCCGTTCTTCACCACCACAAGCTCGGCTTGCGAGCCTCCCGCGATGAGGCGGTCGTAGAGGGCTTGCGACTGGCTGAGTGGCACCAGGCTGTCCTTGTCACCGTGCAATATGAGGAAGGGTACCCCCGCGGCGTTAGCGGCATAGGTCACAGGGCTGGCCCGCCTGAGCAGCTCGCGCGCGCCCGGTTCGTCGCGGGTGACGCCAAACACCGCCTGCCCAATCCCCTTGAGGAACTTGTCAGGGTCGTAGGCGTTGAGATCGGTGGGGCCGAACATATCCACTACCGCCTGTACCCGACTCGATTGGTCCAGGTGCTGCCCGGAGTTGTCGAAGCCCGCCGAGGCGTCGGTGAGGCCCAGCATGGCCGCCAGGTGGCCCCCGGCGCTGCTGCCCCAGGCGGCGATGCGGTTAGGGTCGAGGTTGTACTGCCTCGCGGAGGCACGCAGGTAGCGTACGGCGCACTTCGCGTCCTGTATCTGCGCGGGCCACTTGTGTTTCGGCCCCAGCCGGTAGTTGATCGAGGCGACCGCGTACCCCTTTTTCGCCAGCTCGTTTCCCGCAAGCCCGACCTCGAACTTATCGCCGCCCACCCAGCTACCACCGTGGATGTAGACCACCACGGGTGCGGGTCCGTTGCCCGGCCTCGGCAGGAACAGGTCCAGCTTGAGGGCTTCCCCGCCCGCGGTGCAATACGTGACGTTACGCTGCGTGGTGATGCCGTCTGCCTGGAGTAGGGCGGCAGCATTGGCTTGCCCCATATGCGCGAAAAGCAGCGAGGTCAGCAAGACCAATGCTACTGCTATAGTACCTTTTTGTCCTTCTCGCCAGAAAACCAAATCTATGCTCCAACTCTAGGCCTGAATAGTCCCACGTTCAATCAATTTATTTCATTCATATCGCAGCGCATAGCTTACTTTCAAGCGGGCCGCACCCAGCGCCGGGCCAAGGCTGGCGATTGTGGTAAGCACCAATGTGAAGAGCATCGCCAGCCCCACCATGCTCACCGGGAAGATAAAGTCGAGCGGGAACAGCACAGTTGACAGGAGCCACACCAGCATGCGCGCCAGGGGATAGCCCAGCGCCAGGCCCAGCAAGAAGCCCCCGCCGCCCATGATGAGGGCTTCGGTGAGAAACACCTGTATGAGGTGGCCGTCACGCGCCCCTAGCGAGCGCATCACGCCGATTTCGCGCCTTCGCTCCAGCACGTTCAGCGTGAGCGTGTTGGCGATGCCGATACCGCCGATGGTGCCCACGATTATCGTCATAGCGTACAGGAGGATGGTGAGTATCTTGCTGGCTTCGAGGCTGCTTGCCTTGTCGGCGTAGGCGGCCAGCATGCCGGGCTGCAAGGTATGGAACCTGCGCTCCAGGCGCGCCAGGGTCTCCTCGACGTAGGGGCCGTCCGAGCGGTCGAAGCGGACGGCGAAGAAGTCGGCGGCACCGCTCCGGTGCATCAGGCGCGATACCGTCTCCAGCGGCGCGAACATCTTGCCTCTCGATGACGAGCTAAGGCCCTGTGCGTTGTCGTTCACGATCCCCACGATGGTCAGCCACACGTCCCTGCCGCCCACCGTCACCTCCACCCTGTCGCCAGGCTCGTAGCCCCTCAGTTCGGCAAAGCGCGACGAGACCACCACCGCGAACGGCTCTTCATCGGTGAACCAGCGCCCCTGTGTGAAGGGGGCCTGGTAGAGGGTGGTCGAGGCGGGCATGCCCCACATGCTGACGCGCAGGTCTCCGGCGAAGGCCGATGTCGATGCCCACGCCTCGGCTACTTTCACCTCGGGCATCGAGCGCAGGTCGGCGGCGAACGTCTGCCCCACCGGCTGCTGGAACCACACCCATGCGTCCGAGCCGTACACATCGTAGGCGTTCTCTATAGAACGCCCCACCGAGTCGGAGGTGCTTTGCGCCCCCAGGAAAGCGGCGGTGGCGAGGCCGATAGCGCCTATCGTTATCAGGTTGCGCCCCTTGCGCCGCGCCAGGTTGCGCACCGACATGGCGGGCACTCGGGGCAGCCGGTTGAAGCTTTGCAACAACCTGTCGAGCCAGCCTTGGCCGTAGGTGGCGCTGATGCCGTAGCTCTCCAGCGCCTTGCGCACGGTGATGGACGTGCCGCGCCATGCCGGGAGGAAAGCCGCTAACGTGGTCACCCCCACGCCCACCACGATGCCCTGCGCGATGTCCACCGGGTCCACATTTATGCCGTTGATAGTGAGGTTGAACTGGCTGCCCAGGTACAGCAAGAGCGCGTGCCCGCCGAACACCCCGATGAGCAGCCCCAGTATGGTGCCCACCGCCCCGTACATCGCCCCTGCCACCACGTAAATGCCTACCACCTTGCCCGACGTGGCCCCGATGGCTTTCATCGCGCCTATCTCGGCCATTTGCTCCGATATCACCGCTGCCAGGGTGTTCGCCACCAGGAAGGACGAGATTACCAGGCCCACGAGCGAAAAGACGGTCATGAGCATGACCAGCGCGTCTAGCTGCCGCTTGCCCGTGTAGTCCTCAGGGTTGCGCTCCAGGTAGGAGCCATAAGCGAGGTTCCGCTTGTCGAACACGCGCTGTATGTCGTCTTTGGTGTTGGCGCGCACGCCGGGCGAGAAATCGGCCAGGCGGACGAGTAGCTGGTTGTCGCCCTCCGCGCCGTACATCTTCTGCACTTCGGTGTTCAGCGTGTAACCGATGGACGTGCCGATGATGTTGGCGGAGGGAAACGAGGGCGACCTGGCGAAGCCCACCACCAGCAGGTCGTGTTGCGCGTTCCCAGGCCCCGCGCGGTAGACCACTTCGTCGCCAATGCCAACCGCGGCCACGTCCCGCACCGAGGCTTCGAGCACGACCTCGCCGCGCCTGGGCCAGCGCCCCTCTACCAGGCCCACCTTGTTGACGCGCATACCGTCGAAGTCGCGGATGCCGATGAACTGGATGTCGCGCCAGGCCCCGGACGCGTACCACTTGGTGAAGTAGGTGGCGCGTAGTTCCGCCTCGGCCACGTTGGGCACCTGCTTGACGCCGTTCTCCAGGCCGGGCGGGGCGTTGCCGACGTACCAGCGCATGTCTTGCTGGGAGTTGTTATTGTAGGCAGCAGCCTGCGCGGCGGCCATGTTCTTGGAGGTGGAGGTAATAGCCACCAGCCCGGCCACGCCTATGATGATGCCTATGATTGTGAGAAAGGAGCGCAGGCGGCGTCTCGTCAGGTCGCGAAAGGCCTTGCGCAGGGAGATTATCATGTTTGTTATACGCGTTCCGTATTGGAGCGTTCTTAGTGCCTCCGAGTAGGACAGGTTCATACCGGAGGTCTCAAGCCGCTGCATAATTATACCGTCGAGCACCGGTAATTGCTAAAGCGTGCCGCGAGACTGAGACAACAAGTACCATTGACTAGGTATAGGTACGTTGATATAATCTGCCTACTTCATTGCAGTTAGATGGTAGTATTCTTGTCACGCCATATTTATGCGTCGTTGTTTTGTGACATGGGCCAAGTATGACTTCCCTTCTAGCAATGAGAATGAGCAATATGAAGGAGAGGACCATATATGCCCGAACCGCTGAGTAATCTAGGCGCGCGGAGCACGTTACGCCGGGGCAGCCTTAGCCGAACAGTATCAGCGCTATTGCTGCTCGTGCTACTGCTGCTACTGCGCGATACCTCGCTCAATTCTACCGTAGCGGACGCATCCGGCCTCAGCAGCGTTCCCGCGCAGGCCGATAAGTACGGGCAAAAGGACACAAGGCAGGAGGCACCGCAGGGCCCCGAGCAACAAGCAGGCAGCAACCCCCAGGTGCCACAGGGCGCTTGCGAGCAGACGCTAATAAACGAAGGGTTCGTTGAAGCCCCGCCTGCAGACTGGACAGTGATCAACCGTAGCGAACCTGTAGGTACGAGATCCTGGTTCCAGGGCACCTCCAAAGCATTCGAAGCACATTCCGGTCCCGCCGAATCTTACGTGGCGGTAAACTTCGACAGTACTTCCGGCACCAATACTATCAGTAACTGGTTAATCAGCCCGGAGGTCCAGCTGCAAAACGGTCGCCAGTTTGTCTTCTGGACGCGTACGTCAACCGATAGTCCGTACAGTGATCGGCTCCAGGTAAGACTTAGCACAGCGGGAGCAAGCACCAACGTGGGCACTACCGCTGAGAGCGTGGGTGACTTTACGACACTGCTCCTGGAGATCAACCCTACCCAGGCAGAGGGTGGATATCCGGACGCCTGGACGCAATTTGCCATCACCCTCAGCAGCATCTCCGGCACCCAGAGCGGCAGGATCGCCTTCCGCTATTACGTGACGGAGGGTGGTCCTACGGGCGACAATTCGAACTTTATCGCCATTGACACCGTGGCTTACGGTGTCGGTTGTAGTTGTTCCATCCAGTTCAACGACGTGCCCGCTTCCGGTTCCGGCTCCACCTTCTATAGCTTTATCAGGTGCCTTGCCTGCCGCAATATCATCACCGGCTACGAGTGCGGAGCGCCTGGTGAGCCGTGCCCAGGCAAGTACTTCAGGCCAGGCGTGAACGTCACAAGAGGGCAGATCTCCAAGATGGTGGCTATTGCCGCCGGGCTGAGCGACCCTGCCGGTGCCAGGAAGTTCCAGGACGTGCCGGAGGATAGCCCCTTCTACCTGTGGATACAGCAACTGGCGAACGACGGTGCCATAAGCGGCTACACGTGCGGAGGTACCAACCCGGCTACGGGTGCCTCCGAACCATGTGTGGCTCCCGGCAACCTGGCCTACTTCCGGCCCAACAACAACGTCACACGCGGGCAGCTATCCAAGATAGTCAGCGAGGCCGCGGGGTTCTCGGATGCTCCAGGTGCCCAGCAGTTTGCCGATGTCCCCCCCGGCTCGACGTTCTTCGACTGGATACAACGTCTCGCCAACAGGGGAGTGGTGAGTGGTTACGCCTGTGGAGGCACCAATCCAGCCACAGGTGCCCCGGAACCATGTGATGCTTCCTCTCGACCATACTTCAGGCTGAACAACAACGTCACTAGGGGCCAGGTTGCTAAGATCGTGGCTGAGACGTTCTATCCTAACTGCGTCACTCCCGCACGGTCAACAAAGTAGCCCTGCACAATCTAACCGGACCACCGGAGAAAGAGCCTCGCAACTTGCAGCGAGGCTCTTTCTTTGTGGATGGAAATACCCTCGTTAGTTGGCATTCCGGGACGGTTGCGGGACGGAAGATAGGACCTTGGTCCGATGCCATTGCCGCTAGACCGCGATATAATAGTTTTATTGAGATAGCACTTTGTTTGATGCATTTTGGTTCTGGGATTCGTATCTGAAACCGGCTATTTTGCGCACTTTATGGAACCTCGGCAAATATAGCCGCGTCATTAAAATACAAGGATTCTGGCACGGGTTCTGCTTTAAGGATGCATCCCGCGCGGGATGACCAGAGGAGCCGGCCAGATGGCCGAAACATAGGAGAAACGGCATTATGAAGCCTGTAATAGTCTACGATGAGCCTCGCCCCGTTACCCTCGGTGATCTTTGTGAAGCCCTCGCCGATGGGGCTGTTCCCACCAGGAACGACGGCAAGTTCTACCTGGTCAGCCGCGTCGAAGTGTCTCGCCTGGCCGAAGCGTTGAGCGCCTACCAGCGACGGCGCGAGACCGCAGCCACCGAAGTCGTCACCGCATAATCGGGCGTTCACCTCGCGCTTATTGATTGCAGTAATAGGCGCGCGCTCAATTCTAAAGGCAACATGAAGGGGATGGGCAGCCCGTGCCCATCCCCTTCCTCTTAGACACGACGCAGACTACTTGTCGTCTTTCTTCTCTCCGTCGTCCTTCTTCTTGTCGTCATCTGAGTACTTCACATTTACCTCAGATTCCCAATATTCTTGTAGTTCCTTTTCGCGGTCGCGCTGGGCCTTCTTCGCCGCGTCCATAGCGTTCTTGAGGCGGCCTTGTATCTCCTCGCGGCTCACCCGGCCCGACTGCGGGGCCACCACCAACGCCGCCGCCGCCCCAATCGCCGCGCCCACTCCGAGGCCGAGCACAAAGCGGAATGTCTTGCCTATTACTCCCATCGTCAACTCCTGTTGTGAAACGTGGTTCTGAAACGTGAAAAGTGAAACGTGATGCGGCTTACTGAATGGTCTCGCTCGAATTGCAGCAGTTGTGTTTTGTCAACAGCATCACGTTTCACGTTTCACGTTTCAGAAATTAATCCCCTCTGGTACTTTGTTGCCAATTATAAGCATGAAGCGAGCCTTCCGCAATCCGGTATCGTGGCTCTTGGTGTCACAGTTCGCTCGAACGCCTGGTGACTCGGTCTTGCACCAGGGCGTAGAACTCGGCTACCTGCATGTTGTTCTGCTGCTCGCCGTTGCGCTTGCGCACCGACACCGTGCCCTCGGCCATCTCCTTCTCGCCCACCACCAGCATGTAGGGCACCTTGAATAGCTGCGCCTGACGGATCTTGGCGTTCATGCGGTCGTTACCGAGGTCGGCCTCGGCCCGCACCTCCATCGCCTTCAGTTCGCGGGCTATGCGGTCGGCGTACTCGTTGTGAGCGTCCGACACGGGGATCACGCGCACCTGGTCGGGCGAGAGCCACACGGGGAAGTTGCCCGCGTAGTGCTCCAGCAGGAACCCGATCATGCGCTCGTGCGTGCTGAGCGGGGCGCGGTGGATTACAAGGGGCATCTCGGCCTGTCCCTCGTGGTTCGTGAACTGCAAGTCGAAGTTCAACGGCTGGGCGAAGTCCACCTGGTTGGTCGCCAGCGTGAACTCGCGGCCAATGGCGCTCCAGATTTGCACGTCGATCTTGGGGCCGTAGAAAGCCGCCTCGTCCGGCACCTCGACGTAGGGTATGCCGCCTTTGTCCATCGCCCGGCGCACCATGTCCTCCGTCTTTTGCCACAGGCGCGGGTTGTCCACGTACTTCTTGCCGAGGCCCTTCGCATGGTGCGTGCTGAAGCGCATCACGTAGCGGTCGATGCTGAACAGCTCGAAGTACTTCAGGTACAGGCCGATTACCCCCATGAACTCCTGCTCGAACTGCTCTTCCGAGCAGTAGATGTGGGCGTCGTTCATCTGCATGGAGCGCACGCGCATCAGGCCGAATAGCTCGCCGCTCTTCTCGTAGCGGTAGCACGTACCGTACTCGGCCAGCCGCAGGGGCAGGTCACGATAGCTGCGGGGCCTGCTGGCGAATATCTTATGGTGGAAGGGGCAGTTCATCGGCTTAATGTAGTAGCGCACACCCTCCAGCTCCATTGGCGGGTACATGCTTTCGGCATAGTAGGGCAAGTGCCCGCTCCTGAGGAACAGCGACTCCTTCGTGATGTGGGGCGTGCGCACGCGCTCGTAGCCCGCATGGCGTTCTACTTCCTTGGCAAGCCGCTCAAGCTCCTCGATAACGATGCCGCCACGCGGCGTCCACAGGGCGAGTCCCGGTCCTATCTCGTCATCGAAGAAGAAGATGTCGAGGTCCTTGCCCAGTTTGCGGTGGTCGCGCTTCTTGGCCTCCTCCAGCATTTGCAGGTGGGCCTCAAGCTCCTTGCGGTTGCTCCAGGCCGTGCCGTAGATGCGCTGAAGCATGGGGTTGTGCTCGTCGCCGCGCCAGTAGGCCCCGGCCACGCTCATCAGCTTGAAAGCGTCGGGCGGCACCTGCCCCGTATGCTCGACGTGCGGCCCGCGACACAGGTCCTCGAACGTATCGTGCTTGTACGTGCTGATAACCGGGGCCTCTTTGACCTCGTTGCCGTACTCGTCTACCTCGCCACGGGCAAGGCCCTCAATTAGCTCCAGCTTGTAAGGCTGCTCGTTGAATAGCTGCCTGGCTTCGTCCGCGCTCACCTCACGGTAGTTGAACGGGTGCTTGCCCGCCACGATCTGCCGCATGCGCTTCTCGATCTTCTCCAGGTCGTCAGGCTCGAACGTGCGGGGCTTGCCACTCTTGTCCCTACCCAGGTCGAAGTCGTAATAAAAGCCGTTCTCAATGGGAGGCCCAATCGCAATCTTGGCATCGGGATAAAGCTCCAGCACCGCCTGCGCCATGATGTGGGCCGCGCTATGCCTCAGCCTGTACAGTTGTTCCTTCCTGGCCTCGTCACCGTTAGGGCTAACCGCCCCCGGCGCGGGCCCACTTACAACCTGACCTACCATCGATTTTCTCCTTCGTCCGCACCGCAGACACTAACTCAAAACTCGAAACTCAAAACTCAGAACTTAAAACAAAAATCCCCTCGCCCAATTCGGGACGAGAGGTTTAATCTCACGTGGTTCCACCCGCATTCGACGCTTGACTCTTGTGTAGTCTCACGTCCTTATGCTGCCTGTAACGGGGCAAAACGGCCTCGCATACTTGCTTGCGCGTTGGGCGGGGCGGCTCGCAGGTGGTTTTCGCTGTGCCTTGCTACGGGGGCTTTCAGCCGGTGGTCCCCGCTCTCTGGCTGCTCGGCGTTGCAGCTACTCGTCCTGGTCGAAGCCTTTGTGTACAGATTGGAGCCATTATAGCACCAGCTTAGAAATGGCGTCAAGGCACTGCAAGACTAGGGAAGCTCAGTCTGAGGTCGGACTTGAGAGCAGGCGGAACTAAATCGTGACTCGACCAGTTAAACAAACACTACTTTGTCAGGATGGCTTATCTGGTACAACTAAGGTGTGTAACGAACGTTACTTGTGAGAGGCGGTGCTGCATGGACGGTAAATCGAAGCAGTTGGTGTATTTAGGTTCAGTTACTTTGCTCTGGCTGGCTGTGGCGTGCGGCAATGTCGGCCAACAACCTCTCACTCCAACGAACAGCGAACCGACCTCTGACGGCAAAGTCCCGCAGTTGGGCGCACAGGTACCATCTGCCGAACCGAATGCTAACCGAGCCTCATCTCCTGTGCCTCGCCCTACGACTGAACCTGTTTGCAGGGACTTCGCTGAGACCACTTACCGCGTATGTGATTACTTCCTGACCTGGTGGGAGCAAGGTGGTGGCTTGCAGCGATTCGGCTTGCCCATCAGCGAAGCGATCTACGAAGCGCCTGAGGAGGGGGGCGACATGCTCCTGGTGCAATACTTTGAGCGGCACATCATTCAGCTGCGACCACCCCAGCCTAACCAAAGCCCTGCGACCGGCTACTACCCTGTTGACCTTGACCTAGGCACGCAGGTATACAAGCGCAAATACCCAACGGGCGCGCCCGGTCAGGTGCCTAACAAGACGCAGCCGAGCATCCTATTCGGGCCGCAGAATAAGGGTCCCTGGCTCGGTGGACCCTTTCACAACTTCTGGGCCAACCCACCTGACCAGAAGTTCATGGATGGTGGTGAGTGGTTTGGCAGCCCCATTTCGGATGAGTTTCTCGAACGCAATGAAATAGACGGCAAAAGCTACATCGTCCAGTACTTCGAGCGGGCAGCCCTCGAATACCACCCTGAGAACATACCCCCAGATGACGTGCAATTCGCCCCTTTGGGCCTGCTACAGTTCAGGTACAGGTACCCTAACGGTACGCCAAACCAGGCTACTCCAACACCGCGCCCATACGTCACCCCCGCCCCTGGCTTCGGCTGCTGGACACGCGATCAACTGCCACCCTCTAACCCGGCACCAGGCATCTCGCTGCAACAGGCCGAAGACTACGCCCGTAAGCATTTCGCAACTATAGGTGTGAGTATGGGTGGCGGCGAAGCGTTGGGACCTCTAATCTACAGCAAGCACGTCAGCGTCGATATCACCGGACCTGACAGCGACTACCAACTCTTCGAGGATGCCTGGATGATGTACTTCCGGCTCGGCCCCGAGCCTAAAGATGCTATGTCTCCCAGCTACTCATATGGCATCTATGTCGATAGCGACACGGGAGAGCTACTTCCGGGTTGTGAATGGACCGTTTCGGCCGTGTCCTAGCTCCACACACCACCTGTTATCCATGTCACAAGGCATTCAATTCGCCTCTTGAAGGTGTGCGGCATGGCTGCACATGCCGCAGGTTCTAATGCGCTGCTACGCGTGGTATAATTCCCATAATGGATTAATGTCGGTACACCTAACTACATCAATAATCAAACACCGGGCGGTACATATACAGGAGCAGCGAAGATAACATGAGCATACATACGAACGGCACCACATCGAGCAATGGCCTGCCGCAACGGTCCGTCTACCTGGACCACGCGGCCACCACAAGCGTCCACCCCGACGTGCTGGACGCGATGCTTCCGTACTTCACGGAGCGATACGGCAACCCCTCGAGCGTTCACGCCTGGGGCAGGGGGGCGCACCAGGGGCTGGAAGGCGCGCGCAGGCAGGTGGCCTCCGTGCTGGGGTGCCGGTCGCGCGAGGTGGTCTTCACGTCGGGGGGCACCGAGTCGGACAACTTCGCCATGAAAGGTGTGGCCTGGGCGTACAGGCGCGGCCTTTTCCCCAACAAGCAGCCCTCTGAGGGGCCGGGGCATATCATCACCTCGGCTATCGAGCACCATGCTATCCTCCACTCAGCAGAAGACCTGGAGAAGCACGGTTTCGAGGTGACGGTGCTGCCGGTGGACCAATTTGGGCGCGTGTCGCCGGACAGCGTAAGCGATGCGATGCGCCCCGATACGGTGCTGGTCAGCGTCATGTACGCCAACAACGAGATCGGCACGATCCAGCCCATCGCTGAGATAGCCGCTATAGCCCACGAGCACGGTGCCTTGTTCCACACCGATGCGGTACAGGCCGGGGCTTACCTCGACGTGAATGTGGGCAAGCTGGGCGCGGACCTGCTATCGCTGTCGGCTCACAAGTTCTACGGGCCGAAGGGCGTGGGCGTGCTCTACATCAAGGCGAATACTCCCATCCTGTCGATACAGCACGGCGGCTCGCAAGAGGCCCGGCGACGCGCCTCCACCGAGAACGTGCCCGGCATCGTGGGCCTTGCGGCGGCGCTCACCAGGACACAACAGAACCTTTCCAGCGAAGTTGCATACGTCAAGGGCCTGCGCGATAGGCTTGTGGCAGGAATCTTGCAGACGGTGCCAGGCGTGCACCAGATGGGGCACCCCACCGAGCGCCTGCCGAACAACGCCAACTTCTGCATCGAAGGTGTCGAGGGCGAGACAATGCTGCTGAAGCTGGATATGCGCGGCATAGGGGCCTCGAGTGGGGCGGCCTGCGCCTCCGGTTCCAGCGAGCCGAGCCACGTGCTCCGCGCCCTGGGCATACCGAGGGAACTGGCGCAGGGCAGCCTCCGCCTGACGGTGGGCATCGACAACTCTCCCGAGGACATAGAATACGCCCTCGACGTAGTGACAGCCTGCGTAGCAGAGCTTAGAAGCGGCAACAGGACGATGGTTGGGACGTGATTTGGGAATTGGGATTTCGGAATTCGGATTTATGAGGAACCGGAGCAAATCCGAATTCCGAAATCCCAATTCCCAAATCCAAGCAAAGGAGGCCACTATGAGCCTGATACTTGGCAACCGTTTACCTGACCGGGCGATGAAGTACCTGCAAGTGGGCAGGCTGGTGGTGCTCGCCACCGTTGACGAGCGGGGCCGGCCCGATACGTGTCCTGTGTCGTGGGTGGTGGCCCTTAATCCCTCGGTGATACGCTTCGCCATCTCTCGCGAGGTGAACACCTACCGCAATATCCTCAACAACGAGCACGTGATGATCTCCCTCGTGGGCGGCGCAATGACAATGGGCATCCGGGGCCGGGCGCGCGTGCTGTCCGAGAGCCTGGACGGCATTCCGCTGTCGATGGCTATCGTCGAGATGGAAGTGGACGAGGTTAAGGACGACTCCGTGATAGGGCGGGGGCTTCAGGACGAGCTAATCAAGTGGGAGGAGCGCCGCCGCTCGGTGTCCGATTGGCACGTGGAGCAGGCCCTCAAGACGACCGGCCCTCTCCCTCAGACTGACGCGGTGATGATGGACCAGATGACTCAGAGCTACGATCTGGCGTAGCGACGTCACCTTGCAGTTCCGTTTCGGTTACTGCCTCCGCGCCTGCCCCGTTGCGGGACGGCAGGCCGACCACGGAAGGTAGCTGATCGGGCCGCTCCAGGCCGAAGTGCTGGAGGAAGGCCAGTGTGGTGCCGTAGAGGATCGGGTGTCCCACGGTCTCCAGCCTACCCATTTCGACCACTAACCCGCGCTGCATGAGCGTGTTTACCACGCCGCTACAGTCCACGCCCCGTATGGCCTCTATCTGGGGCCGGGTTGTGGGCTGCGTGTACGCGATCAGCGCCAGCGTCTCAAGGGCGGCATCCGACAGCCTCTGCGTGGCCTGCGCGCCCTTCAGCTTCTCGATGTAGAGCGCGGTCTCAGGGGCCGTGACCAGGCGGAGCATGTCGTTGTGCCGCTGTAACCGCAGCCCTCGCTTCCCCTCCGAAAGGCTCTTCCCCAGGAACTCTATCACGCGCTCAAGGGTCGGCTGCCGCACTTGCAAGGCTCTACGCAGGTCGGGCAGCGGCACGGGTTCGGGCGCAATGAAGAGCAGGGCCTCCAGGGCGGCGGCCATCTCCTGGATGTCCTCGCGCTCGGTCAGAGGTGATTGTTGGTCGGGAGCAAGGGCTTCTACTTGTGCGGTGTCTGTGTTGTTCGGCATGGGGATATTATAGGTGAGCGGCGGGCGTGAGGTCACGTTCTGCCCTGCCGCAGCCTCACCAACGCTTCCAAGTCGTCTACAGAGATGTCCGCCAGGCTGTTGACGACGCGGTCCGCGCCCGCCGACTGCAAAGCTTCCACACTCTGCGTGGTGGTGACACCCAACGTGGCCGCGCCCGCGCTCACACCGGCCTGGACGCCTGCCGGGGCGTCCTCTATTACCACGCCGTTGCGGGGCGACACTCCCAGCCGCTCGAAGGCTATCAAGAAGACCTGCGGGTCCGGCTTGCCTGCCGTTACGTCGTCACCGGAGGCTATGGCCCGCATGTAAGGGCCGACACCCGTAGCCTCAAGCAGCACCCGGATGTTCTCCACCGGGGCCGACGAGCCAATCGCCTGCTTCCACCCTCGCCGGGCAAGCTCCCGCACCAACTCCACCACGCCGGGGAGCGGCCTCAACCGGGTGGCCTCGCGCCTGAAGGCTGTCTCTTTCGCGTCCGCCATCTCGGCCACACGCGCGGGGTCTGTGATCCGCCAGAGCATGTTCATAATGTCGGTGTTGTGCTTGCCGAAGATGTTGCGGAAATCAACCTCAGGATCGTAGGGCAGGCCGTATCTCTGCGACAGCGCCTGCCAGGAGCGATTATGCGCCTCCGCGCTATCCACCAGCACCCCGTCCAGGTCCCAGACGACGGCCCTCGGCTCTTCCTTCAGGTTGTGGCTGCTTGTCATAATGTTACTATCTCAGCCTTCGCGCTCCCCGCGTCCAGGTGCAGCAGGGCAGCAGTAAGCTCTCGACCAAACCTGGGCCTGGTACCGGCAGCGCCGGGATTCAAGAACAGCACTCCACCCAATTCTTGCAACAGAGGGATGTGGCTGTGCCCGCAGATAGCGACGCGGGGTATGGGCAGCGGCAGGCGCGGGAGCCAGTGCGCGGGTTTGCCGCCGATATGCGTCATGTAAATCTCAACCCCTTCAGCGGTGAAGCGCACCTCTTCCGGCAGCTTTGCTGTTTCCCCTCTTGTGTCGATGTTGCCCTTCACGGCCAGGGTAGGGGCCACCGCCTCTAGCTCACCAAGCACGCTCGCGTTACCCACGTCCCCAGCGTGCAAAATACGCTCCACCCCCGCCTCCCGAAACACATCCAGCAAGCGAGGGTGCAAAGTCCCATGTGTGTCAGACAACACGCCTATCACCATATCACGTTTCACGTTTCAGAATCAGGGCTTGTACAACTGCCTGCCGAGTAAGCCCAGCAGGACATCGTACGGCGGCTGGTTCTCGGGGTGGTACTCGAAGCGTTCCCGCTCGAAGTACTGGACGATGTAGGTCTTGCCGTCGGTGCTGCGTTCCTCGAATTGGTCGGAGAGAGGTAGGCCCACCACCGCCAGCCCAAGCTTGCGCCATCGCTCCAGGAACTTGCCCCAGATGCAGTGCCCGGTCTCTCTGAAGCACTGCGCCTCCACTCCGCGCGGAGGCGCTATGGGAGGGAAGGTGCGCCCCTTCAGAAACTCCACGCCAAGCAAGCCAAGCTGCACCTCGTAGGGGGTGCCCGCGTGCTCCGGGTGGTACTCGAAGCGGGCGCGCTCGAACCACTGCACTATGTACTGCTTGCCGTCTATCGGGTTGGTTTCGTTGCGCTCGCCGCTGATGGGGTAGCCGAACAGCGGAAGCCCGCCGTTGTTCTGCCAGTAGGGCTGGAACCGCAGCGAGGCCCTGAAGCCGGTGGGCGAAGCCGTGTCTACAGCAGGGTCCAGGGCTGTACTCGTGCCAGGGTTCGATTCGATTACGTAAATCGGGTCCTCGCTGATGCGCAGGGTGATTGCGTTGTTGTGTATCTGCACGTCAAGCTTCTCGCCCCGCGAGGACACTACCTCGGCGCTCCGTTGCGTAAGGGGCATGGTCGCTGTTTCCGGCTGGCCCAGCTTCCATATGACGCTGATATTCTTGCCCGCCCTGGTGAACCTGTAGTGGTAGCGGTCGAACTGGGGCTGCCAGCGGTTCTGCACCGCTCGCATGAGAGGCCCCTGGCCTGTGAAGGTGGCACCCTCAAGCGTGTGCGCCATGACCCTGTAGGCAACGTAGGCGGGCTTCTGACTCATGTCGTTGCGCATGATCGCCATGTTGCCGAACATGTCACCCGGCGGGTGGTTGAACTTGTCCTTTATCTGGAAGTAGGTGAAGTGGGTCACGTTGGGCGCGGCCATGGCAAGCGCGTACAATCTCACCAGTCGCCTTGCCTGCTCCTCCTCGCTCACACCCAGGTTGCCGCAGGGGTTGCAGGTGGAATAGCCGGTCTCGGTGACCCAGATTTCCTTGTTGGGCGCGCCGTGGTCTTGCAGCCACTTGCGGCTCATCTCCAGCCGGTAGGGGAAGTTCTGTACCACCGCCCTCGGATCGGTGCTCTCAGGGTGGCGGTCGGGCATGTAGGGGTGGATGGACAGCACGTCGAAGTTCAGCTTGCCGCCGGATGCAGCGACCACCTGCTCCAGGAAGGCCATACCGGCGTTGGTCCGGTCGTGGATGGAAAGGCCGCCGACCAGCACCGTGGCCTCCGGGTTGACCTGCTTGATAGCGGCGTAGCTGCCGGCCAGCATCTCGGCGTAGACCTTCACCCGGTCGCAGCCGTGGCACTTGAAGGTCATCTCCACGTCCTGCTCGTTCCATATCTCCCAGACGTCTATCTTGCCCTTGTAGTGCTCAGCGGCTACGCGTGCGAAGTCAACGAAGTCCTGTGGGTTCTGCGGGGTGTACCAGTACCAATCGGGCACCGAGCCTTGCTCTATGCCGGAAGCCCATGCGGGCGAGGTCTGGATCGCGCCTATTACGTCAATGTCGCGCTTGACCAGTTCGTCAATCCAGGGGTCGTAGGCCTTCCAGTTGTAGACGCCCTTCTCGTAAGGCTCCAGGTTGGCCCAGGACATCTCTTCGCGGCTCCACTTGACGCCCAGGTCGGTAGCGGAGTTGAGGACGGTGAGCCTCTCTTCCTTGCTGCGCTCCAGGCCGGTGACGTACAGGTTCATGCCGAAGAAGGAGCGGTTGGGCAGGGGCGTGGCTGCCACGTCTGCCGTGGCGGGTGGCGCGGCAACCTGTGGCAACAGCGAGAAGAGAATTGCCAGCGAGATGACAAAGCGAACGCGTGAAATGAAGCGTGGTTTGCTCAAGACGGACTCAGTTCTAGGGGGTAGTTGGGGAAGAGACAATTCAGGGCAATTATAAGGAAGCGTGGTGGAGGCAGTCAAACCTTGCGCGTTCAAGTGCCAGCCATACGTGCTGCACAGGGCTGTCGGGATGGTCAGCTACGTTCGATAAGGACGACGCCAGTCAAATAAATACCAGGGCTACCACAACAAGGACGACACAGGTGATCGAAATCGAGCGTTACCACAAGGACGACGCCCGGTGAATGAATTCACGGGCTACACCTTGCAAAGTCTGCCCTGCGGCAGACTCGTTCTTCGTCTAGAACCATAAGGGTCTAATAAGATGCTTCAGTCCCGCAGGGACTTTGCCTTGTGTAGCCCTCGAATTTATTCGACGGGCGTCGTCTTGTGGTAACCCCAGATTTATTCGACGGGCGTTGGCCTTCAACCGTTCAACACCTACACCTCTATACCTGCGGGGCACGCCTCACCACAGTGAGAAAACCCGCCAACCTACATCTGCGGACCATTGACAGCAAGCGTCGTGCATGATATAAGTTCTGCACGGGGTTCCCTCCCGACTCTACTGAAAGGGGGAATTGGCACATGGGCGACAAAAGTCCCAAGAACAATGACAAGAAGAAGAAACAAGTCGCTTCCAAGTCTGAGAAGACAGCCAAGAAGTAGTTTGCACTTGTTCCAATCTTCAGGTCTAATGAGGGGCGGCTCATGCGCGGCTCCCTGTCGCTGATGCGCCGCCCCTCTAGCTAACTCTCCTCTAATAAGCCCCGCCCGCGCAGCCATTCGCGCAAGAACCGTTCTTCCTCCGCCTTTCCCTTTACTACCCCGTCAAGCACCGCCTCGTGCAGCGCCTTGATCGCTTCCTTGTAGACAGGCCCTTCTTTGAGTCCCAGCGCGCGCAAGTAGTCGCCGTTTAATTGTGGTCTCAGCTTTCGCGTGCGCGACATGAAGTCATGGGATCGCGCCCAGCCAACTTTATCGGCTTGTAGAGCCTCGAACCGGCTGAATGCTTCCAGCGCCCCTTCGTCCAGCCCATTCAGCAGGTCGTACACTGCCGAGGGCCGCAAGTCGTCGTTGCTGAGGCGCGGCCACCTAGCGGCCAACACGGCTGCGTCTCTCATCAGGCGCACGAGAGGCTGGGGCAGGCGCAGCCAGCGGGCCAGGGCCTCGGCTTCTTCCGGGGCGCTGGCGTATTCGGCGGCGATTGTCGCCAGGTAGGCGTCTCTCCTCTGGTCGCGAGTCAGTTCGCTGTCGTTCGCCAGCCGCACGTGGCCCGGCGGGTAAGCCCAGGCGAGACCGGGGTGGACGGAGGAAAGCACGCCCAGGCGGTCCAGCGATGCCAGCATCGCCTCGCCACGCGGCTCCTCCATGATTAGCAGCAACTCCCTCACAGCGCGCTCGGTGGACAGGGTGCCGAGAGCACCATCCCGCACCGCCCGTAGCACTAACTCCAGAGTGTCGCGCTCGATCTTGAAGTCCAGCCTCTCGGCGTACCTCACAGCGCGGAAAATGCGGGTGGGATCGTCCTGGAAGGACCTGGGGTGCAGCACGCGGAGCAGCCTGGCTGCGAGGTCGGCAGCGCCCCCGTGCCTGTCAACGAGTTGGCCGAAACCTTCCCCCTCCAGGGGCACGGCCAGGGCGTTGATGGTGAAATCGCGGCGTGCGAGGTCGTCTTCCAGGGTGCCGGATTCCACGACCGGCAGCGTGCCGGGTGAAGGGTAGCTTTCCCTGCGGGCCGTGACGAAATCGAGGTCCAGCCCGCCTCCGAGGGGTACCGTGGCCGTGCCGAAGCGGTCCGCTACCTCGGCCTGCGTGCCAAGTTCTGAGGCGAGTAACTGAGCGAGCGCCACGCCGTCGCCCACCACCGTCAGGTCGATGTCCTTCTGAGGGGTGCCTAGCAAGGCGTCTCGCACGAACCCCCCCACCAGGTAGACAGACCACCCGCGTTCCTCCGCAAGCACGCGGACACGTTGTAGCGGTGCCCGGACGCCTTGAGGGAGCGCCTGCGCGATACGTTGCGGAGCCGACCGCGCTGGTTCTTCATGGGAGTTGGTCATGGAGCAGAGGTGCCGCTACAACGCCCGTGGTGTCGCAATGCATCTTCACACCGGCGTCAGCAAGTAGCTACGGTGCTAGCGTG
>JALZHI010000079.1 GCA_030913985.1 Chloroflexota bacterium | reverse complement strand
ATGTTGCCGATCTCCAACAAGGGCAGGCACGGGGGCCTGCCCCTACAATTCATCACCAAAAACCCTTATTGTTCCTCACTTGCCCTCACCTATGTTGCTTCTCAGAACCTCCAGGGCCTTCTTCCCCGCCACGCCCCTGTGGCTAAGCTCATTCTTCTCGTCCGGGGTGAGTTCGGCCATGCGCCTGCCGTCTGGTAGCTCGAAGAGCGGGTCGTAGCCGAAGCCGCCTGAGCCTCTAGCCTCGCGTGCGATGCGGCCTTCCACGGTGCCTTCTACCATGTGCTCCGTGCCGTCAGGCTGTATGAGGGCGATGGCGCAGCGGAAGCGGGCGGTGCGGGCCTCGTCCGGTACGTTATCGAGACGCTCCAGCAGGAGGCGGTTGCGGTCGGCGGCGTTGGTGTTGGGACCGGCCCAGCGGTTGCTGTGCACTCCCGGCCCCCCGTCCATCGCATCCACCTCCAGGCCGCTGTCGTCGCCCAGCACCCACCAACCTTCCGCGTGTGCTTCTTCAGGCAGGGCTTCGTACAGAGTGCGGGCCTTCAGCAGCGCGTTCCCGGCCAGGGTCGGCTCCGTCTCGGCTACCTCAATCCATACCTCCGCGTCGTTGGGCGACAGGACGTGTGTGTCCGGTAGTTGGCTCAGCAGGTGCCGGTACTCGTCCAGTTTGCCGGGGTTGGTGGTGGCGACCAGGATAATAGGCATATAATGGCTCCTAGGTGGCTTTGGCATTGATTCTACTCGATTGGCGTGGTGAGTGGGGAGGTTGGGTAACGTGGAGGACTGGAAAGACCCGGAAACGGCGCAAAGCTGGAACGCAGACCAGGTACGGAACAACCCTTTACGCGCCGAGCAACTCGACCTGCTGCTCTCGATAGTGGCCGCCGAGTACAGGCCAGGCGACACCATCATAGACGTTGGCATGGGCGCGGGCCACGTAGAGGAGTTGTTGTTCGAGCGGATACCCGATGCGCAGGTGCTGGGCATCGACTCATCAGGACCTATGGTGGCACTCGCGCACGCCCGCCTGTCCACTTACAGGCATCAATATAGCGTCCTAATGCACGACTTGCGAGAAATCGGTACGCTAGAACTGCCTGCGGTGCGCTACAGCCTTGCCTTCAGCGTCCAAACGATTCACAACGTGGAGGACCGGCACAAGCGCGAAACGTTCGCCTTTTTGTATCGCACGCTGGCACCCGGCGGCCTGTTCCTCTTGCTCGACCGCATAGCCGTGGACACTCCCAACCTCTACGACGTGTACAAGGTAGCCTGGTCGCGTCTGAACCGGGTGCACGGCACCGGCAAGATAGAAGGGGAGACTTACCAGGAGCACCTCGATATTGTCAGCACCCGAGGCGACCTGCCAATCAGCCTGGAGCAGCACCTGCAATGGCTCCGCGAAGCCGGTTTCGAGGCCGCATGCCTGCACCTGCACGGCAACAGGGCGCTGTTTGCCGCACGGAAGATAGGGGGTGCTGAAGCGTGAAACGTGAAACGTGATGGGGTAAAGGGAACAGGGTTCCGCGAATGACCATTGGTTGGCTTTGCGGGACCAAAGCCCCCTCTGTCATCCTGAGCGCAGCGAAGGATCAGGTGGGTAGATTAGAGTCCTCAACATTGGGGATGCCAGTGGCAAGTGGGACATTGGTCTTGCAGGAGGAAGAGTCAAGAACGGGCTACTGATCCTTCGCTACGCTCAGGATGACAGGGTGGGTTAGAGTCCTGTAGTACAGCCGTCTCATAATCACGAACCAAATAGCACTAGCCGCATCACGTTTCACGTTTCACGTTTCACGTTCCAGTGCCCCGCACCTTCTCCCGCAGCTCGTCTATCGGGCGTAATTCACCAGTTTTGGGGTCGCGGAAGTACCAGTGCTCCCAGCCGTTGAGGGCTGGGAGGCCGAGCAGTTGCGCGCCCACGCGGTGTATGGAGCCGGTGATGTCGCCGGAGCGCAGGGTGCCGTCGGCCTGTAACTGGGCTGTGCCCCTGGTCCTGTCGAGGTAGAGGGTGTCGCCGGGCTGTAGGAGGCCAGCTTCGAGGAGGTTGCCGAAGGGGATGCGTGGGGCTGCGCGCTTGCTCCTGGTGGTGTAGAGTGCTTCGTCCTGGTCGGGCGAGACAGCATCTATGCGCTCCTGGGCTACTTCTACGTAGGTCGGGTCGCGCTCTATGCCGATCCAGTGCCGGTGCAGGCGTTTGGCGACCGCTCCAGTGGTGCCGGTGCCGAAGAATGGGTCGAGCACCACGTCGCCCGGATTGGAGCTTGCCAGGATTACACGATAGAGCAGGGCTTCCGGCTTTTGCGTGGTGTGCGCCTTCTCGCCGTCTACTTTGATGCGCTCGGTGCCGGTGCACAGGGGCAATTGCCAGTCGGAGCGCATCTGCTTGCCTTCGTTGAGGTTCTTCATCGCCTCGTAGTTGAAGGTGTAGCGCCGTTGCTCTTTCGACTTCCTGGCCCAGATGAGGATTTCGTGCGAGTTGGTGAAGCGCACCCCCCTGAACTGGGGCATGGGGTTCAACTTCTCCCAGACCACAGAGTTGAGCACCCAAAAGCCCAGGTCCATCATTATCTTACCGACGCGGAAGATGTTGTGATAAGTGCCTATCACCCAGATGGTGCCGGTGTCCTTCAGCACGCGGCGGCACTCGGCCAGCCACTGCTCGGTGTAGGCGTCGTAGGCGGCGAAGTCGGAGAAGTGGTCCCATTCGTCGTCCACCCCGTCTACCACCGTGGTATTGGGGCGGCGTAGCTCATTTTGTAGCTGGAGGTTGTAGGGTGGGTCCGCGAAGATGAGGTCTACGCTGCGGCCGGGGAGTTGGCGCAGCAGGTCGAGGTTGTCGCCATGCAGGATACGGTCGAGGGGGAGCGCGTCCATGCTGTTCATGCGGCTCGTGGCAAGCCCCATATTACTTCAGCGCTCACCTGTAATTCCAGCATGTCGGTGTCCGTGAAGGAACTGACGATGCGGCGAGCTTCCTCGTCAAAGGCTCCCGCCTCGTGGGGCAGCATGCGTTGGCGCGAGAAGCCGTTCATGCTGTGAATGGCTTCAATATACTCCTCGACAGTCTGTGTGAAGGGCACCCATTGTGTGTCTTTTTCGCCCATCTTATCAAACATGCCCCGCATCTGAAGTTCTTTCACGAGGTTATAGGGCTGGTACTCCTTATTGGTCGTATATCGCTGAATGCTGGCTAAGAGATCATTCCACCAGGGTGTAGATGCTACCTTCAGGCCAACAATAGCTAAGTACGCGCCCGGTGCCAGGCTCATGCTGAAACGAGGCATCACTATGCTCCACTCCATCCAGTGGAGACTCTGACCGGCCACTATGAGAGCATAGGGCGGCTCTATCGGAGCGTCCTCCATACCACCCACAATCCACCTGAGGTTTGGGTGGTCGCCGGCGGCCATGCGTTTGCCCTCTTCAATCATGGCTTTAGAGATGTCTACTGCATCAACGCGGTCCACCCTTGCGGCTAAAGGGCGCGCAATGGGGCCTGTCCCGCAGCCCGCATCCAGTACATTCTTGGGGCTGCCTCTCATAAGACCGGATAGCACGTCGAAAAGCTCTTCCTGATAGGGAGGGCGGAAGCGATAAGCCT
This sequence comes from Chloroflexota bacterium, assembly GCA_030913985.1. Lineage (GTDB taxonomy): Bacteria > Chloroflexota > Chloroflexia > QHBQ01 > JADMIH01 > JADMIH01. The sequence goes on along the minus strand of JALZHI010000079.1, from coordinate 19,460 downwards.
CGACAACACTCCGATCACCGAACTGGTCCCCATATTGGCGGCCGAGATGCGGCGGTTTAGGTAAAGGTGTGGTCATAGTTATGTTGCAGGCTCAGTTTCGCTAGTTCTGCTCTGCTTGTTTCACAGGCTGTACTGCTTGCGGCCACTCGCCTCGCAAAAAGCTGTCCAGGGCAGGGAAGAACACTTCCGGTGCCTCCAGGTGCGAGTAATGACCTGAGCCTTCAATTGTGAGCAAGCGCGCCTCGGGGAGCGCGGCAGTCCATTGCTGTGACGTTTCGAGCAAGACCAGGTCTTCCATGCCGTGGACGACTAGTGTGGGCACGCGCAGGTTGGCAAGCTGTGGCCGCCAGTCCCAGGCTTCGGGAAGTGGGTGGTGCCTGATGAACGAGATTACACTGGGCGTCCACTCGTTCGGAAATCTGCACGGGTCACTCTTCATGCCGGCAAGGGCAGTGGGGTTGCCCATCTGTCGCGGTAGGTACACCTTCAGACTCTCGCGACAATAGCGGGCAGGGTCCGTGTCCGGCATACCTGCGGTGCGCAGTTCTTCCAGGCCTTGCACGGCAGAGGGGTCCATGCGCGAGTCGGCTTTCTCTTGCGACTCCGGAGGGTTGCGGTACCTGAACCCTGCTTCGCCGTATGGTGCCACCGGGCACATAAGCACCAACCGCTCCACGTATTGCGGGTGCTGCGTGGCGTACACGGCCACCGTGCCGCCGTTGGAGGACCAGCCGATTAAGGAGAACCGTTGCAAGCCGAAATGAGCCCGCACCCTCTCCAGGTCCTGCTCTTCGTAGCCGGGTTGCACCTGGGAAGGGTCCGTTACCGGGTCGGAGCCACCCCGGCCGCGCCCATCGTAGAATATGAAGGTGCGCCCATTCAGCAAATCGTCAAAGTCGGCATCAACCCAGCTTGCGGCCGGCATCACGACCACATCAGAGCCGTCCCCTTTGATGTGGTAATAGAGGCGCGGCTCGTCTCCCGTTCCTAACAGGCCCTGGTCGGCTCTCATGGCCTCTCTGCCGGTACGGGCACGTCGGGAATGGGGGACACAAGTTCGGCTGCCTCCCCTGATAGGTGCTCACAATAGGCCCAGCCTATGAGCACGCCTTCCAGGTGGCCGTCGGGGGTGCGCTCAAGCTCTATCTGGCTGACCGCGCAGTTGTGGTAGTGGGCGCTGCGCAACTCGTCGGCCTCCACGTTCTTGCACAGCAAGCCGATTGCGGCGGTGAAAATGCCCCCATGCCCCGCTACCACTATCTGCCTGCCGTCCTGGTCGCCTATTATCTCCTGAAATGCCTGCTGTATCCTGTCCGTGAGCGTATAGTAATTCTCTCCGCCGGGGAGCGCCACTTCGGGCCGCCCTTCGTTCCAGCCCTGCACCGTGTCGAGGTAGATGCGCCAGGTCTCCTCGGTGGGGGGCGAGTCCTCCAGGTTGCCGGAGTTCACCTCGCGCAGGTTCTCGATTATGGTGATGGGCAGCCCCTTCGTCGCGGCGATTATCTCGGCTGTTTGGAGGGCGCGCTTGAGGGGCGAGGAATAGACCTCGTCTACATGCCGGTCCTGGAAGTACTCGGCGGTCTGCCGGGCCTGTAGCACGCCCTTCTCGGTGAGAGGGTAGTCTACCTTCGTGTGGGAGAATTCCTTTGTGATGTTGGCGCGGTTCTCTCCGTGCCTGACCAGATAAAGTGTGTTCATTACCCCTAGCTTACTCCACGGTCCGCCCATTCGCCGTGGTCTGCACAATCTTACGCGAGCGCGGCGCATGACGCTCGGTCACGTTTGCTACCTGCAATTACCGTTCCAGAAGAGACTTACCCTGGCAGCCGGAGCCTGGCGAAGAGTACAGGCGGCATATCGTAGTTGGACCAATCGAGGCGCTCGCCGGTGGGTGTGTCGCGCCTGAAGGATGGCTCCTCCAATGCATCTAGCACCAGTCCCACCGCGAAAGCGGCACCCAGCAGCACGCTGAGGGGCCGGTCCCAGTAGTATTGCTTTGCCGGTTGCTCGCGCAGGGCCACACCCATAGCCTGACGTGTGGTCAGGTAGCCCGTTACTCTAATGGGATAGATGACCTCGCCGGTTTCGGTGTCCCGCTCGGCTGTCATCGTGGTGCTGGTGGTGTTGAAGCAGGGGTGGCTCACCGAGAAGACGAAGCGCCCGCCTGGCTTGAGCATGCGGCTGACCGCGCGGTACAGCGGCTCTATCGCGGGCATGTCCATGAGGGCCATGTTGCACACCGCCGCGTCGAAGCGCCGCTCGCCCAAAGCAAGGAGTTGCGCCTCGTCGGTGGCGTCGGCTACGTGGTACTCGATCCGGCCCGCGTGCTCCGCGCTGCGCGACCTGGCAAGCTCTACCAGCCTAGGGCTGAAGTCGGCGGCGACCACGTACGCGCCCAGTTCGGCCATGCGGCGCGAGAAGATGCCGTTGCCGCAAGCTATGTCGAGCACCGTTTCACCGGGTTGCAGCCCCAGCAGTCGCTCCGACATGGGGGCTATGAGCACCTTCTGCCAGCTTGTAGGCTCTTCCATGCGGCTGTCCCAGACCTCGGCGTTCTGGTCCCATATGCGGCGCGATTCTTCTACCAGGCTGCGGTCTTCGGCCATGCTGCCGGCGTCCATATGGCGTGCGCTCCTCTTTTAGCCGTCTTAGCGGAAACTCTTGCCCGCTGGAGGTGGGTTGTCATGCCCGATAATCTGCACCACTTCCGGCCCCACCCACACCGAGCCTTTGCCGCCGCAGGTGGAGCAGGTGATTACGTCCATCGCGTTCTGGTCGAGGCCCGCTTTCACCAGGCACGCCTTACAGGAGCGCATGTTCCCGAAGCCCGCCTTGCACACACCGTTACCGTCGCAGTGGGCGCACTGCTTCACCTCGCCCATCCCCAGGTTAGTAGACATGTCACCCTTCCTCCATAAGAAATACAACACTAAAGAACACCGGCTGTTAGACCGGCAAGCGAGATTATAACACAGGACGATGGACGATGGACGATGGACGATGGACGATAGGAGACGGAACCGCCAAGACGCCAAGTACGCCAAGAACGCGCCAAGAGGATGATGGTTGGCTACTATCCGTCAACTCAAAACTCAAAACTCAAAACTCATAACTCGCCTAGCGTCCATCATCTAGTACCTGTGCGTGACCATACTCTCATGCGCACTAAGTACCGATGTCTCATGTTTCTTTGGCGTTGCAGCACGTACAATTTCGGTAGGTCTCTATGCCACATTAGGGGCCATGCAGAGGGCATAGCTCCTTGTAGCGCAAAGTTTCACTGACGCCGTGTGCGGCACTACCTGCTACCACCCAGGCCTACATTTCTAGCATTACGTGGGTACAGAAGCCGTGGGAAAGCGCAAGCTCAAGGGCAATAGGCGAGGACGGGGAGGGCAAACGGCGCGACAGGCGCGTATGCCTTCTACTCGCGCGGCCGGCGAGGCCCAGGGCGCTCCGACTGTGCCCATGTCCATGCTGGCGCAAGAGGCGCTGCCTCCCGACGACTCCACACCTACTAGTCCCGACACTGTAGACAGCCTCGTTGCCGAAGACCTGGAGATTGCGCCCACAACTCTACTGACGTTGGGCGAGATGCTGGCCCGGCAGCCGGAGCAAGACGTGCTCTTCCACCCATGCGAGCAGTGCGGCCTGCCGATACGTGGCGAGGCTTCACACTGCGATGAGTGTGCCGCGTTGGAGGAGGCAGAGGCCCTGAGCCGGGACGAGAAGGCAAGGCACGAGCGGCACATGAGCCTGGTGCGGAAGGGAGTCGTCGTTACTGTCTTGGTGACGATATTTGGCACCTACTTCTGGTTCAACGACCCGAGCAAGCTCCTGGATGGCCTGCTGCCGGGCATTTTTGGCCCCACTCAGGAGGCTGAGGCCGGCAAGGTAGCTCACGCCGAGGTGTTGCCGTCGCCTTTCGCTGTTGCTACCCTGTCACCGCTGCCCTCGGGAACGACGGGTTCTACGGCAACTACAGGTTCGCAGGTTGTAGGCGCGCTTAACACCCCCGCCACGGCAACCCTGTCTACACCTGTTGCTCGGCAGAACGGGCCGGCATTGCCCACAGTTACGGGAGTCCCCACTCCCTCCGCAGTAGTCCAGGATGCGTTTACGGCACCAACAGCAAGGCCCGGAGCAGATGAGGTGGTTGTCTTACCCTCCGCTTCTGCTTCTCCCCTTGCCTCTGCCTTCGCCTCAGCTACATCCACATCTACGACGACACGACCACAACCCACCCAGACCAGGGCGGAGCGAGTAGCTTCCACTCCTACACCCACCCGGTTGCCTCCGACGGCAGCGCCGCGACGCAGTCCAACGCCTACCCGCACGCTCGCTCCATTACCCTCGCCCACCGGCACGCCTACACCGTTACGGCCTACAGTTGTGCCGACGCAGGGGACCGTCGCCGCGCCTACGTCCACACCGACTACTTTGCCGGTCTTACCTACCCTCACGCCCGCGCTGCCGACCGTTACAGTCGCATTGCCTACGGTCACCGTTGCCCTACCCACGCTGACTGTGCTACCAACGGAGGTACGGTTGCCCGAAGCCACGGTGCCGGTCGTACCCACGGTGGATGTACCTACGGTGGACGTGCCTTCGGTACCCACCGTGGCATCTCCCACCGACGTGGTGCCAACCGTACCTCCACCCACTGTACCGGCCGCACCCGAACCCACGACGATTGTGCCGACAGTGGTGCCTCCGACCGTGCCGGTGCCCACAGCCCAGGTGCCTACCGTGGCGGCGTCTGCGGTACCCACGGACCTGCCGGTAGTCGCCACACCAACCGTCCAGGGCGGGCAGCAGCAAGTGGTGCCGACAGTCACCGTGCCGGTTGCTCTGCCTTGAGGACTTCCAAGCTGCTTTATGTCGGGAGCGGCCGCTAGGGGTTGGGTTGCGCGAGCGGGGTTTCTTCCCGCCAGATGGCTACCTGGTTCTTGCCCGCCTGCTTTGCTTTGTAGAGGGCGGCATCCGACTGCTCGACAAGCTCACTAGCATCTCGCATAGTGGGAGCGTAGGCGCTTATGCCACACGATACTGACACGGTGGTCGCCAGGCCCTGCTTCTTGACGATGTCCAGCACGCCCTGCCGCAGCCTTTCCGCTACGGTGGCAGCGCCATCTACGTCCGTCTGGGGCAGGATAAGTATGAACTCGTCGCCTCCCACCCGGCACGGACAGTCTATGCTGCGGGTGGCGGCGCGGATGACGTTGCCCACGCCCACCAGCAATTCGTCCCCCTTGGCGTGCCCGTAGCGGTCGTTTACCTGCTTGAAGTTGTCCAGGTCGAGGGCGATCAGCGTGAGGGGTTGGTTGGCGCGGCGGCTTCTCTCGCATTCGAGCTTGAGCCTGTAGTCAAAGTAGCCCTTGTTGAACAGGTGAGTGAGGGCGTCGCTGATCGCCAAACGGACGTACTCCTCGTTTTGCCCCACAAGTTGCGAGTGCTTGTGCCGCAGCCTCTCGGCTTCGACGGTGGCGACGGTGCCCCGGCCCAGCACGAGCGCCAGGCCGAGCAACGCCCCCGCGAACACCACCTCACGGTTGTAGGTGACGCCCGCCGGGAAGATGCCGGAGAAGAACGCGGGTGCTATAGGTTCCAGCGCCAGCAGCACGAGGGCCAATCCCGCCACGAACGGCAGCCAGGGCGATACGGCTCGCCAGATGCTCAACTCGCGTGTGGGTGCCTCCCCTCGCCGCCCGCGCCTGATGCTGGTGTAAACGGCGTCGGCAGCTAACAGAGCCGCAAGCACCTGCCCGCTTGCCACTATGGCTTCGTTCTGCCCGGTCCCGATCCAGTCCCACCCCAGGTACAAGATGCCCGCCAGCATCGCCCCCAGCGCCACGGCGTGAGAGTTGGGCAATGGGTCTTCGGCCAGGTAGCGCAGCATGACGATAGCCGCGCCTAATGAGAGCAGCGCCGCCAGGAACAGGGCGTTCCAGGTAAGCCCCTCCGCCGTTGTGGCCGCACCCGCGTACTTCGTTTCGAGGCCAATGTTACCCCTGGCTGCCCAGCCCAGCACCCCCGCGAGTCGTTCCAGCAGGGCCACGCCCGCCGTGATTGTGGCGAGCGCCCCCAGCACCAACCCGGCGCGGCTGGTTAGCGGCACATGGCGGCACACGAGCAGTACGGCCACCACCCACGAGAAGACACCCGCTATGTTAGACGCTTCCGTCATGGGCAGCACAATAGCCAGGCCCGTAGCGCGTTCCATGTGCGGGTAGACGGCACCGATGGCGAGCAGGGATAGCCCAATAGAGAAGGCGCTCCAGAAGGGCCTGTGCGGGCGGGGCACTCGTTCGAGCGTTCGCCTTCGCAGGCGCATGGCCCACACAGCTATAGTCGCTAAAGTGAGTACTAGTGCTGCCGCTACGGTCATGGGGATAGCCTCTACACTTCTGGTCGGGTGGCCGAGTAACGCGTGCGCGATATATGGTGCAGGTCCAGCAGGTCTAAATGTACCCTACCGGCCCGTGTCCTGGGTAGATGGTCTTCGCACCCAGCGCCCGAATCTTCTCCCAGCTCTCGCGGATGACGCTCTCCTCGTTGTCAGGTGCGGCCATGAGAGGGGTCGGGTCGCCGGTGAAGGCCGCGCCGTCGTCAAGGACCAGGGTAATACTATCATCCGAATGGCCCGGCGTGCTGATGATTTCGCCACGAATACCTACACTCGCCAGGAAAGCGCGACTCTCTTCGAGGACCAGCACAATATTACCGGAGGGGTCAATGTCAACGTAGTTGTGTTGGGGCTTCATGTAGGTGCGTAGGAGGGGTATTGCGGCGACCTGTATATCAGCCACGATGAGCTTGGTCCCGGTGCGTTTCAGTTCCTGCACCAGGCCTGCGTGGTCGGGGTGGTAGTGGGTTACCAGGAGGTGCTTGACTTCAGGCAGCGAAACGCCCATTCGCTCGCAGGCGTGCCGCAGCTTGGGGAGGGTTCCGGGCCACCCAACGTCTACCAGCAGCCGGGGGAGGGTGTCTGCTATCACGTAGTAGTTGGTGGAGTCGTAGCCGACGTTGACGATGTTCACCTGGAATATCCACCGCGAATCACGCGATATCTGTCAGCAGGTCGAGGGTTAGCAGCCAAAATTGGCATCTGTCATCCTGAGCGTAGCGAAGGATCAGTGGCCCGCTCTTGACTCTTGGTATACAGCAACAATGTTCCTCTCGCCTACTGCATCCTGAACGTTGAGGACTCTCGCCTATCCACCTGATTCTTCGCTACGCTCAGAATGACACAGGCGGGGCTTTGGTCCTGCACTACCAACAGAGTCGCATTCACGTACCCTGTGCCACAAGCCGCATCACGTTTCACGTTTCACGTTTCACGTTTCACGTTTCAGCCTTCAGCCTCTCCCATTTCCTCCAGCACCTCCGCGACTATCTGCTGCCACTTCTCGCCTGCGCGGGCGCGGTTGATGCGTACCTGGTGGGGGCTGGTCTTGAGGAGGTCTTTGTGCTTGCGTTGGAGGCGCATGCGGACGTGCTCCGGTATGGGGCTGTCTTCCGGCACGACGATGAGGTATTCCTCGGCCAGGGCACGGATCGACTCGACACCTGCGGTGATGGCTAGGCCCTTCAGGCGCACCACTTCGAGCAGATTAGCAGCGGGTTCGGGAAGGGTGCCGAAGCGGTCCTGTAACTCCTTGCCGAAGTCGCGCACCTGGGCGGGGGTCATGCTGGCCGCTAGTCTCTGGTACAGGCGCAGGCGCACGGCGGCGTCCGGTACGTAGTCGTCCGGCAGGAAGGCTGTGATCGGAAGGTCGATGGACACTGTCGGCGGTTCGGCGGTGTCGGCCTTCGGGCTTGTTGTCTCCACTTGTGGGGTTGTGGCGGTGGCTGTTGCACCGTCACCGGTGGTGCCTGTGCGTTGCGCCCTCTTGCGCTCGGAGCGGACTCGGTCCACGGCGGAGGCCAGGAGGCGGGTGTAGAGGTCGAGGCCCACGGCGGCTACGTGGCCGCTCTGTTCGGGGCCGAGCAGGTTGCCCGCGCCCCGGATTTCGAGGTCGCGCAGGGCTATGCGGAAGCCGGAGCCTAGCTCGGTCGCCTGCTCTATGGTGGACAGGCGCTCGCGGGCGGTGACGGTGACTTTGCGGCCCGAGTGGTAGAGGAAGTAGGCGTAGGCGCGGTTGGCCCCACGTCCTACACGGCCCCTTAGCTGGTATAGCTGCGCCAGGCCCAATTTGTCGGCGTGGTCTACGATGAGGGTGTTGGCGTTGGGTATATCCAGGCCCGACTCGATGATGGTGGTGCAGATAAGCACGTCGGCCTCGCGGGCTACGAACTTCTGCATCACCTTTTCGAGCATATCCTCCTGCATCTGCCCGTGTCCCACGATGAAGCGGGCCTCCGGCACCAACGCCTCCATCTCGTAGGCCAGCTTGTCTATCGTTTCCACGCGGTTGTGCACGAAGAATACCTGCCCGCCGCGCTCAAGCTCCCGCAGTATCACCTCGCGCACCAGTTGCGGGCGGAAGGCGGTCACGTAGGTCTTGATAGGCAGGCGGGCTTCGGGCGGGGTCTCGATGAGCGAGAGGTCGCGCACGCCGGAGATAGCCATGTAGAGGGTGCGGGGGATGGGCGTGGCCGAGAGGGTGAGCACGTCAACCTCGGCGCGTAGCTGCTTGAGGCGCTCCTTGTGCCGCACGCCGAAGCGTTGCTCCTCGTCAACGACCACCATGCCGAGGTTCTTGAACTGAATCGACTTCGACAGAAGCATGTGCGTGCCGATGATAATGTCTATCTTGCCTTCTGCCAGGTCCTTGACGATCTTTGTCTGCTCCTGCCGGGAGCGGAAGCGCGAGATCATAGACACGGTGACCGGGAATGCGGCCAGGCGCTCGCTGAATGTATTGAAGTGCTGCTGGGCTAGCACGGTGGTGGGCACCAGCACGGCCACCTGCCGCCCGTCCATGACCGCCTTGAAGGCGGCGCGCAGGGCCACCTCTGTCTTACCGTAGCCCACGTCGCCGCAGATGAGGCGGTCCATCGGGCGCGGCTCCTCCATGTCGGTCTTGACCTCGGCTATGGAGCGTAGCTGGTCGGGCGTCTCCACGAAGGGGAAGCTCTCCTCAAGCTCGTACTGCCAGGTCGTGTCAGGCGAATATGCGAAACCCCCGGCGGCCTCGCGGGCGGCGTAAAGCTCCAGCAGGTCGCGGGCCAGTAGCTCGGCGGCTTCCCGCACCTTGCGCTTGGTGCGGGACCACTCGGCGGTGCCCAGGCGGTGCAGGGCGGGGGGTGGACCCGCGCCGATGTAGGGTGCCACGCGGTCGGTCTGGTCGGCGGGCACGTACAGGCGGTCGCCCTCGGCGTAGAGGAGGAGCATATACTCGCGGTCGGCACCACCGGCGGTCATATGCACCAGGCCGCCGAACTTGGCGATGCCATGCTCCACATGCACAACGTAGTCGCTCGGCTTTAGCTCCAGCAGCATCTTCTCGCGCAGGATGGCGGCGGCATCGGAGGTCGAGCGGCGTGTCTGACCCGTGGCGCGGCGCACCCCTGTTTGAGAACGGCCGAATATCTCCATGTCGGTAAGCAGCAGGGTATCAGTGTGGGTGCCCTGCATCAGTTGCCACCCGGCGGCGAGCGCGCCTTGCAGCAGGTTGACCGTGCCGGGCGACGGCGGCGAAGTCAGCGCCTCGTTCAGCCCGCCAGCGCCCTGCGACAGCGCCGCAGGCTCGACGCCTACGATGTTGCGGTTGCCCGGTACGGCGTGTAATTCATCCGACCGCTTCCCCTTGCGCAGGGTGGGGTAGACACCCTCGTCCTCCAGCAACTCGCGCAGGCGGCTCGACTGCTGCGACACTATCACTACGCGCGTCCTGTTAGAGATGTACTCCTTCAGATCGGCAATCACGTTGGGGACGTTGCCCGTGTAGAGCCGGGTGCCGGTAAAGGGCGGCGCTTCGATAGCTCCTTCAGCGCCCCCGCCTATAGAGAGCGTGGGCAGCCCCTGGCCGTGCGCCGCCACCTCTTCCCAACTGAGGTATGGCCGCTCAAGTCCGGGCGGCAACTCGCCGTTGTCGATGAAGCCCTGGTAAAGCTCGGAGGCCTGCCGCTCTATCTCCGAGGCTTCCAGGCGTATCAGCTCCGGGTCGTCCAGCACGAGCAGGGGTGGCTTGTTGTCGCCTGCGGGCCGGAGCGCGGCCAGGTAGTCCGCGAGGCTTGCCAGGGGACGGGTATAGAAGGGGGAGAAGAGTTCCTGCCCCTCGAAGCACTCCCCGCGACTGGTCTTTTCCAGGTGGTCGCGCCATTCCTCCAGCACTTCCTCACGCAGGTTGGTCGTGTCAATATCGCGTAGTTGCTCGTACGCACCCTCGTGCTTCCAGAGGGGCAACTCGCAGGAGGGCGTAATGACCAGGGCGTTGGCTTGCCCTTCGGAGCGTTGGGTCAGTGGGTTGAACTGGCGGATGGAGTCTATTTCATCGCCGAAGAACTCCACGCGAATGGGCAGGTTGGAGGTGGGTGGGAAGAGGTCCACGATGCCGCCGCGCCTGCCGAATTGCCCCGGTTCCTCCACGATAGCGGCGGGTTCGTAGCCCAGGCCCACCAGGTGGCTCAACAGGTCGCTCATCACCACCCGCTCGCCCCGCCTGATTACGCGAATGGCGTGCTGCAAATCGGCGGGCGAGAGAGTGGGGGTCATTAGCGCAAATACTGAGGTGACGATTATGGGTGCCTGTACCTGGGCACCTCTAGCCGGGTTCTGGACAAGTTCTTGCAGCGTTGCCGCTACCGAGCCTGACGCTTGCCCGTCGCCACTCGCCCCTTGCGCACGCAACTCGGGTTGTTGCAGCATAGCTATAACCCGCAGCCGCTCGCCGATGATGGTCGGGTCGGGGGCTATGCGCTCGTAGGGCAGCAGGTCGGGGGCCGGGAAGAAGAGGATGGGGGTGCCGGGTGGCGAGTAGGCAAGCAGACCCTCGTATAGCTGCCGGGCGCGCTCGGACCGGGGCGCGACCACTATCAGGGGGCGGCTCGACGGGGCGGTTACGTCGGCGTGGAGGGCGGCCAGCACATAGGGCCGTGCCGCGTCCATCGGGGCCTCAGCCCAGACGTTTTCCCCCGAGGCCACTCCGCGCGCAATCGCCCCGTACCCCCGCTGGTCGTACAGCAGAGGCAACAGACCGGAGAGGCTCATGCTGTGCCCCAATTTGGGAATTGGGATTTCGGATTTCGGATTTGTTTCTCAAGTTGCAGACAAATCCGAAATCCGCATTCCAAAATCCGAAATGTCACTTCGCTTCCTCCCGGATGATGTGGCGTATCTTGTCCACCCAGCTTTCGCGTTTGGGTGCGGGCGGGGATTCTGCTTCTTTTATACGCTGCTGAAGCTCTTGTGGAGTTGGCTCGGGTGTGGGCCTGGCGGTGGGCTTGCCCTGTTCTTCCTTCGTGTTGTACTTGTTCATCGCCCGCTCCATGCCCATGCTGATGATCGATTCGACGGCCTCGGCGGCGCGAGGGATGGTGCCGTCCATCACCTCCTGCTCGTCTTTGGTGAAGCGGCCTAGCACCCAGTCTATCTGCTTGTAGTCGGAGATGGCGGGCCTGCTGATGCCGATACGTATACGGGGGAAGTTCTGCGTGCCCAGGTGCTGTATCACGCTCTTGAGGCCGTTGTGCCCGTTGGCGGACCCCTTCTCGCGCATGCGGATGGTGCCCACCGGCAGGTCTAGCTCGTCGTAGATGATGACCACGCGGCTGGCGGGCAGCTTGTAGAAGCGGGCCAGCGCGCCAACCGCCCTGCCGCTGTCGTTCATGTAAGTCTGCGGCTTGGCGAGTATGACGCGGGTGCCCTCTATCTCCCCGCGCGCGATCTCGGCGTCGGCCTGCCTGGTGGAGAAGCGCAGCCCGTGCCGCCGCGCAAACTCGTCCACGGTCATGAAGCCGACGTTGTGCCGGGTAGCCGCGTACTTGGGGCCGGGGTTGCCGAGGCCTACGACCAGGAGAGGGAGGCTTTCTTGTGAGGCGTTTTGCTGCATAGCCCCCAATTATAACGTGTTTGGGGGCCGCTGTTCAGGGGCTTTGGACCTATCTGAGTTCGTTCTTTAGCATGGCAACCGGTTTCCATATTATTTCTACTCTCCCAAACCGACTCAAGGCGCTGCGTGCTTGTTCGTAGAGTGGTCTTAATAACTGAGACTTTACCTGATAGGCACCGGTAAGTTGCTTTGTTACAAGTTCCTGTCCGCTAAAGATGGTGACGGTGAACTTGCCTGGGTCGCGTCCAGCGGTCTTGATGCGTTCGGTAAGGTCTTCCAGCGCCGAGGACAGCGTCAAATATTCACCTTCACCGAGTATGCGTTCACCTACATGCTTTACTTTCGTTTGATAACTGCGTCCTTTGTTGGTAATAAGCCTGTAGGTGCCCGTACAACTGCCACACCCTACACCTTGTTGACTGTTACCCTCGAGGTGTGTTAGCAACAGTATGGCGTAGTCAGTATCGACGCGCCATTCACCAGTGCTGGTTGTTCCTGTATGCTCCAGGCCATCTTCCGGGGCGGAGTGCGTTGTTGGTGTGTCTATTATCCTTGTCTCTAATTTGACATCATGTTGTGCGAGTGCTACTGGTCCTGGCATTTCTCGACCCGTTACTGCCTGGGCTGCTCTGAAGCGTTTGTAGGTTACTTCATCGAAGTTGAAAGCCGCACGCGTAGCGAGTTCATCCGCCGCGCCGTTGTACTCGTTGCTGGCGTGGCCTTTGACCCAGCTTAGCTCAATAGTTGCGCCGGTTGCCTGCTGTGCCGCATCTAGCACTATGTCATAGGCAGCCCACAAATCGGTGTTCTTCTTACGACGCCAGTCGCCGTTGCCGCAGTTTACCGTGTAGTTGCTGTCGCTCCAGACGTAAACGTGTTCCAGTCTTATTTGGTTCTCCCCCAGTTTGCGTATCAACTCGAATGCAGATAACACGCCAGCAACTTCTGCTCTGTTGTTGCTGGTTTGTGGTTCCAAAGTACGTGCGGCTATGAAATCTCCTAACTCGATACGGGCGCAAGGCTTTGGTCTGTCTTGTTGGGAAGTGTCGATTAGCTCTCTGTATCCAACCGCAACTACGGCGAACCCAATTGGCCCTCCTGGATTAGCTATAGGAGCCGAGCCATCCGTATATACTTCGATGGTCCGGCATTGCCTGAACGCTTCTACCACATCGCCGTCCGCCAGGTGATCTGCTACGGCCTGTTGAGCTACTTTCCATTCATCGGGTGTCTCTGTTCCGAGGTTGGGGAGTTGCATGGTTGGTGCACTGGTCCTTCGCTTCTTTGCTTCGCCATCATTGTCTCTCATGCAGTTACAGTAGGGCCTGCGTGGAGTGCCCATGATAGGAGAATGGCACTTTGGACAAAGCATCATAAGAGTTATCGCTGAGTACGCACTACCGCATCTGCTATTAGATGTTCCGAAGCAAATGCCCAAGTACGACAGAGAGTAGCCATTGATTGTATGAGGTCCCGATAAGAAGAAAAAGGCGCTGGCATAAGTACCAGCGCCCTTCCCCTTTTAAGAACAAGCCTAACTTATCTTGTTGTACTCCTGGATAGCCTCCTGGTGGCGGCCCTGCTTCATGTAGAGGTCGCCGCGTACCTGGTGGTAGTGAGCGTCGCCCTGCATCTCACGCTCGTAGTCGTTAAGCTCCTCGGCGATGAGGCTGAGGAACATGGGAGGCACGTTGCGCTTGCGCAGCACTCGCCGGTAGACGCGCAGCGTGGTGCTGAGGTCGCCTAGCTGGCTGTACCCGGCGGCAAGGGCCATGTGCGCGCCGATGTCGTCGGGGTTCGCCTCGACTAGCTGGCGTAGCGCCTCGAAGCCCTCAAGCTCCGGCAGCGGGCCGGAGGTGTACATGCTGCGGCCGTCACCAACCTTCGGCATCTCCACTTGTTGCGACGTTTCTTGCTGACCCTGCATCGGCTGGTACGTGTACTCAGGCACCTCCACGGGTACGGGAGTGGCAGTGGGTGTGGGTGCCACCGAAGGCGTGGTTGGTACCGCAGGCACAGGTGCCTCCGCAGCTACAGGTGTAGCAGCAGGTGTAACGTCCTCGACGGTGTCCACCTCCTGTACAGGCTCCACTGCGGGTGTTTCCACAGGGGCCGCCTGGGGAGCAGGCGCTGAGGTCGCAGCCGTAGCAGCCCTGCCACGCGGTCTCTTCGGCTCAGGTTCCGCAGGCGTTTCGGGCGCTACGTCGGGTGCTACGTCAAGTGCCGGCTCAGGTACCATATCCGGCGTGGGCTTCAGCGCGCGGGTCTGCTTGCTGCCCTGCGGGACGGTGGCTTCTACGTCTTCGACCTCCGGCTCTTCCTGTCCGAGCGGGCCGGTGGTCATGCCTTGCAGGTCCTGGCTGTCGGGCAGCGTGGGCAGGCCTGGTGAGGTAGCATCGGCCCAGGACACACGTGCCTTGACCGCGCTGCTATCGTCTGCCGCGCCCTTCTTGCGTCCCCTACCCCTGGTGGTCTCGGTCTGCGCTTCCACCTCAGGCTCGGGCGTGGCCGCCGCTTCGGGCGCGGGAGTGGGAGCGGGTGTAGCAGGTAATGCGGCGGCCAGCCTGGCAGGTTCTTCCAGGGGCGCTGCGTCGTCCGTCAGCCAGCCGGTAGACTTGCCACGGTCAGAGGCGGGTCGCGAGGTGCTCATGAAGAGGGAGGTATCGCGCTCGGTGCCCTGCCACGACTCCTCGTCGTCCTCAGGCTCCTCGGCGGGTGCGGCCGGGCGCTCGCTCCACAGCGACCCACCTGGGTCGGGAGAGATCAGTTCGCCGGTGGTGCCCGGACGCCTGGCCTTCCTGGGGTCGAGCATACCCGTGGGTATCTCCTGCTCTTCCTCCAGCCTGAGTTGCGAGTAGTCGAACGGTTCAATATCGAAGCCGGGATCGGCAGGGGCTTCCTGGGCGGCTGCCACGGGCTCGGCCACAGGCTCTGCCACGGATTGGGGGACCAGCGGCTCAGGCGCTGCGGGCTGAACGGCTGTAGGCTGGGCGGCTACTGTTTCGGCCACGGGAGGCTCGAACAACAGGCCCGTCTCTTGCGCCTCGGTGCCCCGTATGTCAAGGTCGTCGTCTATGCCGCCCATAGAGAGCGTGGTGGTAACGGCCGAGGTCCACCCGCCGCCGAGGCGACCCGTTTCGCGCCGTGGGGGCTGGGGAGCTACCGGCTCCGCAGGCTCTACCGGCTCGACTTCGGCCAGGGGTTCGGGCTGCGTGGCGGCCTGCGCCTGCGCCTCCATCTGGGCGCGCAACTGGGCTTGCAACTGCGACTGAGTTGCCGTTTCCTCTACGTCCTCCTCCGGCTCCAGGAACGAGGCGATAGGAGAGGTTAGCTGGGAGAGGGCGGGCGACGTGGGCGTGCGCTGCGCGTTCTGAGTTGTCGGCGTGGCGTCCAGCGAGGCTGCCGCGCTGAACGTAGTGTTCATATCATCGAGGTTGCCCGCGGGGGTGCCGTCGAAGATGTCGGCCAGTACGTCCAGGTCGGCGGTGGCGCGCATGGGGTCGTGGGTGGGTGGCAGCACGCCAAGCAGTTCCTCGGTGTTGAAGCCGTAGGCGTCCTCCTCAGGTGCCAGACCAAGCGAAGTGAAGTCGAACGGCTCAATCGGCGGCAGGTCGGCGTAGTAAGGCTCGTCCGCGGGTACATCCGCCTCTGCCTGGGCCGCGACTTCCACCGCAGGCTCTGCCTCCAACTCCAGGGCGGGTTCGGCCTCAAGTTCCGCTTGCGGCCCCGCGTAGGTGTCGGTCTGGAAAGTGGGCGCAAGCTCAAGCTCGGCTTCGTCACCGGGCACTTCCGCCTCGACGCTGGGTGCCGTCATGCTCGCGTCGAACGGCGCTACGTCGAATTCCTCAGCCTGGGTGAAGCCTTCTTCGGCGGCAGGCTCAAGGTCGGCAGGCGCGACGGACGACGGTTCGGTGGTATCCTCCGCGGTTACGCCGGTTAGCTCATCAGGGGTTGCCACGCGGGCTTCCTGCTCCAACTCCACAGGTGCAGGCGGCGCAAGGGACTCGGCGGTCTGCGCAGGCGTAGTCCGGTCTTCGGTAGCGTCCTGGGTGCCGGTGCCGAGGTCCATATCTACGTAGCCCTGCCTGGCGAGCACTTCCAGGTCGGAGGTGTCTTGCAGCCAGAAAGGCAACGGACCCTGACCGGCATCATCGGTGGCAGGCTCCATCTCGGCTTCTGCCTGGGTGGCCTCCGGCGTTGTAGCAGTGGGAGCCTGGGCCTGCGTCTCAGCAGGGGCTGTCCCGTACTGTAGCGGCTCCATGTCGAACTCGTCCGGCGGCTGCAAGAAAGCGTCCATGCCGGAGGCAGTAGTAGTAGGAGCGGGCTGCTGGCTTTCCAGCACTGAGGGGTCGAGCAACTGGCTTGGGTGCCCATCGTCGAACATGAAGCTGTCGAACTCAAGGGCGTCACCCGCCGACGTGCCGCCTGCTACCGTTTCGGGCGCCTGGGCCTGGGCTTCCGCCTCATCCAGCGGCACCACGTAGTCGAGCTGCGGGCCGTCGTAGCCGGGGGCAGCGACTTCATCTAAGGTACTTGTGTAATTGTTCTCAGGAGGCGCGCCCGTCATCTCGCCCCAGCCGGGCACAGGAGCTTCTTCTGCCCCGGCGACCGCAGGCTCGGCAAGGGCCGGTCCGGCGGACGCGCTGTAAGCGTCCTCGAAGGGCAGTCCGGCCCACTCCTGGGTGGTGTCGGGACGCTCCTGCACAGCCGTGCCCGCGCTCATCGCTGCCATTGCGGCGGGGGCCTCGTTGATAACGGGCGGCAGGTTGGCGGGCAGACCGTACAGGGCGAGCAGCACCTGGCTGAAATCGTCTACCGATGAGAGCGTGATATCGTTCCAGGTGGTCGGGTCGTTCTGCACCTGCTCCGTGTAGGTGCTCGTCATAGCAAACGTGGCGGCCTGCATGGGAGCGGGAACGGCAGGCGCTTCCTCCGGCTCGGGGCGCAGGTTCGCGGGATTCAGCGGCCCCGTGCGAAGGCGCTGGCCCAGCGGCCCGGTAGGGGTCTTGAAATAGGCGGGGTTGATAGGGCCTGCGGGCGAGGTCTGCGCGCTCTCGCTCTCAGCCTGAGCGCCCGCCGTAGAAGCCGAGGCAGGGGTTCGCAGCGATCCGGTGCCTGTGCTTGGCATTCCACCGAGAGGCCCGGTGCCCCCGCGCATACCCAGCGGTCCGGTGCCACGCGGCATTGTACCGCTGGGCGCGCCGTCGGTGCCTTGCTGACCCTGCAACTGCGACAGTCGCGCGGCCAGGTTGCTGCTGGAGTGCTGGCTGCCCAGCGGTCCGGTGCCACGAGGCGCAGCCGGGGGAGCGGTCTGCTGCTGGTCGTGGCTTTGCTCTGCGTGGAGGGAGGACTGGTATGGCTGGAACAGTGGCTCAGGCTCGGCCTGCTGCTGGGGCTGGGACTCCATGCCCGCCAGGAAGGGCGGTAGTGGCACGTTCTGGCCCGAGAAATCGAAGCCGGGCGCTGCGGGCGCGGGCTGGTCAGGTTGGGCGGCTTGGGCGGGCGTTTGCGCGGGGGCCTGCCCTCCACCCAGTGGCCCGGTGCTACCGGTGTGTGCTGCCAGGTTGGCGGCGAGCGGGTTCACGGCCGTCACCACGCCCATGTTGGGGTCGGTGTTCAGGCTGCCGAGGGTGGGGAGCGGTCCCGTGCCGGTATCGAACATGAACGACTCGAACTCGATGTCGTCCGCGTTGAACTGCCCCGAAGGCTGGTCCGACGCCGGGTTGGTGGCCGAGTTCGCTGTTTCCTGCATCTTCATCAAGTCCTGCCAGCGACTATCATCCTGAGCCATGTTTTCCTCCATTTGGGATTTCGGATTGCGGATTTCGGATTTAGCTGGAATCGGAGCAACTCCGAAATCCGCATTCCGAAATCCCAAATCAATCTGCCGTTTTCTCTGCTTCCGCTACCGTGGCGCTCAACTTCTCGTAGTAACCAAGCAGGTTTTGTACCCTGTCCGGTGGCGTCTCGCGGCTTTGCAGGTAGATTGAGAGCGCGTCCCTGGGGGTCATCTGCTCTATTACCTGGTCGCCCAACCGCATACGGTGTGCCCTCGTGTAATTGGTGGTGACCGCCATGAAAGCGGGGCGGTGCGAGTTGAGCGCCTGGCGAATTTCGTCCTGGCGCAGGTCGCGCTGGTGTTCCGGCGTGGTGTCAATGATGAGGCGCACAATCGCACCCTCTATGTCGACCGCCCGTTCTTCGATGCGGCGCAACACCTCGTCGGTGGGGAAGTCGCAGTCCGCGTTCACCTTTATAGTGCGGAACGGGCGCGCCCCTACCTCGTGGAAAGTGTGCGTCACCTCGCGCTCGCCGTCGGCACCGGGGTCGCTTATCTCCACCGTCACGAACCCCTTGGCATCGCGCTCCTCCCCGAAGTCGATCCGCTCAAGCGAGCCGGGATAGACGATGGGCGGCTTCTGGTGGCTGAGTACCTGGTGCTTGTGGATGTGGCCCATAGCGACGTAGTCGATGCGGCTGTCCATCAGCATCGCCTTGGGGTAAACCACGTCCTGCCCCAGCATGATCTCCTTCTCGGTCGAGAAGACCGCGCCCTGCACCGAGGCGTGGGCCGTCAGTATCACCGGCAGCGAGGTATCCACCTTCTCGAGCGACTGGTCGATGAAACCCTCCACCAGGTTTATCATCTCGCGGTTGAGCGAGTCGGGGTCGAGGTTGCGGAAGTCCTTGTTGCTCAGCATGTAGCTGCGCGACAGCCACGGTATGGCGATAATCTGCACTGGCCCGGCCTTCGTGTCCACCACGTGAAAGCTGGGCTTCTGGGCTATTTTGACGCCGGGCACCGCCAGGGTGCTGTAGATTTCCACCGTGTTGGCGCGAGAGAGGGCGTTGGGCACGTCGTGGTTGCCCACAAGTATGAAGGTGGGTAGGCCCGCCGCCGACAGCTTGTGTATGCACCTGGCGAACTCTCGCTGCACCGTGGGGGTGGGGTCGCGATTCTTGAAAATGTCGCCCGCGATTAGGACGAGGTGCACGTCGTTATTCAGCGCCCAATCGAGCGCCTCGTTGAGAGTCTTCAGGAAGTCGCCCAGCCGGGTAGAAAGACCTGTGGCCGGATCGACCCGACCATAGTTCTCCATTCCCAGGTGGATGTCAGCGAGATGTAGTATGCGTAGTGTCATTTGGGATTTAGGATTTGGGAATTCGGATTTCGGATTTAGCTGATCTCGGAACAAATCCGAAATCCGAATTCCCAAATCGCAAATGGGCATGATGGTACCAATCGTGCAGAGGTACTATGACCCCCTGTGTGCGAGTATAGCACCCGCTATATGGGGTGTCAACCAGTACCTATGGTACAATAGGCCTACTACTATATAGCCAAAATGATGCTGGGTTCTGAAACGTGAAACGTGAAACGTGAAACGTGATGCGGCTTGTGTTACTGGGTTGGCAGATGCTAGGCTGTTTACATTTACGGACCAAAACCTCCTCCTGTCATCC
>JALZHI010000224.1 GCA_030913985.1 Chloroflexota bacterium | reverse complement strand
CGCCCCAAAGGGGCCATGCACGTTCAAACTCTCAACTTAGACGAGTTCCGCAACTATAACCATCTCTCCCTGGAGCTATCGCCCGGCATGACCGTGTTGCAGGGCGATAACGCCTCCGGCAAGACCTCGCTCCTCGAAGCCGTATACATGCTGGCGACCACTCGCTCACCCCGCGCCACCTCCGACCTGGAACTGGTGAACTTCGCCGCGCCCGCCGACCTCGGCTCCCCTCCCTTTGCCCGCATCACGGCCCACGTAGAGCGCGAGCGTGGCCCGCTGGCGGTGGAGATACTGATCGTGCGCGACGAGGAGCCTGCGGGGCCGGGTGGGCTGGCTGGCACGGTGCAGGCGCGCAAGCGGATCAAGGTGAACGGAGTGGCCCGCCGCGCCCTCGACCTGGTGGGGCAGGCTACCGTGGTGCTCTTTACGCCGCAGGACGTGGACCTGGTGACCGGCCCGCCCGCCCTGCGCCGCAAGTACATGGACGTGACCATCTCGCAGATGGACCACCGCTACGTGCGCCTGCTCGCCCAGTACATGAAGGTGCTGGCCCAGCGCAACTCGCTGCTCAAGGCGCTGAAGGAGCAGGGGCGGGGTGCGGGGTCGCGTGACGTGGCCGAGGAGATGGCTTACTGGGACGAGGAGCTTGTGAAGCACGGGGCCTACGTGGTGCTGCGCCGGGAGGTGTTCGCCGTCCGCTTGTCCCAACGGGCCGAGGCGGTGCACCACACGCTGGCCGGCACCGACGCCGTGAACGGCCGCTCCAACACCCACCAGATGCTGCGCGAGCGCCGCCCCACCGCCGAGCTACGCCTGAACGTGGCCTACCAATCGGCGGTGGCCCCCGAAGCTCGCAAGCTGGTGATACCCGAGCTTGTGGCGCAGATGGAGGCCGAAAGCGCCCTCTCCGACCTGGGCCGAGACGAGACCACGGCGGCATTGGACCCTGCGGCCAGGGGCAGGATACCCCACCTGGAGCGGCACATAGAGCGCATCTCCGAGGAGTTCAAGCGGCAGTTAGACGAGGCGCGGCCCAACGAGTTGAGGCGGGGCATGTCGGTGCTGGGGCCGCACCGGGACGACATTGTGTTCCAGCTTGGCGAAGCGTCTACAGGTCCGGGGCAGGCCCTGCCGCTCAACGCCTATGGTTCGAGAGGGCAGCAGCGCACCGCCGTGCTGGCCCTGAAGCTGGCCGAGGTGGACCTCATGACCGCCGAGACGGGCGACACTCCAATCCTATTGCTGGACGACATCCTCTCCGAGCTTGACGCCAACCGCCGGGGCTACCTGCTCAACGCGGTCAGTTCGCAGCAATACCAATCGCTCATCACCACCACCGACCTGGCAGGCTTCGATCCCAAGTTCCTTGAGCGCGCCACGCTGCTTGAGGTGCGGCACGGCGAGGTGCTGGCCGGGGCGGCTTCCTAGCTCGTTTTCGCAAGAGCGACGAATTATGGAGCGCACGGTTCGCTGCTGTAGCGCAGGAACAGCGGCTTGCTCTTGCCGTCCTCCGTCACCGAGCCTGCCGCCCACAGGCTGCCGTCCCTGGCCGCCGATATGCCCTGCAAGCGCGCGTCCGCTCCTGGCACGGCGCTCGGATACAGGGACCATTGCGCGCCGTTCCACTTCATCAGCAGCGTCTCGCGCACGCTCGGCCTGGCGACGTTCTCGCCCGCTATCCACACATCGCTGCCTGAAGTTGTGGCTTCGTGCAGGAAGGCGTTGGCGGCCATGCCGGGTACCTGCACTATGTCCAGCTTCTCGCCGTCCCAGTGCAACGTGATAGCGTCCGTGCCGTCGTTGCCCACGATCCAAACGTCGTCCCTGCCGAGGGCCGTCACGCCGTCGAAGTAGGCACCTTCGGCGGTGGGGGTGGAGAGGATGCGCCAGTTCGTGCCGTTCCAGTGGAGCACCTGCGTGCCTACAGCCCAGATGTCGTCGGGACCGTTGGCGGCGAGGCTCAGGAGCGTATGCGTCACGTTGAGGGGCAGGGGCGAGCGGGTCCACTCCGCGCCGTCCCAGTGCAGGATGACCATGTGGCCGTCCTCGTTCTCGTGGTTGAGGTAGCTGCCCACCGCCCACACGTCATCAGGGGCCATGACCAGCACCGCCTTCAGCTCGTCGTCGTACTCACCTAGCTTCGGGGTGGGCACCGCGCGCCACTCGCTGCCGTCCCAGCGCAGGGCCAGCGTCCTGAACTGGCTGCCGCCCGTCGTATAAGCGCCCACCGCCCACACGTTATCGGGAGCCGAGGCCGACACCGCGTAGAGGCTGTTGCGCCCGCTGCCGGGGTTCGGCCCGTTGGGGCTGGGCACCGTGCGCCACTCCGTACCGTCCCAGTGCATCGTAAGCGTGCGCGACAGGTCGCCGCCTGGCGTGCCGGTGTGCCCCACCGCCCAGACATCGTCCGCCGAGAGAGCGTGCACCGCTGTCACGTCCACAAACTCGGCCTCAAGCTCCGGCCCCGGCACCCTCACCCAGCAGCCGTCCAATTGCCCAGCACCGCTACCCGGCTGCGCCAAATCGCAGGCCGAAAGGATGAGGGCGGCCAGGGCGAGCAGCAAGAGGGGAAGCGCGGAAATACGAGCTTGTGAGATTGCGTTGGGGGTAACTAAGCGGTTAGCTGGCACTTGAATGGCTCGGTTCTAGGCGTGGTGTTGTGTTTCCATCTTATTGTACGTGATTGGAAAAGGTCAGGCGTAGGAGCATGCAGCATCCCGCCTTGGGTGGGAGGCCCTGGTCTACAATTGTAAGAACCAAACCTCCCTCTGTCAGCCTGAGCGTAGCGAAGGATCTCAAGAAGGCGGGTAGCGATGCTGCTGAATGCAGGCAACCAAACCCCACTTTGTCATTCTGAACGCAGTGAAGAATCTCGTCCCTCACCACTCAGGTAACGCCTTTCTTTGTGCGACCCACTCCCACAGGAAAGGGGCAACACCTGCATAGAGGACGAGATTCTTCACTGCGTTCAGAATGACAAAGTCACCTTCGGTCCCAGGTATCGACCATTGGAGTACAAGCACCAACGGACGCGGCGTAGTGCCCCTCCCCTTGTGGTTTATGCAAACGTAGGCACCCATTTATGCCATTGACTCGCCGCGCCGAGCAAACTATAATTCGGCTGAGAGCATCCCTTTCCCTTTTGCGAGGCTGGGAGCGGTCTACGGTTCCTATATAGCAAATTGCAGCGTATAGCCGGGCAGCGTCGCCCGTGAAAGGACATGGTATAGATAATGGAAGTCTATAACGACATCCTGGAGACCATAGGCAACACCCCGATGGTGCGCCTGAACAAGGTAGGGCGAGGGCTGAAGCCGACCATGCTCGCCAAGCTGGAGATGTTCAACCCCGGCAACTCGGTGAAGGACCGCATCGGCATCCGCATGATACAGGCCGCCGAGGAGAAAGGTCTGCTCCGAAAGGGCGGCACCATTGTCGAGCCGACTTCCGGCAACACGGGCACCGGGCTTGCCATAGCAGCCGCCATCCTGGGCTACAAGTGCGTGTTCATCATGCCCGACAAGGTGTCGCTGGAGAAGATAGCCCTGCTCAAGGCGTACGGGGCCGACGTGGTGACCACCCCCACCGCCGTGCCCCGCGAAAGCCCCGAAAGCTACTACAGCGTGGCCGACCGCCTCACCCGCGAGATACCGGGCGCGTTTCAGCCCAACCAGTATTTCAACCCCGCCAACCCCCGCACCCACTACGAGACCACCGGCCCCGAAATCTGGCGGCAGACCGGCGGCAGGATAGACGCCTTCGTGGCGGGTGTGGGCACGGGCGGCACCATCTCAGGCATCGGTAAGTTCCTCAAGGAGCAGGACCCGAACGTCCGCATCGTGGGAGCCGACCCCGAAGGCTCCATCTACACGCAGGACCGCGCCCGCCCCTACAAGGTGGAAGGCATAGGCGAGGACTTCATACCCGGCACCTACGACGGCTCGGTCATAGACGAGTGGGTAACGGTGAGCGACCGCGATTCGTTCGAGGCGGCCCGGCGGCTCACGCGTGAGGAAGGC
>JALZHI010000007.1 GCA_030913985.1 Chloroflexota bacterium | reverse complement strand
GCGCTCAGTATCGTGGCCCTCCTGATTGTGGTGGGCCTGGGCCTGGGGCTGTTGAACGTGCCCCTGGCGTCATCGGCGGCGAACTCGGTCGATATAGTGCAGATAGAAGAGGCGGTACCCACAGACCCGCAGTCGCCTTTGTGGGACCGGGCCAAAGAGGCCGAAATCGCATTGAGCGCCCAGCAGATCTACCAACCCGGTGGCGGCACCACCAGGGCCGTGCGCGTGAGAGTGCTAGACGACGGCACGAGCATCGGCTTCCGCGTCTCGTGGGAGGACAACACACGCAACGACGTTCCAGGCAGCGTACCGAGCGACTCTGCGGCCATCCAGTTGCCCATCGACCCATCGCACGTGCCTTACCAGTGCATGGGCCAGAGCAGCAGCCGGGTGAACATCTGGCAGTGGAGGGCGACCCTGGAGCGCGAGCGCCTGGATAACATGGGCGCGCTGCCACGAGAGGGCCAGGGCGTGCGCAACCTCACCAGCAATGGCATCTGCAAGGCGGTCGAAACACCGGGCACCGACCCGCAGGTATACTCGCATCACGACGGCGAGATGTGGCACGTGGTCTTCAAGCGTGCGCTCTCCGAGGGAGACGAAGGCACGGCACCGCTGGCACCCGGCATCAACACCGCCGTTGCGTTCGCCGTGTGGAACGGCGCGAGAGGCGAGACGCGCGGCATGAAGGCCGTTTCCACGTGGAACACGCTGCTTTACCCGGCACCCACGGACCAGGGTGCGGCCGGTCTCGTTACACTGGGCCTCATCGTCGCGCTTTCTGCGGGAGCGGTCGCCTACTCGATGCGCCGCCTATCCGCGTAAACCTGAACCTGTGTCGTGCCAGCGCATGCCGGCTCGGAAGCACGCAGGCCACTTACAGATGCTCGCTAACTCGGCACCGGGGTGATACCATACCAGGCAGGTTGAGGAACTGAGGGAGGAAGAGGAGTTATGTCCGTAGCAGTGCGGGATTTAGACTATGCGCGTGGTCGCGCGGGCTTTCTGTCGGGGGAAGGTAGCGCCTCGCGTAATTTCCTCTACTCGGCGATTGCCTGGTTGACCATTGCCGACTTCGTTGGTCTGATCGCCGCCACCCAGATGATTAGCCCCGACTTCCTGGCGGGCATACCCTTCCTGAGCTTCGGGCGACTGCGGGTGTTGCATACCAACGGTGTGCTCTTTATGTGGCTCTCGATGGCCCAACTCGGCAGCTTCCTCTACATCGTGCCCCGGCTTTGCGGCACTAAGCTTTACAGCGAAGTCCTGGGCAACATCACTATGATCCTGTGGAACATGGTGGGCATCGCGGGCTATCTTACTCTTGCCAACGGTATGACACAGGCGCGCGAGTACGCGGAGCTTATCTGGCCCCTGGACATCATGGTGATGACAGCCCTGTTGCTCGCGGGCTACAACATCTTCCGCACTATTTTCAACCGCAAGGAAAAGAAGCTGTTCGTGTCGTTGTGGTACATCATGGGCACCATGATATGGATGCCTATGTTGTATTTCGTTGGCAACGTGATGTGGCAACCATTACTGCCCAGCGCGGAAACAAATCTCGCTGGCTTCCCCTCCGGCGGGCTGACAGGCATAATTGACGTTACGTGGCAATGGTTCTACGGCCATAACGTGCTCGGCTATTGGTTCACCACGTCCGGCACCGCCATTGCCTACTACATCATCCCTGTAATTATCAGAAGCCCGCTCTACAGCCACCTGTTGTCGCTGATAGGGTTCTGGTCGATTGCCTTCTTCTATGGCCTCGTAGGCCAGCACCACATACTTCAATCCCCTACCCCTGGCTGGCTGAAGACGTTGGCGGTCGTCGGTTCTCTAGGGTTATTCATACCGGTCTTTACCTTCCTCACTAACATCTGGTTAACTATGCGCGGCAACTGGGGCAAGATATACGAGAGCTTGCCGCTCAAGTTCATGATAGTGGGCACGGTCTTCTACTTCATAACTTGTATCCAGGGGCCATTGCAGGCAATCCAGGGCTTCAACAGGTTGATCCACTTCACCAACTGGATCGTGGGGCACGCCCACCTGGCATTGCTCGGCACATTCTCCTTCTGGATGATGGGGGCCATATACTACATCATCCCCGTCACCTTGCGCAGGCGCATTTACAGCCCCGGCCTGGCGGAGATTCAGTTCTGGCTGGTTACCGCGGGTTTCCTGCTGATGATGCTTTCTTTGCAGATAGGTGGCCTGATCCAGGGTGCGATGTGGCTCAGCGGAGACTCGCAGTACAAGGTGCTGCCGGAACTCAAGCCCTACCTGGTGGTACGAGCCATTTCGGGGGCGATGATAGTGCTGTCGGGCATACTCCAGGCCTGGAATATTTACAAGACAGTTACGGCCAGCCAACCCATGACGGCTGCTGCCCCGGCACCGGCGGAAGCGCCTAATTAGACTTAGCCACGACCCCGCATTGTAGGGTCTCCCATTGTCAGACCTGAAGACGAGGAGTGTAAATGGACCACAACGGTGGAGCAGTTTTCAGAATGGACGGGCGGACCGTGTTCCTCGGTGCGTTCATCGTCTTCGCCTCGATAATCTTCATTGTGGTGGCCTTGCCCTATTTGACGTTCCAGCCACCGCGTTCCGCGGACGCCCGCCCGCTTACTGCTGCTGAAGAGGCAGGGCGCAGGCTGTACGCCGCTAACGGCTGCGTGTACTGTCACAGCCAGTACCTGCGGCCCCAGGACTGGACCGGCGTGCAGTCGTTCCGCACGGTTGGCCGCGTGGCCCAGGCTGGAGACTACTACTACCAGCAGACGCCCCTGCTCGGTACCGAGCGCACAGGCCCCGACCTCTCGCAGGAAGGTGGCGCTCACGACGATGAGTGGCACCTGGCCCACTTCTACAACCCCCGCTGGACCTCACCCAAGTCGATCATGCCTCAGTTCAGTTTCTATTACCGCGATTATGAGCCGACTGAAGATATCAAGAACCTGATAGCGTACGTACAGAGTCTCGGCGGGCAGGCGGGTGTAGAGCGGGCGCAACGACAGCGCGCCCTAAAAACGAAGCTGCTGACCGAACGCGCAAGAGGCAACGAAGAAATTATCCACGAGTGGTTCCCAAGCACCTGGCGCAACGTCCGCAATCCTATGGAGCCGACTACGCGCTCGTTGGTGCACGGCAAGCAGATATTTACTACCAACTGCATCGGCTGCCACAACTTCACGGGCGACGGCAAAGGCCCCGCTGCCCGCTTCGTGGCTAACCCTGCACCGCGTAACTTCACCGACGCCAGCCAGCAACTCTTCTTCAGCGACGGCGAATTGTACGATGCCATCCTGTTTGGTGTGGATGGCACGGCTATGCCAGCCTGGGGCGACGTGCTGACCGTCAACGACATCTGGGACGTGACGAACTTTATACGCACCATACCCAACGGTGGGTTGCTGGTGGATGAACTGGATGCCAGCATGATGGTCAGCCCGGCGGACATAGTGCCAATCCACTCGACGCCGTTGCCCATAGACCCTGCGCCGGGTAACGTCCCTGTGGTGACGCCCGAAGGTGGTCTTGGGCAGACCGGCGGCGCGACAGGGGCAAACTCGACGCCGCAACCAACCGGCGACCAGACCCCCGGCACCAATGCGACGGTCGGACCCGTGCCCGAGCGCACGGTTGCTCCGGGTGACGCGAACAATCCCGGCGGTGGAGGTCAGCCTACGGTGGCACCCGGCAATGAGGATACAACCCCGTAGGGGCCGCACAAGGTGGCGCTAAGGAAGTGGGTGACTGGGCTATGAGAAGATACTTACGGCTAATGAAGCTATGTTGGTGGATGTCGGCACTGCTCCTGGTGGCGGTCCCCACCGTAGCATCGGCGCACGAGAATATAGGCGACGACGAACTGGCTGTGGCGAACTGGATGCTCATCGGCGCATTCGTCGCGATACTTACGGGTATCTTCATGGGCTGGTGGGCGCTACGCACGGGGCAGTTCAACAACGTCGAAGAGTCCAAGTTCACCATGCTGGACAACGCCGAGGACTACGAAGCCATCATGGCAGAGTCGGACGCTCGCGAGGCCGCGTTGTTGGCCGAGGAGCAGCGGGCGAGCAAAGGACAAGGCACGAAAGCTGCTAACGCTAGTGCCGGCGCGGGTGGCGGTCCTGCCGCGAAGCCGACGGGTATTTAGGCACGCTGAGGAAGGCGGAGGAAAGCTGATATGTCGTTCCCGAACGATGACGACCTAATCAAACCCTGGTCCTGGAACCTGCCGCTTGAACTGGTCATGTGGGGCGCGATCGCCCTCATAGTGGGCCTCATCTGGCTGTGGGCGAGCGCGGGCAAGGACCGCAAGAACCTACCCGACGTACTGGGCCGTAACATCGAGGACTTCGCGGGGGTAACACAGGAAGGCAACGGCCCCATCCCCTGGTTCCTGCTGATGTTCTACCTGGTGGTCGCCCTCTTCATGATAGGCTACCCTATCGTCACACTGATCTTCAACTACGACTATTGAGTGGCATTGTGAAATTCACGACGGCGGGCAAGCTTTAGGAAGGGCAAGAGGAGAGGAACATGGAGCACGAGGCGAGGCTCACCCAGGATACAATCCAGACAGCGCACGAGTTACGGAAAGTCTCCGCGCACGAGCCGCTTTACGGTCTCGCACCCGAACCCGGTGCCGGTGGGCCGGAGAGCGCGGGAGATAGCTCCCAACCCCGTGTAGAAGCGCCCGTTGAAGAGCCTGAGAGCGCAGGTGACCACAGACCGAATATGACCTGGGGCATTATCCTGGGTGGCGTGCTCATGCTGTTCATCCTGGCGGCAGTGCTTTATATGGGGATCGGGAACACCTACTCCAGTTCGCCTTTTACGCAGTATCCACTCAAGTAGCGAGGCTAGCGCATGGCATTCGTACGCACTATAACCTTCACGGTCCCAGCCGAGCGCACGCAGGAACTCGAGCCAGGCCACAACCTCTACCTGGCCTCCGTGCACGGCATAAAGATCGCTGCTCAGAACACCCCCGGCTTCCATCGTGGCGGCGTCTGGATGCAGCGCCTGCCGGACGGGGCAATCAGGGTGCTCATATACTCGCAGTGGTACGAGCTTGACAACATCGAGAATTACACCAGCATACCAATGGTGCGCGATTTCGAGCGCGATGTCAGCACCTACTTGAGCACTCCCGTGGTTGACATTTACGAGGTGATGGGCTGACGGTTCATGGGAGTGCTCGCTCAACGTCCGGGCGACTAGAAGGGAATTGAATGGATTCACAGTCTAGCGCGATACTACGCTGGCGAAAGCCCGTATATATCGTGCTTGGTATACTGGGGCTGGCGATGTTTCTTATGTCACTGCTCCAGGTCTGGGTGCTCCTCACGGTTGAGGACCCGGACGGCTTCGGGGCAGTAGACTCTAACGCGGCGGGCATGCCGGCCAGCGACCAGCGCGGCGCTTACCTTAAGCTCCTGCCCGGCAACGACACTGGCTACGTCACCGACCTGGTGAAGCTACTTACCACCACCACGGCGGGCGTTATTGACCCCACCGTAGGCGCGCACGTCAGGCAGGACGATCTCGACGCGGTGCTCTTGCAGTCGGCAAACATCAGCACCGAAGTCTCCAACTATCGCCTCTACATCATCGGCGATCCCGAGGAGTACCCGATGGATTACGTGCGCCAGCCTGGAGGCAAGTCCCTTCTAATCAGGCCGGAAAGCGGCACCTGGAAGCCGGGGGCTTACCAGGTGGACGTGCCTAGCGAAGGCATGTTCGGCGGGCGTGATTACTACCAGTTCTACGTTGACCCTGCGGAATAGCACCACGACAGGGGAACATTGCAATAGAAAAGGTTGGCTAAAACATGGCATCAATCACGGCACAACAGGCGATAACGGGCAGCCGTCCGGCACCCCCGACGGAGGACCAGGCCCAGACGCAGCATGACTACGACCACGGCCTCGCCCGCTTCTTCTACGCGGCGGCGGCAGCCCTCATCCTGAGCGCGATCCAGGGCGTGATCCAGCGCCTGCCGGGCATATCCGACTGGTTGCGCGATGCGGACTACGGCGGCCACATGGTGACTAACCTCGCCCAGACGCATATCACCATCGTGGGCGCGGGCACCATCAGCATGACGGGCCTCATCTATTACGTGCTCCCCAGGGTGTGTCGCAGGCCCCTATATAGCCAGGCGCTGACCAATCTCTCGTTCTGGGCCACGCTGATCGGTGTGTTCGGGTTCTACCTTGCGATGCTCTCGGTGGGCACCTATGAAGGCATGATGGTGCACGCTGGGTGGCCCTACGACGCCGCCCGCGAGTGGATGGGTGCCCTCCACAAGGCACCGATGGCGATGACGGCGGCAGTAATGGGCCTCGGCTACTGGACGTTCGTTACCAACGTGTACGTGACGGTAGGCCGGGCCGCGGGCGAGCGCAAGGTAAATCCAGCGACCGGGGCGACCGACTCGGAGTTCCTGCTAGCCAAGTTCTTCGCGGTTGCGGCCACGGGGCTGCTGTTCGGCACGGTGCAGGGTGTCTACCAGGTGCTACCCTGGTCGCTAGACTGGCTCCGTAGCACCGGGGCGGCAGGCCACATGATCGACCCGATGGCTCACGCCCACATGAACCTGGTGGGAGGCGTGAGCGTCGCCATCATGGGGCTGCTCTACTACTTCCTGCCTCGCATGCTTGGGCGGCCGATTTACAGTCTCGCCCTCGCCAAGTTCAGTTTCTGGTGCATAGTGGTTGGGATCTTCGGCTTTTACTTTTCCGCTGTCGGCCTGGGTTGGATAGAAGGTGAAATGGTGCTCGGCGGCCTCACCGACGTAGAAGCGAAGGAAGCTATGGGCTTAGTGCACCCGCTACTGCTCTCCACAACAGCCACGATTATGGGCGTTGGCTTCTGGACCTTTATCACCAACATACTGCTGACGCTGCGCGGCAAACCTGCTGCCGACGCTCCTGTGGATGCGACTCTCAGGAAGTTCATCGGCTTCAGCGTGGTCGCTATCCTTATCGGCACGGTGCAGGGCGTAGTGCAGATTCTGCCCTGGTCGCAGGAGTGGCTCGAAGACGGCCTGCCCTCAAGCTACTTCGTCACACCCCTGTCCCACGCGCAACTCAACATGGTGGGCTTCGCTATAGTGGCCCTCATGACTATGTCCATCTTCCTGCTCCCGCGCATCCTGGGCCGCCCGGTAGTGGACCCACGAGGAGGTCGCACGGCCCTCCTGACCATCTGCGCTGGCATCAGCCTGTCATACCTGGTCTACCTCGGCGTCGGCCTGGTTGAGACCAACGCGATCCACAACGGCGCGACCGCGACCGAAGCCCGGCAGACGGTAGCGGGGCCGTGGGGCCGGTACGTGCTGTTCGCGGTAGCCCAGGGCATCCTGGGTATAGGCTACATATTGCTCTTCCGGCACATCAGCGCAGTAATAGGCGTTGAGGAGCGCCGGGCCTACTTCCGGGCCTTCCGAGGCCGCATGCGCGATGCGGGTAAGGCGGCGGTCAGGGTGCACCCACGCGCCCTCTCCACCAACCGGGCCGAAAACCAGCGCCGTGGCCTGGTCGCCACGGCTTTGGAGGCGGTAGGGTTCCTCGGCCTCGGCTGGTTCTACAGCGGACGGCCCTTCATCGGCGTCATGCTCATGAGCGGCTGGGTCGGCTTCCTCACAATCATCTATGTGGTGCTAGCGATATTGGAGGACGCCGCCCTCCTGGGAGCCTTGCTGCTACCCTACGGCGCCTGCGCAATTCTTAGCGCGATAGGCTGTTACCGTAGCTACATGCGCGACGCTAGAGAGACCGTGCTGGCAACCTCATAAGAGGTAAGACCCAGGTCACAAGCTAGAACACATCGGCACTATCTCTGGAGGGGCACGCTTTATTTGTGCCCCTCCATGTTGTTGCCCGTCAGCGATCACTTCAGGCAGAGTGCAGCCCCTTTCTCGCGCTAGCCGGACTGGTGTCGTCATGGAAGTGCGAACAATCCTGGCCCCGGAGAAGCTATCTCAAACAGCCCAGTGAGGGCGCGCAAGCGCGCCTGCGCCTGCGCGCCCTCTACAACGCACGCGCGTTTCCGAGATGTGGCACGTAGCAAAGCGGAACTTATATGCATGAGGCAATTAGCCAATAACGCAGACGTTAAATTCAGGTTTCGGGACCCGCCTCAGTGCTCCAAATTGCCCTTTTCAGCAATCCGCCGTGCAAAACTTACGTTCTACAGTTGTGCCTAGCCGCAGTTTGCACTTACACGACGAAAGATTTGAACACTTATTGACTCCACGCGTGGGCGGGTGTATAATCACGCCTATTACAGGCACGGACCGCCGAACACACTACGCGCTTTTGCGGCATCGCGGGGGCCTGTCTGCAAGTTCAACCAAATACCAATGGAGGTGTTCAAATGCCACAGGCATATTGTGTGAAAGACCGGAAAATGGTTGACATGAAAGACGCGAAGCAGATCACCCTGAAGAATGGCCGGCCGGCGACGCAGGGCGTGTGCCCTGAGTGCGGCACCAAAGTCACCCGCATCGGTGGCGGAGGCGGCAACGGCGGTGGTGGCAACTCAGGCGGAGGCGGCCAGTAGTTCATTCTAGCTAGCCAATCGCTGCTTGTGGGGGGCGTGGCGAGCGGAAGGAGACAATCACATGGCAAGGCAATATGCTCAGATTGTTGGTATCGTCTTACTCCTACTGGGCGTGGTAGGGCTTATCATGGGCGATCCAGACCCGTTGTTCGGCGCCCTCAACATTGACCTCGCTGAAGACATCCTGCACCTCGTGTTGGGCGGGCTCTTCGCCTACCTCGGCTTCGCTAAGGTGGACAATGGAACAGTCAAAACTGTGGTGGGCGCGGTAGGCGTCGTGCTATTGCTCACGGGGCTCCTGGGCTTTTTTGTTCCAAACCCGCTAGGAATACTCACCCATCCGTGGACAGTAGTCGATAATCTGATCCACCTGGTACTCGGTATCCTTGGCATCGCGGCAGGCTTCTTACTGGACAAAGACAACACCGTCACGGTAAGATAATACCTGCGAACCGCACCCACTACACTACGCGCAGGAGCCTGGAGGACGAATCATGGATAACGAAGACCAGTTTCTGAGTCAGGTACTTTCCGGGATCTCGGAGGCTGAGGTAGTCACCATATTCTTCCCGCTCCTGCGCCGGGCGATGGTCATAGATGCCCGTGGGAACGAGCAGTCCGCCTACATGGTCAAGGTGATGCCGCAGGTGAACTCTATGGAGGAGCGCATCCGCTCGATTGAGAAGCTCCGCCCTCAGCTAGGCAAGGTGCGCAGCATCCTGGGGGTACCCTGGATGAAATCTGTGCGCCGCCTGGACGAACACGGCGTCACTCGCATGCTTGTGGACAAGCTGGTCAGCGCGGGTGCCACGTATGGAGAGGCTGACGCGGCGGTGAAGGCCGCTGCCGAGCAACTCTGGCGACTGGAGAAGATGGCCTTCGTACGCATGATTCGCGGGGAAGGCTTCAAAACGCTCTGGACCACCAAACGCTGACACGGTACAGCTTAGACACACGAGAGAGGGGCTGCGATACAACGCGGCCCCTCTCTTTATGCGCGAAATTGGCTGTAAGCCACTAATTGAAGTTGTCGTCAAACACCTGATAGCGTAGGGGTGGCACTCCGGGTCCGGGCACCGGGGTCGCGCCTGGGACACCACCTGCGGGGGCCACGCTGTTGAACAGCACCCAGATCTTGTCCACCGTGCCCGACCAGTACATCTCGCCCCGGTCAAATCGCTGGTACGCGCCATCAGCTCCCTTCTCGGGTGCCGTAGCCCAGCCCAGGCGCTCCCGCACGCGAGCGCCGGTGCCTTCGCGCCACACCTTGCCGAAGCCCCTGATAGGCTCGAAACGGCCCTGTGGAGGGGTCTGGCCCCCACTCACAGGTTGGCCTTCACGCCAGGTGTCCTCAAACGGCTGGAAGGTACCGTCCTCGAAGAAAACGTAGATGATGCGCTCGACTGTGTAGGTCGTCCGCTCGATATAGAGCATCGAGCCGCGCTCGAACGGCTGGAAGGCGGTCTTGACCACGATCTCCTTGTCGAAGGGCGGGTAGGGAAGCGGGCAGCCCAGGTCGCGCTGCACGTTGCGGTTGTCGGCCCACACCCTCCCAAAGCCCCGCACCGGCACTCGCTGGCAGGTTACATTGGGGGTCTCGTAGCGCCACGTGTAGTACTGAGCGCCCACGTTGCCCATCTCCACCTTCCAGCCCATGGGGTTGGCAGGCGAGTAGGTAAGTATGCGCCGCTGGAAGGCCTGGAACATAATCAGCCGGTCCCTGCCTTCCACCTTGATGGTGGTCCAAAATGGTTCGGTCACCGGGTATCCAAAGTCGGTGACCCAGTTCACGATCCTGTCGTTTACGTAACCATTGCTGACGAACACAGGCCCCTCGGCATTCAGGTAGCTCCAGAACACGTCGGGGATGTTGTGCCCGGTCTCGCTCACGAAGCCCGCCGACTTCAACGCCTCGGCACCCACCAGTGAGGGGTGGTTGCGCGACACCGCGCCGTTTCGGTCGATGTACTGCGAAGGCATGACCACGCCCGGCGCTACAGGGGCAGCCCGCCTGTCAGCCCCCGGCAGGCCCACAGAGGCCACGCCTTGCAGGGCGGCATACGTGGGAGCATCCGCGCCCCGCTCGCCCGCTATCAGTTGGTCGCTGGCACCAACCGTCTCGAAGCTGTTCACGCCCGTCTGGATGCGGCCGCTTACCATCTCGACCACCAACAGGCCGTTCGTCACATGGAAGGGAGTGCTGGCTGGCTGGTTCGGATTGTTGATCTCCATGCGCGCCTTGTCGAAGTACTGCACCAGGTGCGTGCCACCGGGGCTTTCCGCGAATGGCTCTCGCAGCGATCTACCGGGGGCCGGACCCCAGATCCAACTCCTGGCGACCCTACCCTGCTGTAACGGCAGGTCCGTGCGCTGCCACACCTGGCGGAAAGCAGGGTCGGCAAATCCGTCGGTCTGTGCGACCGCGCCGGGAGTCGGAAGCGCCACGCCCGCGAAGAGCGCAGCCACAGCCACACCTGACGCCACCCGGCCCCACGCGCGCCCCTTCGACCTGTTCATATTCAAGATGCTCATTTACCCGTTGTCCTCCATTTTGCTATGCAACTTCCTTTTGCAGTTATAACGAGGCATGGGGTACTCAGGTTGCTCCTGCCGCTCACCCTGTTCAAGATGGCGTGTCAGACAACTACCGTGAGGAGCGCGTCAGGGTCCATTGCGCGAAGCAGCTGGAGTTCCAGGGGAGTTGGTTCGGGTGTGGTGGGCAAGTCGCCAGCGGGCAGCAACAAGTCAAAGCCGGTGTTGTCGCGCACCTGGTCCAGGGACACACCAGGGTGCAGGCTCACCAGGCGCATGTCACCAGCATCGCTGAAGTCCATCAGGGCCAGCGGCGTGACCACAAGCTGAGGCCCGTTCACCCTGGACGTGCCCTCAGCGGCATTCCAGCCGGGGCAGCTTACAAAATCGACCTGGGGCACGAATACGCGGCGTGTGTGCGAGGTGGTGTAGAGGATGGTCCTAGTGGAATGTTGCGACCACGGAACGCCGGCCGAACCTGGGCCGCGCAAAGTTGGCTTCTCAATGTCGCCCACGAAGGCCAGGTTGCAGTTGCCGTGCGTATCTATCTGTAGACCGCCCGCGAAGAACACCTGGGCATGCCCGCTCATCTGGAGCATCAAGACCTCTTGAAATTGCAGCACACATTCGGCCACCAGGTTGGCATAGTCGCCGGACGAAGGTGCCAGCGGCTCTACAAGTGTGTTCACCCCGCCACTCGCCCCGGTTATGATTGACAAGTTGGGTGCGTGGGTCAACTGGGCGAGGCGGGCGGCGGCCAGCGGCAACAGGCTGTTTGCGCCCATGACTACCAGATCGCCATCGTTCAGAGCGCGGGAAATAGCCGCCGCCATTATGTGCCCCTTAGCCGTCTCGCCCGCCTCAGTTGCTCCAGGAACCTGGAAGAACACGATTGGGTCAGAGCCGGGGCGCAGCACGGGCTTGTAGTCGTCGCTCATGTGTCGCTCTCCCTCATCGCGCCCCAGTCCTGGTTCTGCACGCGCCGCATGTACTCTTCCTGGTCGTCGGGCTGCAACACGTACTGGGCGAGATACTGCTCGAATCCCTCCCGCGTCTCCGCTGCCTGAAGGTAGAGGCGCAGGTGCACGTCGTCGTAGTTGTAGAACCTATGCGAGGAAGTGGGGTGGCAACCAAAGGATACAGGCACCGCCGCCGCCACCAGGAAGCCGGGCACGCCGGTCTGCGCCGGGTACTTGAGCACCTGGTTGTTGTCTATCACCTGCTCGACCTGCATGATTACCGTGCCCGCGGCCATTGCGAGCAGGCGGTCGCTGAAGGTGCTGCCTTTGAAGATGCCGTTGCCGTACTCGTCGGCCTGCTGGCAGTGGATTAGCGCCACAGCCGGGCGGACCGCCTCTACAGCATACGTCTCGGTCCCGGTAAACGGGTCCCGCACTCGCCTGTAGAAGGCGGGTGAGGCTGCCGGGAGGCCCGTGTTGTCCAGGCCCGCGGGCAATGGCACGAAGGGCTGGCCGGATGCTCCCGCCTGGAGCGCCAGCACCATGCTACCTGAGTCGGCTTCCACGACCTCACGAAGCCCCAGGCTATCACCGTCCTCTGTACGCTCCTCAACGGCCCTGCGGAAGGCCGGTGCCAGCCCCATGTGCTCGTAGCCGATGTAGCCGCAGACCACGCGCTCGACCAGCCCCGCGCCAATCAATAGGTCGGCGGCCATTGACGAGGATGGCCCCGCGTAGAACGTCTCGAAACGCTTCCCCTGGCGGATGCACTCACGGACCAGCGACATGGGCACGTTGTGCATGTGCATGCCGCCGACCCACAGCGATTCACTTACGTCCGGCACCAGTTGCGCCACAGCCTCTTCGACAGAGGCTACCTTGCTCTTGCGGGTTATCTCAGTCTGGGGAGTAATGGTTTCCATATCTCCACTCAACGGGCATGAAACGGGCCAGGTAGGTAATTTACCTGGCCCGTGGGAAGGTGACTATGAAACGGCCTGTGGTTCTCGACTGGCGGCCTCAGCTTGCGAACTCGCCCCGCCAACCGATACCACTATATCGCCATCTCTCACGTCCACCAGAACAGTGTTGCCGTCCCGTACCGTGCCGTCGAGCATCGCCACCGCCAGTCGGTCCATCAACCGTCGCTGGATCACGCGCTTGAGCGGGCGAGCGCCGTACACGGGATCGTAGCCTTCGTTGCCCAGGAACTCCAGGGCGGCAGGTGTCACATCTAGTGTGATATGTCGCTCCGACAGCCGCCCGCGCACCCGTTCGAGCTGTAGGTCCACGATCTCGCGCAGGTGTTCCCGCGTCAACTGGTGGAAGATTACCGTCTCATCGATGCGGTTCAACAACTCCGGCCTGAAGTGCGAGCGCAACGCTTCGTTCACGCGGCGGCGTATCGTCTCTTCCTCGCGCGGCCCCAGGTCAACGATGTACTGCGAGCCAATGTTGGAGGTCATGATGATGATGGTGTTCTTGAAGTCGATGGTGCGGCCCTGCGAGTCGGTAAGCCTGCCGTCGTCGAGGATTTGCAGCAGCACGTTGAATACGTCGGGGTGCGCCTTCTCGATCTCGTCAAACAGCACCACAGAATAAGGCCGCCGCCGCACCGGCTCGCTGAGTTGCCCGCCTTCTTCGTACCCCACGTAGCCCGGAGGCGCGCCAATCAGCCGCGACACGGCGAACTTCTCCATGTACTCGGACATGTCGATGCGCACCATGGCGTTTTCGTCGTCAAACAGGTACTCGGCCAGCGCCCGCGCCAGTTCTGTCTTACCCACGCCCGTAGGACCCAGGAACAGGAACGAGCCAAGCGGCCGGTTCGGGTCTTGCAGCCCCGCACGGGCACGGCGCACCGCGTTCGCGACCGCAGTGATTGCCTCGTCCTGCCCGATTACCCGCAGGTGCAGTCGCTCCTCGATCCTGAGCAGCTTGGCAAGCTCACCCTCAAGCATCCGCTCAACGGGCACCCCAGTCCACCTGCTGACCACAGCGGCAATGTCGTCGCTGTCCACTTCCTCTTTGAGCAGGCGTTGCCCGCCGTCTCGCCCGTTGTGCGACTCAAGCTCTTGCAGCCGCGCTTCTAGCTCTCGCAAGGTGCCGTACTGGATTTGAGATGCACGAGCGTAATCGGTGCTACGCTGGGCGCGCTCCAGTTCGGCGTTGGCCTGCTCGATCTGCTCTTTGAAGGCGCGGACCTCATTGAGCGAGTCCCTTTCGGCCTGCCAACGGGCGCGAAGCTGCGACCGCTGCTCCTCGAGGTTGGCGACTTCCTTGTTCACCTTCTCCAGGCGCTCTTTACTAGCGGCGTCCTTTTCCTTGCGCAACGCCTCACGCTCGATTTGCAACTGCATGATGCGGCGCTCCACCTCGTCAAGCGCCACTGGCATGCTTTCGGCCTCCATGCGCAGGCGGGCCGCCGCCTCGTCCACCAGGTCTATAGCCTTGTCGGGCAGGAAGCGGTCGGTGATGTAGCGGTTGGAGAGCATGGCAGCGGCCACGAGCGCCCCGTCGGTGATGCGCACGCCGTGGTGCACCTCGTACCGCTCCCGCAGGCCGCGCAAGATGGAGATCGTCTCCTCCGCCGTTGGCTCGTCTACGAACACCGGCTGGAAGCGGCGTTCCAGGGCAGGGTCCTTCTCTATGTGCTTGCGGTACTCGTCCAGCGTAGTAGCGCCAACCGCGTGAAGCTCGCCACGCGCCAGCATCGGCTTGAGCATGTTCGAGGCGTCCATCGCACCTTCGGCTGCCCCCGCCCCTACCACCGTGTGCAACTCATCTATGAAGACGATGATTTCGCCGCGCGCCTCTACAACTTCCTTCAAGACCGCCTTGAGACGCTCCTCGAACTCGCCACGGTACTTGGCACCCGCCACCATGGCACCCAGGTCCAGCGACACCAGCTTGCGGTTCTTCAGGCCCTCAGGCACGTCGCCCCGCACGATGCGCACGGCCAGCCCCTCGGCAATCGCCGTCTTACCCACTCCCGGCTCGCCAATCAGCACGGGGTTGTTCTTGGTACGGCGCAGAAGCACCTGGATGACGCGCCTGATCTCTTCGTCCCGCCCGATCACGGGGTCGAGTTTATTCTGGCGGGCAAGCTCGGTCAGGTCGCGGCTGTATTTTTCCAGCGCCGCGTACTTGGCTTCGGGGTTCTGGTCCGTCACGCGCTGGTTACCGCGAATCTGCGCCAGCACGGCGAGGATCTTGTCACGGGCAACGCCCACCTCGCGCAGCAGCCTGCCGGCGGCACTCTTATCCGCGTCGTCAGACATGGCGAGCAACAGGTGCTCGGCGCTGACATACTCGTCGCGCATGCCCTCGGCGGCCTTCTCGGCACGACGCGCCACGTCACTAAGCGCGCTTGAAACGAACACCTGTACACCTGATCCTTGCACCTTGGGCAGACGCGCCAACTCTTCCTCTACCCTGCCCGCGAGCGCCTGTGGCTGCACACCTAGCTTGGTGAGCACTCCGGGCACCACGCCTTCCCGCTGCTGTACCAGGGCGAGCAAAAGGTGCAGTGGCTCTATCTGGCTGTGGTTGTTGTCCTCGGCGAATTGCCGGGCCGTTAGCACGGCTTCCTGTGCTTTTTCTGTGAATTTCTGAAGGTTCATATGACCACCCCCTCCTATATGCCTGTGTCTATTATCACCACTAAATTATAGAAGGTTGAGTGTGGTATTGTCAAGTTTGCTTGTCAAATGATAGTCAAAGTTACATGCCTAAAACTTCCCGTTGTAGCCGTATGAGTTGGTTGCAGCCGCTCGTGGCGAGACCGATCAACTTGTCCAGTTCGTCGCGGCTGAACGCCTTGCGCTCGGCGGTGGCCTGTATCTCCACCAGCCAACCGGCGTCGGTCATTACCACGTTGCAGTCGGCATCGGCCTGGCTGTCCTCCTGGTAGTTCAGGTCGAGCAACGGCACGCCATTCACTATGCCCACGCTCACCGCAGCCAGCAACTGCTTCAGGACCGGGGCCGAGCCGGAAGGTATGGCACCCTGCGACTGTAGCTTCTTCACGGCCAGCGCCAGGGCCACCACCGCGCCCGTAATGGAGGCCGTGCGCGTGCCACCATCAGCTTCTATTACGTCGCAGTCTATCGCGATGGTGCGCTCCCCCAGCGCGTTCAGGTTGACTATGGCGCGCAGAGAACGCCCGATCAACCGCTGTATCTCCATAGTGCGGCCCTGGGGCTTGCTACCCGAGGTCTCACGCGAGTTGCGGGTGGGCGTGGCAGATGGCAACATCGAGTACTCCGCCGTGACCCAGCCCTTGCCGCTGCCCGCCATGAACGGCGGCACCCGCTCCTCCACGCTCGCCGCGCATATCACTCGTGTACGTCCACATTCGATGAGCACCGAGCCTGCCGGGAAAAGCTGGAAGTTGGGGGTAATCTGCACTGGCCGTAGCTGGTCGGGCGCTCGCCCGTCGTGCCGCTTCGTAGATGCCATGAAACGTCTCCTTGGGATATGTATTACCTGTAAGAACTGGCCGACCTGGAGCTCATATTGCGCACCGAGAAAAATGCGCTCAGAGCGAGCAACATCGAGAGCGCGAATAGCGCCTGGTAGCCCACCAGGTCAGCCAGCAAGCCGCCAAGCACCGGCACGAAAATCACCACACCCAGCACCGTGTTAAGGAACCCGACATAGGTGGGTAGCTCGGCCCTGGGGGCTATGGTGAGCAGCATGTTGTTGTTGATGATGCGGGCCGCGCCCAGTGCCAACCCAGACAGCACGAACACCAGCGCGAAGATAGTGAACAGCAATTCCGAAGCGATCACACCGGCGAACAGCGATACCAGGAGCGCCGTAGCCGGTACCATCGCCACGGAGGCGACCGTAAGCACCATCAGCGTCCGGTTGCCCGCGCGGTCCGCCAGCGGACTCCACAGGAAGTTGGAGAGCAGCGACGACACGGCAATGGCCCCCAGGTACAAGCCCACCGTGGCCGGAGGCGCGCCCAGTTGGGTCTTAGCGTACACGACGTAGAAGGGATCGGCCACGGTGGCGAGCGAAATCAGAATGCGGGAGACCATGAAGGCCCGGTAGTCGCCGTCCTCCTTGAACGCGCTCACTCCCCGCCGTACAAGGTTGCGTACACTGACCGGGGGGGACGTAACGGTGGCGGGCGGTTCGTGGATAGAGGACCACGCCCATATAGCAAAGCCGACGCACAGCGTGGCGACGGCGAACAAAAGCGCGAAGTTATAGGGGAAGGTCAGCCCGAGGAACTGCTCGGACAGCACCGCGCCAATGGGTGCGGCCGCCAGCAAGGCCAGCAATCCGCCCCAGAAGTTGCGCAGGCCAAAGAACGTGCCTCGACGCCTGGGCGGTATCACCTTGCCCACCACCTCCAGCCAGGGCAGCCCCGAAAAGCCCGCCGCGAAGGCGTAGAAGGTGTATAGCGCGAAAAAGACCGCCAGCAGCACTTCAGGCCAGGGGGCCAGCAGCAGCGTGGAGAGGGCAATCAATCCCATCGTCAGGGTGCGCATGAGGCCCACGCGCTTGTACTGGGGCATCATGTACTTGAGGCCCTGTACTCGGCTGGCGACCAGCATCTGCGGCAAGAACCAGCCCCCGCTCAGTATCGCCGGGAGCAGCCCTACCAGGACATTAGGCGCGCCCAGGCGGTTGATGAACCAGGCCAGCACCAGCGAGGGCGCAATCAACGAGTCGAGCAGCGTAACCGAAATTCCATTCCACACGCCGTACCGGAAGTTACGGCTCGCGTGCAGCGCCCCCTCAGGTGACAGCCCCTCCACGCGCTCAAGCGTGGAACCACTGCCAATCCTTCTGAGGAGGGGCACATTCGGCAGGTGGGATTGCACCTCGCGCCGCACGCGTCTGAGCCTTACCAGCCCGCGCGTCAGCGGTGCCGCGACTTGAGACTTCGCCCGTCCGTAAGCGGTGCCCTTTGTCCGCGGAGAGCCTGCCCTACGCCAGCGTCCGCCGGACCGAGGACCGGCCCGCACTACTTGCCTGCCCTGGCAATGGGGATGGGGTGCATTTCGCCCCAGTTCTTACCGGCTTTCACGTCAGCGACCAGCGGCACGCGCAACTGCCAGGCCCCTTCCATTGTCGAGCACACCAGGTTGCTGAGTTCGTCCAGCTCGGAAGCAGGAGCCTCAAACAGCAGTTCGTCGTGCACTTGAAGCAGCAGCTTGCTTCGCATGTTGCGCTGCTTCATCTCGGCGTGGAGCCGGTTCATGGCGATCTTGATGATGTCGGCGGCGGTGCCCTGCACCGGGGCGTTGATAGCCATGCGCTCGCCCGCTTGCCTCACGCCCGCGTTGGTAGAACGAAGCTCAGGCATATAGCGGCGGCGGCCAAGCAGCGTGGTAACGTATCGCTTCTCGCGGCCCTCCTGCAAGGTGCGGTTCATGAAGCTGCGTACCGCCGGGTAGCGTGACCAGTACAACTCGATGAACTCGGAGGCTTCCTTGGTGGAAAGCCCGGTGTCCCTGGCGAGGCCGTAGCTGCCCATGCCGTACAGCACGCCGAAGTTCACCGTCTTTGCCAATCGACGCGAGTCAGGATCGACCTGGGCGATAGGGATGCCCATGATTTCGGCGGCTGTGGCCGCGTGGATGTCCTGCCCCGCCTCGAAGGCGTTTATCAGGCGCTCCTCCCCCGCCATGTCGGCAAGTAGGCGCAGTTCGATTTGCGAGTAGTCGGCGGCGAGCAGCAAGCTTTCCTCGTCGGGGAAGAGGCGGTGCGGGCTGCTGTTGTCAGCCACGAACGCCTTGCGCACGTCGCGCCCAATCTCCGTGCGTATGGGGATGTTTTGCAGGTTCGGGTTGCTTGACGACAGCCTGCCGGTCGCCGCGACGGTCTGATTGAAGGAGGTGTGCACCCTACCCGTGTCGCGCCTCACGAGGAGCGGCAAGGCGTCGATATAGGTGCTCTTCAGCTTGATTAGCTGCCGGTACTCGATGATGCTGTCCACGATGGGGTGCAGACCTCGAAGCGTGTCCAGCACCTCGCGGTCGGTGGAGTAGCCCTTCTGAGTGCGTCTGCGACCCGGAAGCTGTAACTCCTCGAAGAGCACCTGCCCCAGTTGTTGCGTGGAGTTGATGTTGAACGGGTGCTTGGCCTCGGCGTAAATCTGCTCCTGCAACTCCCCCAGCTTGGAGTGCATGCTGGTCGAAAGCGATTGCAGCCATGTTATGTCAATTGCTATGCCGGTAAGCTCCATGTCCGCGAGCACCGGGACCAGGGGCATCTCGACTTCCTCGAACAGCTGCAGCAGGCCGTCGGTTTCCAGGCGCGGAGCGAACTCATGCCGCAGCCGCTCGGTCACGGCTACGTCTGCAGCAGCGTACTTGGCTGCTACTTCCGTGGCTACCGTGTCCATCGTGGTCTGTGTCTTACCCTTGCCGATCAGTTCGGTTATGGGCACCATCTGCACGAACAGCTTGGTGAAAGCCAGGTCCTTGAGGCCGATAGAGGTCTCGCCCACCAGGTAGGCCGAGATCATGGTGTCGTGCCCCAGCCCCTCTACCGGCAGCCCCGCGCGCTTCAGCACCTTTATGTCGTACTTGAGATTGTGCCCGTCCTTCGGCACCGACGTGTCGAGCAGCAACGGCCCCAGCACCTCACGCACCTGTTCGATGCTGAACTGGCCCTCCGCCGCCTGGGTGGCACCTGCCTCATCGGGCGCAGAAATGTGGCCCGTGGGCACATAGTACGCCTCTTGCACCACCGCATCAGGCGTACCCGGCGTGAGGGCTATGCCCACCAACTCTGCCTCATTATCGTCGGGCGAAGTGGCCTCCACATCGAACGTGAACCGCCCCGCCTGCCGTAGGCGCTCCACCATTGCCCGCAGCGCCTCCACATCCGCCACCACCGTGACACTGGGAGGCACCCCCGCGATCTCGCTCTCAATCGCGCCTGTAAACGCAGACACAGTGGAACGCTTGGCGACTTCCGGGCTGGCTTCCAGAGGAGGGGCACTTGTGGTGGACGTAGCCGCATCAGGCTCATCAAACATGTTCATCTGATGGGCGCCGGTGCGTACCGGGGCGAGGGCGACCTCCTCCCGCTCGGCGGTGTCGTCCTGCACCTCGGGCGGGGCAGCACCTGCGTCGTTGGCCGCAACAAGGTGCGAGGCTGCCCGGCCTTCCAGCACGGCCTCTACCTGGTTCACCTTGCCGACGAGGCTGCGGAACTCCAACTCCTGGAGCAGTTTCAACACGCGGTCCTTGTCGAAGCCGTGGCTGCGACTCTGTTCGAGGTCCAGGGTAACAGGGGCGTCGCGCACGATAGTCGCCAGCACCTTGCTTTGCCTGGCCTGCTCCGCGTGCTCCCTCAGGGCCTCCTGCTGCTTGGGCTTCAAGGCGTCAATGTGCGCCAGCACCTCTTCCAGGCTGCCGTACTGGGCCAACAGGGCGGACGCCGTCTTCTCACCGATGCCCGGCACATTGGGTATATTGTCGGTCTTGTCCCCCACAAGGGCCTTGTAATCGGGCACCAGGGTTGGCTCGAAGCCGTATCGTTCGATCACGGCGGGCTTGTCGTAAATGCGGGCGTCCGAGAAGCGCTGCTTGTAGCCGCCGGGCGCTATCATCTTCACCCTGTCGGACACAAGCTGGTGCTGGTCCGTATCAGCGGTGAGGATGTAGGTGTCGATACCTTGCTCCTCGGCCTGCTTCGACAGCGTCCCAATGAGATCGTCGGCCTCGAAGCCCGCGAGTTCCATAATCGGGATACCCAGGGCCTCGACTATCTGGCGGACGCGCCCCATCTGGTCCCGCAGGTCGTCGGGCATCGGCCCGCGCTGCGCCTTGTACTCTGAGGAGGCTTCGTGCCGGAAGGTGCGCCCCTTGTCGAAGGTCACCACGATGTAATCAGGGGCCTGGATGCGAAGCGTGTCGAGCAGCATCTGGGTAAATCCCAGCACCGCGTTCGTAGGCTCCCCTGTGGATGTCCGCAGGTCGGGAGGCAGGGCGTGGTACGCACGGTACACGAGCGCGTGCCCGTCCACCAGCACCAACTTTCGCCCGCTCCCGTCGCTTGTAGCTACCGCCCCGTCCGCTGCACGGCCCTCGCCGCCGCTGTTCGTCAAGTCTGGCGTATCCAAGATTCGGCTACACTCCTTCTATTGATGCACCCTCTATTATACCCTCTGGGGGGTACTCTCGACACGTATTGCGCACGCTTACACCACCAGGCCGTGGTGACGAAAAGTGACCAATTTGCTTTCCAATGAAGGGTGGTTATGTTACAATTGTCTGTCGAAGTATCCCTCCTGGGCTACGCCCTAAGCTCAGGTGAGAGAACATGGCGCAGTTACGCACGGAGTACGTTCCGCTGTCTGAACTGTGTCAGGGCCATTCATTCTCGTTTCTGTGGCAGGAGGTAGTTTTGGTTCGTAAAGCTGGAAAGTTGTCGAGGCTCGCTCCCACTCGTGCCGC
Organism: Chloroflexota bacterium; assembly: GCA_030913985.1. Lineage (GTDB taxonomy): Bacteria > Chloroflexota > Chloroflexia > QHBQ01 > JADMIH01 > JADMIH01. The sequence continues at coordinate 43,219 of JALZHI010000007.1, read as the reverse complement.
CCGCGCGGTGGCACTCTTACTCGCCTCGCTGTTTGTAGCGGTCCTGGCCGGGTGCTCCATCGGCCCCATCGAGCTTGGGCCATCCGGGACACCCGTACCCACCACTCCTCCCACCAACACCCCCATCCCGCCGTCACCCACGCCTCTGCCACGCCCCCTCGGCGGCAGTGTCGAGGACGCCTATACCGGAAAGCCCATAGCGGGCGCTGAGATCGAGGCGGGCGGCGTGCTCACCCAAACCACAGCCACCGGGGAATATGGCTTTGATCACGTGCCCGAAGGCGTGACCATGAAAGTCAGCGCCCCTGGCTACGCGGCCACCGAGCTATCTACCGGTAAGTCCAACCAACTGGCCGTCAAGCTGCGCCCAACCGTGCTAAACGGGCGTGTCACCGACGCTACAACGGGTGAGGCGCTGGTAGGAGTGTTGGTCAAACTCATACTGCCCACCCAGGCCGCCACGGATACGCTCACGGCTACCGGCACGACCACTTCTACGCTGGAGGCAACACCCGGCGCGGACGTAACCGCGGAAGCCACACCTACCACAAGCGCGTCGTACAACCTGCCCGGACTGGCCGCACCATTCGCGGCTCAGGCTGCAGCTACTGCCACCACCGAGGAAGAAGACGAGGAGGCTGAGGAAGAGGCCGCGGCCACCCCTACGAGAACGCGCGCCGCTACAAGTACGCCCCTGCCGCCTACGCCGACCCCGACACCCAAGCCCATCCCGCCGAAGGGTGAGGGCTTTGTAGCCGTCTACACCGACGAGAACGGCCACTACACTTTCAACGATGTGCCCGAGAACGCCAGCCTGACCTTCAAGATGCCGGGCTACACGCTCACCAAGATGCCGGTGGGCGAGACCGCCCAAAAGGACGTGGCGCTGGAGCAGTTCAAGGTGTACGCGATTTACATCACCGCAAATGTCGCCGCGTACCCTGAGATGTTCGATGAGTTGGTGACTTTCATGGATGAGAGCATGATCAACGCGGTCGTGCTCAACGTGCAGAACGACAACTCGGACTGGGTGTTCGACGTGCAGAACCCGGACGTACAGGCAGCCGGCAACACCGATATTATCCTCCCCAACATGCGGGAACTGGTGCAGATGCTTAGAGACAAGGGCATCTATACCATAGCGCGCTTCGTCACCTTCCAGCAAGCCGCGATGGCCGACGCGAGGCCGGATTGGGCGGTCCGTAGCTCCGTTTCAGGCAAGCCCTGGGTGGGCGGCGAACTGAACCAGCAGCGGTGGCTCGATCCCACCAACCCCGCCGCGGTAGACCATGTTATCGATATGGTCCAGGAAGTGCTGACGCTTGGCTTCGATGAGATACAGTTCGACTACGTGCGCTTCCCGTCCGACCCCGCGCCGATAGAGGACGGCGACCCGGTGTATTCGACCATGCCGATGACCGACACCGGGAAGACGCTGGCGATACAGCAATTCTTGAAGCGCGCTCACGCCGTCGTGGAGCCGACCGATTCGTTCATGTCCATCGACATATTCGGCTACAGCCTATGGCCCGACCAGAACGGCAGGCCCTTGAACGGGATCATCGGTCAGGTCTACGAGTATATGATCGACCACACCGACTACGTGTCGCCCATGATTTACCCCTCGCACTTCTCGCCGGGTGAGTTGGACTGCCCCCGCCCCGAAGCGTGCGCCTACGAACTCATCAAGCAGTCGGGTATTTTCGCTCAAAAGAGGCACGAAGGCAAGAAAGCCAAGTACCGCCCCTGGTTGCAGGACTTCGACTGGGGGAGAGTGGACTACACAAGCCCCGGTACCACAAAGGTCGCCGAGCAGATGCAGGCCTGTGAAGAGACCGGCTGCTGGGGTTGGCAGATGTGGGACCCGTTCAACGTTTACGAACCCCGCGAGGCGTTTAAGAAGTAAGACGCCATAAAGTCGAGCGTGGGTGACTTGTGAGCACCCACGCGCTCGCCTATATCCACCGGCTATCCTCCAGAGGGCCTGCTATGTCACGCCGTTCAGGCTCCAACTATTCCAGCTACTACTCGTCCTACGGCAAGAAGGACGCCGGGCGGAAGCTACCCAATCCCCTGCCCTACCTGGTGCTGGTGCTGCTGGCGGGGGCCGGTCTCGCTTACTTCCACTACTTTGCATTCAAGAGCCTGGGCGGCAAGGTCACGAACGCCTACACGGGGGCCGCCATGCCGGGGCTTGAGGTGCTTGTCCGCGCGGGGGGCGCGGCACCGGCTGCGGGGGCGGCCTCGGTGACCGTGACCACGACCACCACTCCCGACGGCACGTTCCACTTCCCCAGGGTGCCTGATGAGCCTGTTGTGTCGGTGGGCGCGGACGGCTTCGCGGCGCAAACCATCACGGCCACCGGCAAGACCAACGTCGAGATCGCCCTGGTACCCAACACGCTGTCGGGCAGGGTAATTGGCCCCGACGGCAATGGTATTCCAGGTGCGCGCATCTTTTCCGGCAGCGCCACGACCGTCACGGGTGATGACGGCAGTTACCTCATCAAGGACTTGCCCTCCGACCGCCGCCTGGTGGTCAAATCGCCAGGTTACCTCGCCAACACGGTGTCGTTCGACAAGGTCAATACTCTAGATGTGACGCTTGAACCTTTCACCGCCAGGTCGATCTACATCAACGCCGACTCCGCCGCCACGCCCGGCACCTTGCAGCAGCTTATCGGCATGCTGGACCGTACCGAGTTGAACGCGGTCGTTATTGACGTGAAGGCCGACACCTCAGGGATTGTGCTCTACAGCAGCAAGCTCCCACTCGTGCAGGAACTCGACACGGCGCGAGCCATTATCCCCGACCTGCCCGGCCTGCTGAAGACGCTGAAGGAGAAGAAAGTCTACACAATTGCTAGGCTGTCCGTCTTCTGGGACCAGGCCGTGACCAGCTCGAGACCTGAGTGGGCGCTGAAAAGCAAGAAGGCCCCTGGTCAGCCCTGGACCGACAGCAACCAGAAGCTGTGGGCGAACCCTTACCTGCCCGAAGTGTGGGACTACAACATAGCCATAGCGCAGGAAGTAGCCGCCATGGGGTTTGACGAGGTGCAGTTCGACAACCTGCAATTCCCCTCCGACGGCGACCTGGGAGACATCGACTTTGGACCGGCTGCCGAGGGTAAGAAGCGGGTAGACGCCATCAGCAGCTTCCTCGACCATGCCTACACCGCGCTGTCGCCGCTGGGTGCCTACATAGGGGTCAACGTGTTCGCCTTTACTCCCTATGTGGGCGACGACATGGGCGTCGGTCAGAGCTTCGAGGCGATTGCGCAGCGGGCGGACTTCATCTGCCCGACTATCTACCCCTCGCAGTTCCCCGATGGCTTCAACGGCTACGAGAAGCCCGCCGAGGTGCCGGGCGACGTCGTCGGTGAGACGGTGAGGCAGGCAATCGCGCGCTTCACCCCCAAGACCATCGCCCGCGTGCGGCCCTGGTTGCAGGACTTCAGCGGCGCGGTCGTGTATGACCCACCCAAGGTGCGCTCCCAGATTGACGGTGCCGAGCAGAACGGTGCGGTCGGGTGGATGTTGTGGAACCTGCGCAACGTTTACACGGAGGCGGCTCTTCGACCATAAGACAGAGTATTTGTGTTCAGATGAAATAAAGTTGTATCATGTGAAACAAAGTTATATCACGTGAAATAAAGTTGTATCACGTGAAATAAAGTTGTATCGTGACAGCTTTTCTCGCCAGAGAATTATAGTACTAGGGCCTGCCACCTGATTCTCACTAGCTAAGTACCGACGTGAGTTGTTTACTCCAAATTGTAGACTTCATGCACAAGCCGAGGCTGTCCATAGGCCATCGCCGCCACGCGTGGCATTCCGAAGGCAACTATCTTGTCCATATTCACCTCTCGCCCCTCGCCTATCGCTCTTCGTGTCAGAAGGTGTCGGCCAGGGTGCGGTAAAAGCCTCTATGTCAGCGAGCCGTCAGCTTGTCACAAATAACGAAGAGCCCACGGCACTTGAGCGTAAGTGATGGTCACAACTGCCTGAGCTACGCGGACTGACGTACCCAAAGAGAGCAGGAGTTGCGCTGGGGCCCCTACCTGCTCTCTTGGCTTGTTATTGCCTCGCTTCTAAACCACCGTCAGCAAAACAGCGTTATGCGCCGGGTCGTACACCGTTAACCCGGCCTCAGTTTCTTGTATCGCTACCCCTGCTGCCTCCAACCGTTCCACAACCCCCGCTAATGTCTCATGATCCGGCAGCGTGATTGTGAAGTGCCTTAACCCGCTCGCACCAGCCGGGGCCGGAGGCGCACCACGCCCCGCCCACGTATTGAAGGCAATAATGTGCGGGACATAGTTGGGTAGAGTTACATCTCCCATCTGAAATCTTGGCTCGAGAAATTGCTTCTGGAAGCCGAGCACATCACTGTAGAAGTGCATTGCGGCCTGCAAGTCCGCGACGTGCAGATGGACATGTCCCACACGAGTTCCCACCGGCAAGGGTCTGGCTAACGACTCCATGGTATCGGGTCGGCGAAGATCTCCCAGTTCGCCAAAGAGCGACTCAAGATCGACCGGTTCGCGGCCGGAGAGGATGTTACCTTCCGTGTCAATGGCTGCAGGCTGGCCGTTCACGATGTCAAACCTACCCCGATGCGGAGTCTCAAATGTCACTTCTATGCCGTTGCCATCCGGGTCCGATAGGTAGGTCGTTTCGGTTACGAGGTGATCGGTCGGTGAGTTCTGATAGCGGTCTGCGAAGAGCCTAGCGACGACTCGTGCCAGGTCAACTCGGTAGGGGACGTGGATTGCTACGTGGTACAGGCCGCTGGTGCGCGCCACTACCGTGCGAGCAGCCCCTGGCTGCAGCACGATCAGCGTTTCGCCGCCCGTGCCAAGCCGGATCGCCCCATCCTCCTCCCCCAGCACCGTCAACCCGAGTAGATCACGCCAGACGGTCAGTGAGCGTCGCGCGTTGGTGACCGCAAGGTGTACCGGCCCGAGGCGTGTATTGGCGGGCAACAGGGCAGGCGCCAATGAACTTGTTTGTGTTTGCGACATCAAAATTATCCCCTTATAGCGAAGCGGCCACAAAACGGCCATAGACGACGAATACGGCCAGCAGCAGCAAAACAGCATTGACGACCATCATCTGCTGCTCTTTACGCCGCAGATGGGTCAGGATCGCGCCAATCATCAAGGCGACCAACCCAAGCGCGGCTAGCGGCGTGAGCCACGATAGTATCCCGGTAACCGAGGGCAAAATCAGCCCGATGGCCCCTAACAACTCCAGCAACCCAATGATCTTCACCGTTTGCGGCGAGAAATCCTTCACCCAGCCCATATTTGTGGTTAACTTCTCTGTCGGCTGCGTCAGCTTCATGATGCCGCTCATGCCAAACGCAAGAGCCAGCAGCACCTGAACTATCCAAATTACGATATCCACTTCTCTACTTACCTTTCTTCCGCTCTTCCGCGCCTTACACGCAGTTTGAGCGTGGGGACTGTTGGTCCGGCAGCGTGGTGCCGCCAACTAGCACTACTTCTTAAGAGGCCCAGGGTCGATCAGAGTCCAGTCTGGACAACGGGCCAAGAGATTTTTATTGCGGTAGCGGGAACCGTAGTCCCCGCTACTCTCGCTTCCACGGCTCCGCCACAGCATATTGGCAGGCTTTTGGCACCTTAGGAGACGTTCAGGACTACCTTGCCGCCAGGGTGACCACCAGCGACCAGCTCAAGTGCCTGCTGGGCCTGCTCCAGGGGGAAAGTGTTGCTCACGAACACCTTCACCTTGCCCTCGTCGATCAAGCGCGCCACCTGGGTCAGTTGCTCTACGTTCGGCTGCGTAAATACACCGGCTACCTGTATGCCGCGCTCCTGCTGCTGGCTTGCGGCTTCTTCCGGCGAGATCTGTCCTACTGTCGCCAATCGTCCGCCGCGCTTTATCACGCCATATGACCGCTGCGTCACGTCGCCGCTGACCGTATCAACTACCACATCAACCTGCTGAACAACTTCCTCAAACGGCTGTGCCCCGCTGTCGACATGCTCGTCAACGCCCAGTTCCTGCAGGCGCTCTGCCTTCTCCGCCCCGGCTGCAGCGATTACGTAAGCGCCAGCGTTCTTTGCGAACTGGGTGGCGAAGCTACCGACGCCACCGGCGGCTCCATGCACCAGCACGCGTTCCCCCGCCTGCACCCCGGCAGTATCAAACACCGACTGCCAAGCAGTAAGCGCGACCAGCGGCACCCCGGCCGCCTGCACATAGTCGAGGGACTGCGGCTTAGGCGCCACCTGCCCAGCCTGAGCGACCACATACTCGGCGAACGCGCCACCCTTCATCGTGATCAGGCCATAAACCGCATCGCCGGGCTGCACGTGAGTCACGTCTGCCCCTACCTCGACCACGTCGCCCGCGAAGTCGGTGCCGAGCGTCATCGGCACGCTCAACATGCCTTGCAGGTAGCCTGCCGCAATGAAGTAATCAACCTTGTTCACCCCTGCTGCGCGCACCCGCACCAGCACCTCGCCTGGCCCAGCCGCCGGCTGCTCAATCTCTTCCACTGTTACGGGCTGGCCCCATTCATTGACTCGTACAGCTTTCATCGTTGCCATTGTCTATATTCTCCTTAGTTTGAAATGATTAGTTGATTCTTTGTTTCAATATTGATTATCAGTAAGCTAATGACGTGGCAAAAAGATTACCTAGTCGCCACACTCAATAGCACCCCATTGCCTGCAGGATCACGTACAAGTAGCCCCTGCTCGGTGGTTTCGGCGGCTACGCCTTGCTGTGCTATGCGCTCGGTTAGACGCTCCAGCTCAGAGGTGTTCGGCAGCACGACCGTGAAGTGGCGCAAGCCCCTGGCGTCTGCAGGTGGTCGGGGTGCACCCTTGCCGTTCCAAACGTTGGTGCCGATATGGTGGTGGTAGCCGCCCGCGCTGAAGAACGTCCCGCCCGCTTCTTCCGAGTCCATCTTGATGTCGAAGCCAAGCACGTTGTGGTAGAACTGCCTGTTGGCAACCAGATCCGCGACGTGCAGATGTACGTGGCCGATGCGTGTGTCGCTGGCTACACCAGTCCACTCCGTCGGGTCCTGCTCGAGCTCACTGAGTAACTCTTCTACATTGAGGCGACCGCCATATTGCCGGGCAATTCCCGGTCCTTTTGTTCGTAACTCCTCAACAAAGAACTCCCACTTGTCGCGTGGGAAATCCCAGGCCAGTTCGATGCCGTTGCCCTCAGCGTCGGGCAGGTAGATCGCAAGGTGGGTATAGTGGTCGCTCATCCCCTCTACAGGAGTGCGCGTCTCGGCAATGCGCTTCAAGAGGTTGGCAAGCTCCCAGCGGCTCGGCACCAGAAAGGCGGTGTGGTAGAGGCCGGTAGTGCCACGCACCCGCTTCGCTCCCCGAACCTCCGTCAATTGCAGCAGGTCCTCTTTGCCCGCACCGAGTGCTGCCTGGTTACCGCCCCGCCAGTGCAATTTGAACCCAAGCACCTCCTGGTAAAATGCGATCTGGCGCTCCAGGTCGGCCACGGTGTAGCTCACCACACCCAGCCGGGTTGCCGCGTCGATGCTAGGGGCAAGGCCGTTAATATGGCTATTGTTAGTTTTGTTGGTGGATAGGATTGTGTTCGTCATCTCTCTGTCTCAGCTCTCTATATATGGTCCGCTGTGCGTGACCTGCTATTTCTGCTCGTTCAGCCCGTAAACTCTGCCATCCGGTGCCTTGAAGTGTCGGTAGGCATAGCCCATCTGCTCGACGCGAGTTATGCTACCCAAAAGCTCATAACCGGCTTGTTCCAGAGCTTGTGATGCAGCTTCGATGTCACTAACCCTGAAGCCCAAAGCTATAGCATCGTTGTAGCCATAGGCCGGAACAGTGTCGGGACGATAGAGCTCCAGGAGTGTTCCATTCTGCATTGCGAACACCGTCACCCCTTCTAGCTCCATCATAGGCGCAATCCCAAACTGCTCAGTCATCAACTGCTTCATCCCGTTGAAGGCTGCAGGCTCCGCTGTGACTGCGTGCCATGTGATACCCTCTACGTTGAAGGGTAGTTTGAGCGTGCTGTTCTCTGAATTGTTCGAATTGCTTATGTTATCGGCCATGTCTATTTCTCCTTTGTAGCTTTCTATGACCTTGTTGTTTGCAACGGTCTAACTTCGCTGCGGCACGGCATCACGTTTGGCGTGAAGTGCTTTCTCTGTACGTGCCACATGCAGCTGTTGCTTCTTTATGGTCTAAGGATAGCTTAGTTTGCCCGTCTTTAGAATGGCAGAAACATGGGCACGCCATGCCATTATTTCAAAGTGTCTGCGTGTCTTTTGCTATTGAATGAGGAATCCCACCGCTGACACGTTAAGTGCTGGTGTCAAAACTCTGCGAGCCTTTTCGAAAGGATGCAGGTGATCGCCGATGCTAGGGGGCTAGGGCTCCCATATCATCCGCGTGTAAAGTGGTGGTATTTGCGATTGTAAGAGAGAGTGCCAAAAGCCCTTGAGGCTGCCGCAAAAGTCCAGTTGGCATCACCAAGTGCAGAAAGAAGTTATGCGCTCTCGCACGTGCCGGGCGAGCAACCAGCGCTCACGCTGTCGCCATGGTGGCGGCACGCGTGAGCAAGAGACGATTCCCCGTGGGATCGACCACAAATGCACCATCGTCGCCCCGCTCGAGCGGTCCGCCGGCAGCCTCGGCGCGCCCTATGATGGCGGCGAGGTCGTCCGCGGAGCGGAGCTGGAGGGTGAAGTTGCGCAGCCCAGCCGCCCCAGCTGGGCGCGGAGGGCGACCGGCGCTCTCCCAGGTGTTGCAGGCGAGCCGGTGCGGGAACGTCCCCCCGGCCGACATGTCGAAGATCCCCAACGGGCGGGTATCCATGTTGACGCGGAACCCGATCACGTCGCGGTAGAAGGCCAGCGCCGCGTCGTTGTCCGAGACGCGCAGGTGCAGGTGCCCCACGGTCGTGCCGCCTGGAAGCCCTCGCCCGGTGCCGTCCTGGGGGAGGTGCGCGAAGAGCCAGGCGAGATCGATCGGATCCCGCCCACTGCGCCGGTTGCCCTCGGCGTCGATGAGGAGCGGGCCGTCCGGGCCCACGCTGATCGAGCCGACTCGCTGAGGCGTCTCGAAGACGAGCTCAAGCCCGTTCCCGTCTGGGTCATCCACGTAATCGGCGAGGTGCATCAGGTGATCCGTCGGATACTGCGGGTAGCCAGACGCCTGGATGCGTGCAAGGACGCGGGCGAACTCCGCCAGGCTCGGCAGGTGGAGCGCCAGGTGGTAGAGGCCGCTGGCCGCCCGCACGACCGGCCCGCGCGCGCCCGGGTGCAGGACCACCAAGTCCCGGTCGCCAGCGCCCAGGCGCACGGCCTCGCCGTCCTGACCGAGACGTTCCAGGCCGACCAGATCGCGCCAGAAGCCGAGCGCGCGCTCGATATTGGTCACGTCGAGGTGGACTGCGCCGAACGTGGCGAAGTCGCTCTCCGAGCTCGGGACCGCGGGAGCCGTAAATTGTGTTGCTGTCATCTTTTTCTCCTTAGGGGCTATCGCCTGGAGCGTCGCCGGCGCTTACTCCGTCTCGAACAGCTGCATGCACTGCGCGAAGTCGCCAATGCCGTTAGGCTGGATGATCTTGTCGTCCCTGACGAAGTCGATCGTCACGGATTCGGGCCGTATCATGTTGCCGGCGGCCGACTTGTCGAAGAAGTCGGTCGCGTGCGTGCCTTTGATCACCTGCCGGGCGACGCTATTGTTGCCTCTGTATGACCTAATGTTAGTCTACGATGGGGATGTTTGGAATGGCAGGAATATGGTCGCACCATGCCACTTTCTAGCTACATGGCGTACAACGTGACTAACCACCACGTATTGAAGGCACGACTACTTGCCCGAGCTATCCGCTGGTGTTTCATGTTGTGCGCGGAATAGCTGCGGTGCGATGCTGGTTATGCGTTTGAACGTTCTAGACAGATGAAACTGGTCGGAGAAGCCCAGTCGCTCGGCCAACTCCTTAATGGATAGGTCGGTGAATGTAAGGAGTCGTTTTGCTTCCAGAACGATGCGCTCATCAATTGCTTGCTTGGTGGGCCTGCCGGAGTACCGGCTGACTATAGCAGAGAGCTTCACAGGATCGACTATTAACTCACCTGCATAATGTTGCACGTCGTGATGCACGGCAAAATCGCGCTCCAGCAGCTCGGTGAAACGCCTGTAAAGTTGGTATTCGGCGGCCTGGCCGCGCGCGGTGAATGCGGACCGGCGGTAAATACGCTCAATCTCCATAATGAGCACAGAAAGCAGATGGCGCAAAACAGCGTCGTGATGTCCACGGTGTCCATGAAGGTCGTGAAGGGGCACAAGCGTATGCTTGTTTTCCTTCGCCAGGAGCTCGAGCACTGGTCTCAGATCATCTATATCAGAAGCATCGACCTGTAAGTCATGGACCTCACCAGAGCCTCCGAAGAGCCTGGAGTAGTCCCAGTTTAGGCTCACTATCCCCGCAGGCAGGAACTCATCATTGAACTGCACGATCCAGCCATAGAGCTCTTGCGCCTCCACCATGAGATGTACCTGACCCTTGGCTATAAGGGAGATGGCAGGACCAGAGATCTGGTTATGGACCCCATCCACGATGTGGTGGATCAGTCCGGACTCGACTACCATGATCTCCTGATAGTTGTGCCGGTGCGGAGCGTCGGTTGAGGGCGGCATGGCTGCGCCCCGGATTTGGTCCAGCAGGAAGCCTGCGGAGCCTTCAGCAGTATCCTCCGCAGGGAGGCTGGTCTGGGGGATCTCTCTGTTCACTGGTTGCTCTGATTACGCTGATGTCGGTGCTTGTAACGTTCCTGAGATTGCTTTCCAACAGATTTAGCGATAGCTGTGCTGCCAGGGTTCGTCTGCTGAGCCTAGTTTATCACGTCTACTACCTTCCAGAGAATGGCGCAATGACGCTAGTGCCAAAAACGTCCCTTTTTGAGACTGCGTAGCTAACGGCAGGATCAACACTCGGACCGCCTCTTTTTCGTGCCGGAGGACAACTATCTGGCCCGTCACGGCGGTGCAACCATTTAGCATGAAGGGGCAACTGAACGTCCTCGGTAGCCGGTACCCGCCGGTTGGGACACGCTCCATATAATTCACGACTTACTTGTTCGCGTCTACATCATTCCACTCGTACGCCACGCGGTGCTCCCTAGGGACTGCATGTTCCTCTTGTCGTCGAAGCACAATATGGTGCCGTATATTAGGAGCTTGTATGCCCTTGGTCGGCTCTCATTGTTTTCTCCTGTTTTTTTGGTCGTCCTAGCCAAGACGCTTTCCTCTAAGTGTCGTGTTGGAGCCAATCCACTCCATCTTTGTTCTTCGTTCCCAACGAGCACCCATTCTAGGGGTGCATGAAATACAGGGGCAGCATAGAGCGCACGGCTCGCGACTGCCCCTGTATTTCAGTGCCACATTCCTTTGCCTGGGACGGCGGAGCGGGCCTCGGCTATCCAAAACAGGAGCTGAGGCACGCGCTACATTTTAGCTGTGGGTGCCTGTGTGGCCGGCGTGGCCGGTGTGCTCGCCACCTTCCGCGTTCCCACCCCCTGCCAGGTTCCGCCCACTGTAGGACGTAGGGTCTGCATCGAACGCCCTCTTACAACCTGACGCGCAAAAGTAGTAGGTGGTGCCATTATATTCGGACTGGTGTCGTGCGGTCTCGGTGTCTACCGTCATGCCACACACCGGGTCTATGGCTTGTGCCATTGTAGTGCTCCTTATACCATCGGTTAGTGCTCATTGCACTGGCCGTTTGCCCGGGCACCTACGCTGCCGCCGGTGCCCGGACTCCTGACTTACTTGCTTATGAGCGGAATGAACCCGCGCTTGCCTCCATCTGAAGGGCCGCCCTCGCGTGTACCGATGACCGGATAGCCTTCCTCGTCCAGTATCTCACTCACGCTCTCCAGGTCCAGCGCGCTCTCGTCGTAGTCCAGATAGACCACCTTACCGGGCAGGTCCACCTGTACGCTGTTCACGCCGGGCTGGCCCTGCAAGGCTCCACGCACGGTCGACTCGCAGTGCGCGCATGACATGTCCGGTACTTCCAATATTATCTTGCTCATTTTAGTTGCCTCCATTTAGTTTGTATTGGCCTCTCGGCCCGATCCATTGCTTGTGCCGGAAGGTAAGCGTAAGACACGTGCCTGTGCACTTGCCCCCTGCCTTCCTCCGGCGCTCTCCAGTAGTTTGCTCGCCTGGTGACCTAGTGTCCCAGCACCTCGACCACCCAGGACACCGTGCGCACCTGCCCGCCGTGGCTGAACTGCGCCCAGACCTTGTACCGCCCCGCCTCCGTAAAGGTGTGAGTGAAGGCAAGGTCTGGACCAAATCGCTCAGGCAGCGCGTGCGCGCCCATAGCGCCTCCGCTCGGGTCCTCGCCCGGCACGGAGTGTACGTGAGCGAATTCGCGGGTCCCTTCATCTATCACCACGACGTGGCTCGCAGCTCCCAGGTACGGCTCCAGGTCTGTGACCGGCTCACCGCTGCGCTCGATGTTCACCACGAAGTCCGCCGCTTCTCCGGCTATCACTTCGCCGTGCTCAGCCTTCGGAGTGATGCGTACGGTGTATTCGTCTACCTCCTGCGTGCCCAGGTTTGGGGTAAGATCGGCAGGCTTGCCCCTACCCTCACCCACACTCACCTTGAAGCGATGCACCTCGTCGCCCGTGCCCGCAAGTTCGAACTCGCTGTAAAGCAGGTAGCTACCCCCGGCGGGAAAGGTGTGATCTATCTCGTAACGCCCATCTGCCGTTCGTTGAGGGTGGACGTGCTGGAAGTAGCCGAGGTCCTGGCTCACCACGATCAGGTGCATGTCGGCTTCGTGCGCTTCCACCGGGTTGACCGGCGTGCCGCTCTCGGCATCGGTGAGGTCAAAGCGCAACTTCACCGGCTCTCCCGGCGCTACTGCTCCGCCCGTGTCCAGAGCGACTTTCGCCGCATGATCCCCAGTGGCTTGCACAGCCCCGCTCTCCTCGGCGTGCTCGTCGCCTGCGCCAGCTTCATTGCCGTGTTCGTTGTCCATGTTCATATCCGTACCGTTACCCGTACCCGCTCCAGGATTGTCCTGCGAGCCTGTTGTGCCGCCAACCATAGCGGCATCGTTTGTATGCCCCTCCGCACCCATAGTGGGACGGAAGACGAATAGGGAGGCCGCCCCAACCGCCAGTGCTACCAGGCCAATAGCCAGCAGGTAGCTTACGTCGGCCAGCCTGCGCCTGAGCGGTGGGTGTGTTATCTCCTCGGCGTTCCCGGGCGGCGTGAAGCCCCGAAGCCGCAGCGAGTTGGTTACCACGCTCACGGAGGACATCGCCATCGCTGCCGCCGCCATTATCGGGTTGAGCAGCAGCCCGAACAGCGGGAAGAGCAAGCCCATCGCCACCGGGATGAGCACCACGTTGTACACGAAGGCCCAGAACAGGTTCTGCCGGATCGTGCCCATCGTGCGCCTGGAGAGCGCGATCGCGGTTACCACACCGCGCACGTCGCCGCCCACAAGGGTGATGTCCGAGGCTTCCATCGCCACGTCCGCACCCGTGCCTATCGCTATACCGAGATCGGCCTGTGCCAGCGCCGGTGCGTCGTTGACTCCATCGCCCACCATCGCCACGACCTTGCCTTGCGCCTGTAGCTCCTTGACCTTGGCTGCCTTCTGCTCCGGCAGCACTTCGGCCATGACGTTCTTTATACCAACCCGCTTGGCAATGGCATGGGCGGTGCGCTCGTTGTCGCCGGTGAGCATCCACACTTCGAGGCCGAGCGCCTGAAGCTCCCGCACCGCCTCCGCCGACTCCGGCTTCAGGGTATCGGCTACAGCGACCAGCCCAGCCGACATGTTGTCGAGGGCCACGTACATGGGGGTCTTGCCGTCGCGAGCCATGTCAGCCGCCGTGTCACCGAGACCATTAAGCTCGATGCCCCGGTCCGACATGAGGCGGGCGTTGCCCACCAGCAAGTGGCGGCCTTCAACGGTAGCCGCTATGCCGTGCCCGGCCAGTGCGTTGAAGTCACTCACGGTGGCGCTACTCAAGCCAAGCTCGTCCGCCCTGCGCACTATAGCTTCGCCCAGGGGGTGCTCGGAGCCGCGTTCTGCCGCAGCCACCAGCCGCAGCAGGTCGCTCTCCTGTTGACCGGCGGCAACCACCACATCTGTAACCGAGGGCTTGCCCCTGGTGAGGGTGCCGGTCTTATCGAGCACTATCGCGTTCACCTTGTGAGCGCCTTCGAGGGCTTCGCCACCTCGTATCAGCACGCCGTGCTCCGCGCCCTTGCCCGTACCCACCATGATAGCCGTGGGTGTAGCCAGGCCCAGCGCGCAGGGGCAGGCGATGATGAGCACCGCGATTGTCGAGACCAGCGCGAAGGTAAAGCGCGGATCAGGTCCGAACAGGAACCAGATCACGAAGGTCAGGGCTGCTACCCCCAGTACCGCGGGCACAAAGTAGGACGAGATCTCGTCCGCCAGCCTCTGTATGGGAGCCTTAGACCCTTGCGCTTCCTCCACCAGTTTCACTATCTGAGCGAGCGCCGTGTCCTTGCCTACCTTAGTGGCCCGGAAGGTGAAAGAGCCGCTCTTGTTGATGGTCGCGCCTATGACGGTGTCCCCCGCCACTTTCTCGACAGGCAAGCTCTCGCCCGTGAGCATCGACTCGTCTATCGAGGAGCGCCCCTCAAGCACCACACCGTCTACCGGCACCTTGTCACCGGGGCGCACCCGGATAACGTCGCCCGCCTGGACCAACTCCACCGGCAGGTCAATCTCCTGCCCATCTCGTAGCACGCGAGCCGTGCGCGGTGCCATACCCATGAGCTTCTTGATCGCATCTGAGGTCTGGCCTTTGGCGCGCGCCTCCAACCAGCGGCCCATAAGTATGAGGCCGATGATGATGGCGGACGTATCGTAGTAAGCCTCCGGCATCATGCCCGCCGCCCGCACCGCGTCCGGGAAGAAGGTGATGAAGACGGAATAGAGGTAAGCCGCCGAAGTACCGACCGCCACCAAGGTGTTCATGTTGGTGGTGAGGTGCCGTGCCGCCTGCCAGGCTCCCCGGTAGAACTGCCAGCCTGCCCAGAACTGGATAGGCGTCGCGATGAGGAACATCAGGTAGTAGCGCACCTGCATCGACCAGGGCAGCCAGTTCTCCGGCACGAACATGCCCGCCATGATGACGACGCCCGCTACCAGGCTCACCACGAACTTACCGCGCAGGTCCCTTATCTCTCGCCGCCGCCGCTCCGCGTTCCGGTCTACCGGCTCTGCCTGACCCTGTGCTCGCTCGCGCGGCTGCGGCAAGGCAGCGGTTGTTGACGGGGCTGGGGCCGGAGTAGCTGTGTTCTGTGGGCCTCTGGGTAGGCGCGCGGCGTGTATATTTGCCTCGTCGACGGCCAGCTTGTAACCCGCCTTCTCTACGGCCTGGCGAAGCTGCTCATGCCCCACCTGTGTAGGGTTGTAGCGCACTTTGGCCTGTTCGGTCGCCAAATTCACACTCACCGCCTCAACGCCTTCCAGCTTCGAGATCGACTTTTCCACTCGCCGCACGCACGAAGCGCAAGTCATACCTTCTATTGGGAGAAGGGCTTCCTCGGCGTCCGCCTGGTGGCTGACGGGAGTAGCCTGGACTGCGGTGCTGACTTCCTCGGTAGTCTCAGGCACGGGAGCCGCTGGAGGCTCAGGTAGCTCAGGTACGCGGTACCCGGCGCGCTCTACTGCCTTCTGCAAGTCCACGAGGTTGGTGAGCGTGGGGTCGTACTTGATGGTAGCGCGTTCGGTAGCCAGGTTAACACCTGCCTGGCTCACTCCCTCCACCTTTTGTAGAGATCGTTCCACGCGGCGGACGCACGAAGCGCACGTCATCCCCTCGACAGGAAGTGTTACTTCGACTCCTTGTTCCAACTCATCTATCTGGTTTGTTGCCATTGTTTTTGCCTCTTGTAATCCAATTTGTATACGTGCTCGACCACACAATGCGGCCCATTTCGTTTTTTGCACCGCAAGCTATTTGAGTTGGCTCATTAACGCTGGGAAAGCTCAAACAGGTCTTCGAGTTCCTTTATCACGTCGTCGTCCCTGCCGTCGCGGATGCCCTGGGGCACACAGGAGCGCAGGTGCCCTTGCAGGATAACGCCTTCGAACTTGTCGATGGCGCGCTGCACAGCGTACGTTTGCTTGAGTACGTCAACGCAATACTGGTCCTCCTCGACCATCTTGCGTATACCTTTAAGGTGGCCCTCGATGTACGCTAAACGCCGAAGTGCATCTTGTTTGGTGATCTCCGCTTTCATTTTGCTCCCCTTCTTCTCTCTACCCTTACCCCCCCGGTGGGGGTCTACAACTCCATTGTATAGTATAACCTCGTATATGTCAATAAGTCCAAAGTAGTACCAATTGCTCGACCGCATAGCGGAAGCGTTTGCAGCACGGGTAGCGTAGAATGTTGCAACAGTAGTACAGAGGATACAGAGGAGTGTAACCGCGATGCCCAGTTGGAGAGATATGGAGTCTGAGGTGCCTGACCTCGCCGCACTGGCGCGTGAGTTCCTTGACGCATACACGCACAAGACGCTCGCCACCCTGCGCGCGGACGGCTCGCCACGTATCAGTGGCACCGAAGTCGTCTTTAGCGATGGCGACCTGTGGCTTGGCAGCATGTGGCAGTCGGTAAAGGCGCTCGACCTGCGGCGCGATCCCCGTTTTGCTCTGCACAGCGGGTCCGCGGACCCACCAGCATGGAAGGGCGACGCCAAGCTAGCTGGCCGCGCCGAGGAGATCACCGATCCAGAACGTTTCGCCGCCGTCCTGGGTGGTGAAGGGTCGCCCGGTGCCTCGCACCTGTTTCGTCTCGACATCAACGAACTGGTAGTAGTGCGTCTTGGCGAACCAGCAGACCATATCGTGATCGAAACGTGGCACCCAGGGAGGGGTGTCACGCGCCGCGAACGCCGTTAGCAGCCACTCAGTTTGCGGCTCCGCCCAACCCAGCCGATACTAATTGCAAAGGTAGAGTCGCTTACCACCTTTGGCGTAACGAAGCACACTCCGAAAGCCACAGGCCAATTGCGGGGGCAGTCCTCTATACTGTTCCGGAGAAACACTCTCCAGCCTGCCCGCAGTTCCGCTGCATGCCTCTATACTCGTAGAGCGGCGTGCAAGGGTTTGCTATACGTATATGAGGATTTAGCCTGAAGGTTCGCCCGCATGTCCACTCTGCCACAAACAAAGGTACAGAGTACGGAGCAGTTCGCCGCTGATTCAGCCGCACGCGGTAGTGGCGTCGTACGCCCACCGTACCCGCCCGGCTGGCTGGACCGGCTCTTTGCCTGGGTAGAAGGGCTGCCATTTCCCGCCTGGAGCTTTTACCTTGTTTGTTGGCTTCCCCTGATGCTGGCCGAAACTCTTACCAAGTGGGCAGACGCCGCTTATCCAGTAGGCACGATCTTTCCCATACACGCGGTGCACACGGGTCTGCCCATTTACGTGCTAGCCACGGCGCATTACCTGGACAGGCTTGCCGGAGAACAGATGCGCGCTTTCCGTAGCGTGTTTCTAGGCGATGATGCAGCTTTTGAGCGATTGAGCTACGAACTCACTACGACACCTGCCCACTCGGCACTGCTTGCCGGCCTCGCGGGAGCTGGGGGTGGCGCAATCGTCAGTGTGCTATTGCCGCCCAGCATAACGGAGGCACAGAAGTTGTTCACCTCGCCAGTGTCTACCCTGCTGGATGCTACGCTGCTAATCGGGCTTTGGGCGCTGCTTGCGACGGTCATGTACAGGACGGTGAGGCAACTACGCCTGGTGAGCCACATCTATGCTCAACACACGCGAATAGACCTGTTCAGGCTCGGGCCACTCTACGCATTCAGTACACTGACTGCCCGCACGGCGCTGTCCATTATGTTCGCTTTGTACGTGTGGTTCGCGGTTGATCCGTCTCCCATACTTGCCAACGTACCCTTTGCTGGAGCGGTAGCCGCGTTCGGGCTTGCCGCTCTCATAACCTTCGCGCGTCCGCTGCTGGACCTGCACGAATTGCTGGCCCAGGAGAAACGCCGTCTACAAGACGAAAACGGGGAACAGCTAAAGAATATTGTTGCGGAACTGCATCAGCGTACCGGAGCAGGAGAGTATTCCAGGGCAGGAGAATTAGAGGCTGCCATGAACAGCCTCATCGCCGAACGCGACGTGCTTACCAGACTGCGCACCTGGCCCTGGGAGACAGAGACGGCCCGCCTCGTCGTTACCGCTGCAATGTTGCCCATGCTCCTGTGGCTCGTACAGCGCCTGCTGGAGAGGTTGGGCATATAGCCGCATGTTGACGCAGTCGCCAACATGGCCCGTGCGTTCCGCTGCTTCGTGCCATGATATATAACGGTCCTCCTGCTTGACAAAGGCCCCTCCCGGTTTCTATACTGACCTCTGGACTTTAAATCTGCTACGCTCGCAAGAGCGTTCTTTTTTGCGTTTCACTTTACCCACTGGGAAGCTTTAGCCTAGATGCTCGAACAGAGACTAATTCGTAATTTCTGCATCATCGCCCACATAGACCACGGTAAATCTACCCTGGCCGACCGCCTGCTGGAAATCACCGGCACGGTCGCACAGCGTAACATGGTGGCCCAACTCCTCGACTCGATGGACCTGGAGCGGGAGAAGGGCATCACGATCAAGGCGCGCGCCGTGCGCATGACTTACAAGGCCGACGACGGCGAGCGCTACGAATTGAACCTCATCGACACTCCCGGCCACGTAGACTTCACCTACGAAGTGAGCCGCTCGCTTGCCGCCTGCGAGGGTGCCCTGCTGGTGGTGGACGCTACGCAGGGTATCGAAGCGCAGACCCTAGCCAACACCTATCTTGCCATGGAGCACGACCTCGGGCTGGTCCCGGTAGTCAACAAGATCGACTTGCCCGCCGCCGACCCGGACCTAGTCGCCGCCGAAATCGAGAACGTGATAGGCATACCCAACGATGAGATCATACGCGCCTCCGCCAAGGAAGGCACTGGCGTCAAAGAGATTCTTGAGGCAGTCGTCAAGCACGTTCCGCCTCCCAGGGGCAATCCAAACGCTCCCCTACGCGCGCTGGTGTTTGACAGCCACTACGACGCCTACAAAGGCGTAATCGCATACGTGCGCATCGTGGACGGCGAGATCAGCACGGGCGACAATTTGTTGGTTATGTCGAGTGCCGTGGCTACCGAAGCCCTGGAGCTTGGGGCGTTCACCCCGGAAATGACCCCTACCACGACGCTGACCACCGGGGAAGTGGGCTACATAGCGACGGGCCTCAAGGTCGTGCGCGACTGCCAGGTGGGTGACACAATTACGTTGTCGAAGAGGGCCGCGTCCGAACCGCTGCCCGGCTACAAAGAAATAAAGCCGATGGTGTTTGCGGGCCTCTTCCCGGTGGAGAGCGACGACTATACAGAGTTGCGGGAAGCCCTCGAACGGCTGCACCTGAACGACGCCTCCCTGGTCTACCAGCCGGAAAGCAGCGCGGCCCTCGGTTTCGGCTTCCGGTGCGGCTTCCTCGGGCTGCTGCACATGGAGATCGTGCGGGAACGGTTAGAACGTGAGTACGACCTTGCGCTCCTGGCTACGGCCCCGAGCGTCGAGTACAGGGTCACGCGCACCGACGGGCAGGTGGTGGTCGTAGACAACCCCAGCGAGATGCCCGATCCGGGCAAGATTGCCACGGTTGAAGAACCCTGGATGGAAATCAGCGTGGTGACACCCACCCGCTACATAGGCCCCATCATGGAACTTGTGACTGCCCGCCGTGGCAACTACAAGAAGATGGACTATCTGGACGAGGAGCGCGTGGTGCTGGTCTACGATATCCCGCTTGGCGAGCTTATCGTGGACTTCTACGACCAACTGAAATCGCGCACGCAGGGTTATGCCTCGCTCGACTACCAACTTGCGGGGTACCAGGCCGCCGACCTCGTAAAGCTCGATATACTGGTGAACGGCGTGCCCGTGGACGCGCTGAGTATCATCACCCACCGGGCCAAGGCCCCGTTCCAGGGCCGGCAGCTTGTGGACAGGCTGCGCAGGCTAATCCCTCGGCAGATGTTCGAGGTGCCCGTGCAGGCCGCGATTGGCGGCAAGGTGGTCGCCCGCGAGACGATTTCAGCGATACGCAAGAACGTGCTGGCAAAGTGCTACGGGGGCGACATTACCCGCAAGCGGAAGCTGCTGGAGAAGCAAAAAGAGGGCAAGGCCCGCATGAAGATGGTGGGCAACGTCGAGATACCGCAGGAAGCCTTTATGGCCGTCCTTTCGCTGGAAGAATCGGCCAGGTAGAGCCTCCTGGCGGAATTGGAGAGAGATCAAGGTCGTGAACATGCAGCCCGGACAGAACGCCTACGAGATCTTGCAAGTCCCCCAGGACGCCACGGTCGAGGAGATTGAAGATGCCTACGACTCGCTTTACGATTTGCACGAGCCGGGAGCGCGCGCCGGCCGGCAGAGCGAAGTAGCTTTCCTTCACAACCTCAACGAGGCCCGCGAGGTGCTCCTGGACGACCGGCGTCGGGCGGAGCTAGACCGAAGCCTGCTGGAAGCCTCAAGGCGTCCCGCAAGAAGTACAAGTTCGCGCGGCGCTGCTGCCAGTTCCGCCTCACGGAGAGGCCCGGACGCAGGCTCGTCCAGCGCCACAACGGCTGAGTTGAGTGGGACGATGCCCGCGAAGGTCAGGCGCAGGTCGGCACCGCGCCCGCGATACGTCGCGCCTCCCCAGAACAACAGGCGTGGGATGATACTCGCAGCGGGCCTGCTGATGGTAGTCCTGGTGTTCGGGCTGGCGGCCTTCCTCTTCATACGCGGGCCGCAAGGCGAGCTGTCCGTCCCGATAGACCCCACGCGCGGAGACGTAATCGCCACCGTGAACGGCGTCCCCATCTACTCGGACGACTGGGAGGAGCGACTCGAAAGGGACAAGAACTCGGCGCTCTCCGACCCTCTGTTCGCGCCATTCGTAAACAATTTCCAGGGTGTAACCGGCACCAACATGCTGGATATCCTGGGTTACGACGCGATGGACAAGTTGGTCAACATGGAAGTCATTATGCAGCAGGCAAAGAGAGAAGGTCTGTATCCCACGCCCGCACAGGAGCAGGGGCTGATCAACGAGGCGAAGTCCAAAGACCTGGCGGGAGGCACGAGCTTCGAGGCTTTCCTTGCTGAGAGGAATATCACCGAGGCCAAGTACAACCGGACGGTGATCCAGAACGTGGTCTACACGGTCATGGCCGACAGGCACATTCCGAAGGAAGGCACCTCCAGTGCTCGGACCGATGCCTGGATCAAGTGGATTTGCGATACCCGTAAGTCCCACGACGTTCGCCTCATTAAGCAATTCTTCATGAAAACGAACGAACCTTGTACGAGCGGCCTGCCCAGCGACCTACCCCTACCCGGCGTCGAACAGGAAGAGATACCGGAAGACCTGCCCACCGCAGTCGTGCCCGCGCCCGACACGAACGCTACACCCGCACCCTGACCGTGCACACCTCACCTGACATGCTGGAGCATTTGGGCAGGGTGGCCGAAGAGTCGGCCAGGGCCGCGGGCGCGGTCGCGCTGTCCGGCTTCAGGAGTGCTATGGAGGTGCGGAGCAAGGGCCGCAAGGACCTTGTGACCGAGTTCGATACAGCCGCCGAGGACAGGGCGGTGGCGGTCATAAAGAGGCACTTCCCAGAACACGGTATCCTGGCGGAGGAGAGCGGGGCCAGCTACGAGGAGCACGCCACGCCCCGCTACCTGTGGGCCATCGATCCGATAGACGGAACCCACAACTACGCCATGCAACTGCCCTACTGGTGCTGCTCGGTCGCCGTCATCGACTCGGTGGAAAAGGTGGTGCTGGCGGCTGCGGTATGCGACCCCCTGCACGAAGAGACTTTCCTGGCGAAGTCTGGGCACGGCGCGTTTCTCAACGGGCAGCCGATGAAAGTCGCCGCGCTGAACGACCTGGAAGATGCGACGCTGGCCTTTGACATAGGCTACGATCCCCACGTTTCAGGGCGCATGCTTAGCCTGGCTACGAAGGTGCAGCCACAGGTACGCCGGGTACGCTTGCTTGGCTCTGCCGTGCTGGCCCTTACCTACGTTGCCGCCGGGCGCTTCGACGCTTACTACCACCTCAATCTCAACCCCTGGGACATAGCAGCCGCCTCGCTGCTCGTCAAAGAGGCCGGAGGTCTAGTGACCGACTGGGAGGGCAAGACGGCAGGAGCCACCGGGGGCGACGTGGCGGCCGCCAATCCCAACCTGCACCCGCAGTTGCTACACATGCTACGCTCGTCCGAATAGCAGCAGATTACAGCGGCGTGAGTTTACTTCTACAGGCGCAGCAATCGCGCGGCGTTGCCACCCAGGACCGCCGCGAGTTGTTCGTCGCTCAACCCGCTAGAGCGCACTCGCTTGAGGAATTTGGCTTGCGAGAGCAAGGGGAAATCTGTGCCCCAGAGGATTCTTTCGGTACCCACCAACTGGGCAGCTATGGGAAAGATGTCGAAGTTGTACAGGTACGTAGAGGCCGCGCTGTCGTAGTAGACGTTGCGTAGCGTCTCACGCACCTCCGGCATCAACTCGTAGAAAGGCAGCCCGCCACCCCAGTGCGCGAGCACAATCTTCAGGTCGGGAAAGTTAGAGGCCAGTTTGAGCAGGCGCGGCGGGGTAATCGTGCCCTTACCTGCATAATCGTGCCCCAGCGGCTCGCTGCTGTGGGTCAGCAAGGGGCGGTCGTGGTGCAAGAGCACCTCCACCGAGTCGGCCAGCACCCACTTCGCTTCGATGTCGTAGCGTTGGCTGTCGGGGCCGACCTCTCCTAAGCCCATCAGGCCGCCATTCAGGCAGCGGTCAAGCTCCTTAGCATCCCCGGCTGCCAACGGTTGTACAATAGCGAACCCTATCAGCTTGTCAGGGTATCGTTGTACCGCGTCCAGGATGTAGCTGTTGTGCTCGCTGCACAGCCCGCCATCGCGCCACGGGAAGCCGAGGACCACCGTGCGGTCCACCCCCGCAGCCTCCATTGAGGCCACCACGTCCTCCGCGGAGGCGAGCTTGTGCTTGGGGTCGGCGTAGAGGGTGCCGAACCAGGCCTCGCGCTCCAGGAACTCCTCGCGATTGGCGCGCACTTCGTCCGGGAAGACGTGCGTGTGGAAGTCGATGATCACGGGGTCAGTTTAATGTCACCCCTGCGACTTGTCAATTGTGGCTTAAACACGAGGAGCTAAAGCTGAGGTTAGGCTTCCCGCTTCAGTTCGACTTTGCCTGGGGCATGGTTGCCGATAGTGGCGGGCTGAGGTCGCACCGTCTGGAGGTAGCCGACGAACATGACCAGCACGCCGAGGACCATAGTGGGGTAGAAATAGTCGTCGTTCTCCATCAGGCCCTTGATCGTGCCGCCGAACGCCACGAGGAAGGTGCCGAGGGCTATCAGGAAGACGCCAATCATCCGGTCCTTCATTATGCGCTTGCGCCAGAATACAATCCCGGAGTAGAGCGCGCCCGCGATGACGATAACGGTGCCACCACCGCTGAATATCGCGGCTAGCCAGCGGGGAGTGCGGTCGGCGGTGAAGAGGGCGCTCCATTCGACAAAGTGGCTATCAGCGAGGGGTGCCGGGTCGATTGGCACACTGTAAAGCACATAGACAGCGTAAGCCGACATGACCAGCGTGACCCACATGGAGACGGTGGCGATGCGGCCCCTGAAGAGCAAGAAGATCGTGCCCAGGGCCAGGAAGCCGACGTTCAAGATGGCTCCCGTCAGATAGTAAGTGCGGGCCAGCAACGGGTTCCAGCCACCTGACACGTCAGCATATACCTGGCAGGCGGCACCGACGCCGAACAGGAGAAAAGCCACCGCCCAGGCCAGTTCGTGCGGCCTGCGCTTGCCCTCGAAGTAACGGTTGAGCAGCACGATAGCAAACGCGCCCGCTATGACCGTGGCGGAAAGGGGCAACATCGTCAAAACTGGGAAAACGGGCATCAACGCTCCTCCTGTCGGTTCTCCGGGCAAGCATCATACGGGCCTCCCGGATGCCAATCCAGTGTACACCACCCTCTAGTGCGCGGCAAGTTGCGGGCCCTTAACATTCCATTAACTTGTGCTTGGCTGAAAAGATCCGAGGAAACTCAACGCGCTCCTGTATTTGTTACGAATTGCTCTTCCGTGCGTCCTATATCCCGGTGGAAACAGCATGCGTTGTAGTGGTCCTGACGTTGCCCAGAGATAATACGGGCATAGGCTTTGAGGCCTCTGTTAGTAAACCAGAAGTCTTGACTTAGGCGAGTTTATCAGTTACTATAGGTCAACTAACGTCACCGGCTTTGCTCTTGGTGTGGTCGGGCGTTCTGTCAAGCTGATAAATCGGTTCGGATCTAGTACGCGTCGGACATTATGCTGCTTTCGGTAGGTCACAAGCCTATCAAAGGGGCACTATTCGCATTGCCGGGAGGGCATGGCCGTGTGGGGGAAAGTCACATGAGACCTGTATTTAGCACCGACTCCAGGAGAAAGCGCCAGGCTACGTCGGTCGTCCTGCTCGGCATGATGCTGGCCGCGGCACTATCCCCAGCCGCAGCCGGAGCCAGCCCGCCTGCGGCGCAGTCATGCCCAGCGGGGCAAACTACCAGTATCGAAATCGACCAGCGCGACCTGCCGGTGAGAGTCCAGGGTTGGTTAGGGCAAAATGGCACCCTGACGCGGAGCCTGAGATTGGTAGCCTGCGGCGGCGACGTGGGCAACTTTGATTTCCTCGCGTACGATTTACAGCCTACGGATGGTTCCACCGGCACGACTATACCACGCCAGAATGTGACCCTTGTTGGTGACGACCGCAGCCTTGCACAGAATAGCCTCAGAGATTTCCAACTTCAGGTAAGTGGAATAGATGCGCCTGGTAGCTACTCAGGTACATTCAGCTTGCTGGTGTTGCCCACTACACCTGATGGCTCTCCGCCCCAGGAACGCACCTTTTCCTTGAGGGTTGAAGCGCAGGCGCGCCCGGCCCTGACTCCCGTCGCGGGTAGCGACCAGCTACAACTACAACTGGTACATTGTGGCGGCGGCCTGGACTGTATGCTGGCCGGTCTCGTGCTGCCGGACAGCGCGCAGGCAGACACAAGGCATCTCCACTTCGATAACACCACGCGCTCGCCGGTTACCGTTACCAGCGCGGTAGTCGTAGCGCAGGGGAGCCTGACCGGCTATCAGGTGTCACCTGCCGCGGTGCGGCCTCACACAATGCCCGTAACTCTGGCAAGCAACGCTATTGTGTCGCTGCCCCTGACGCTCAGCCGGCTTGACCTACCTGCCGATAGGTACATGGGCTCGGTCTATCTGACACTTGAAGGGGCTGCCGATCGCCTCAGAGTACCGGTTGACATGAGCGTGCGCGTAGGGCCGTCGGGGCCACTCCTAGCACTGTTGCTGGGAATCCTGCTAGGCGTGCTCGTCCGTTACATGCAGGGACGGGGCGGAAAGCTTGCCGACGCTCGCGATAGACTCGACCGCGTACGGACACGCGTGACGATGTTAGACGACCAGGTGGAGCGTGCGGTCCTAGACAAGCGTCTCAATCTTGTCGAGCAGGACATCAACTGGGGGCAACTGGACCGAGCCGGTACTGCACTGGCCGAGATCGAACTCAGGGTTGAGGAATTGCTACTGGCGGACCTCGACGCCCAGAGGCCGCTGACAACTTCAGGCTCAAGTACCAGGGAATTGTTCCCAGCAGACGTGCTGGAAAGCGCAGGTGGCTCAGACCGTGTACCGGCACTGACTGCCTTCTCCAGAGCGTGGGGCAACTTCGTAGTTTGGTTTCAGAATAGGTGGCGCGGCCTGGTGGTACGTGCCACCCAAGCCCTGCGTCCACTCCTGTACTTAGCCCTGCTTGTGGGCCTGGCGATCGTTGGGTTGCAGACTTTCTATGTAGAAAATGGTGCCACGTTCGGAGCTCAACCCCTGGCCGATTACCTCAGCCTGGTGCTGTGGGGACTCAGCGCAGATGTTACCAGTCGCACCCTGACCACTCTCGGTTGGACAGGCCGGCAACCACCTCCAGGTGGGGGTACCGCCGGAGGAGGCTCAGGGGGAGGAGCAGGCGGAGACGCAGGAGGAGGAGATGCAGGCGGAGGAGACGCAGAAGCGGACTCGCGGAACGAAGGAGAGCGGGGCAATCATTCGAATGAAGCACTCCAGGAGAGTGTATTGGAAAAATTCTCCCAATCTGACGCACCCAGCGAGCTAGAAGGTACAACGACAATGACTACGGCGACAGAGGCAGACTTCGTATACCATGTGCTACTTATTGGGATCGACGCCTACGCGCAGGCGGCCCTCGGAGGCTGTGTAAACGATATAGATGACATCGAGAAATTACTGTCAGACCGGACACTTCTCGGCCCGAAGGCCAAGATGCGCATTACGCGGCTGGCGGCTCCACGACCGGGTGCTTCCACCAGTCACTCGCAGTCCTTGCTACCAACTCGGAACAACATCCTGGGTGCCTTCAAGACCCTGGCAGACCCCGGAACCGTCAGTTCCACAGACCGTGTGCTTGTTTACTATTCCGGGCATGGCGCTCAGAAACAGTGGAACACCAGCCTGACCTGGCATGAGGCGCTTGTACCCCTCGACGTCCCCAACTTCCTCTACGATGTTGAGATCAATAGGCTTATCAATGACATTGCCGCGCGTACCGACGACCTGACCATCATCATGGACTGTTGTCACTCGGCGGGTTCTACGAGGGGCCTCCAATCTCCCACAACCGGGAACGACTCTGAGGTCGAGGCTGTTGCCTTTCGCTACTATGACGCGGGCGGCGAACCGGTAGCGCCCCCGGATGGACTGATCGGGGACACGCGCGGTGGCGAAGACGAACGTATCTTGCGGTCCGAAGACCCTCGCTACGTGGTAATCGCTGCCTGCCGGTCCGACGAGTTGGCCGCAGAGCAGTCCTTTGGCAACCGCCGCAATGGTTTGCTGACGCGAAGCCTGCTTACACTCTTGCATAGCAGGCCAGCGGAGGAACGCAGCCAGCTACGCTGGGTGGATGTATGGCCGCAATTGCTTGACGAGGTGAGCAGGTCGGGCCAGCAGACCCCCTGGATGATCGGGCGGAACGAGCGACGTATATTTGGTGGAAGTTGGGAGCGCCAGGACCCAGGCTTCAGCGTCACCGGCCCCGATCCGCAGGGCGTCTATACTCTGAACGCCGGCACCTTGATGGGGGTGACGGAGGGCGCGGTACTGGCGATATACGGCAAGGTACCTACCGAATTCCCACCTCTCTACGATGAACGTGGCGTAGAGGACACGGCAGGCCAGGTGGGCCGCGTTGTGGTTGATGAGAACCCCGGCCGCTCGAGATGCACAGCGCGTTCTGCGACGGGCCGTGCGTTTGATCTTCCGAGTGGGGCGCGCGCCCGCTTGGTCCGGCCCGGGGCGAACGAACGTCTGCGTGTGGGCCTGGGAAACCCGGAGCCACCTGTGCTGGAGAGGTTGAATTCCTCAGCCTTACTACAAGTAGTGCCTGCTGATGCTCCTGAAGCAGAAGTATATGTCCTAGGTAGCACGGCCAAGGGCTGGACCATAGGTAACGGCATCGAGCCTGCTATGGCTACCGTCCCAGCAGGGCAAGTGGGCCTCATGCAGGCCGGTTTGGAAGCATACACAAATTACAACAATACATTGCGCCTGGCGCACCGCTCTCATGACCCTGCCTTAAGTGGGGCATTGAGCGTCCGAATCGTTGATGCTACCCACAGCGACCCGATTCGGATGGCGGGTCCCAACGAGATCGCTGAGCTGCTCGCAAACTTGCCCGAAGCGCCCCGGCGAAGTGACATCTCGCCTATCACTACTAGACCTTACGGGGGCAACTATGTTCTGCCTGAAGGCTTCATTTTCGCCGTCAGGATCAAGAACACACACCGTAACACCCTATACGTGACCCTGCTTCTCTGCACAGCCGGCGGCAAGGTGCAGTACGTCGGTGATGAGAGCGTAAACAGCAACGACTACAAGGTGCTCTGGAACAGCGGTATGCTGGGTGAAGGTTGGGGGGCCTCTCCATCCATGGGCCGCGACGAAGCTACCGACCAGCTTGTGGTCATAGCCACCACCCGCAAGGACGTCGATCTCAGGTACCTGGAGCAGAACAGCAACATCCAGGACGTGGTAGACGGCCTTGGCGCGTTGGGGCGAGACATTCAGGATACCAAGGGAGCACCCGCTGAACTCTGGACGGCGGAGATCGTTCCTATCGTCATGACCCGGTAGTAGAAAGCGACGGGCTATGGTTGCCGAGCAACAATCTAAGTCAGTGCAGCCGGCCACGTCCCCGACCGCGTTGGGTCGCGGTCGCGCCTTTATTATTGGCATCAACGAGTACCTCAATCCACGCTGGCGGCTGCAAAATGCCGTCAATGACGCTGAAGCGATTGCGCGCGCCCTGTCCGGCGTACACCACTACGACGTGACGCTCCTTAGAGATGGCGAAGCCACCCTCAGCGCGCTGCTCCAACTGCTGAAGGACCTCAAAGAAGGCCCAAGCCGCGTGCTGCCCAACGACCGGGTGGTTATCTACTTTGGCGGGCATGGCCTCGGCTATTCGGACCGGGGAGAGTTCAAGGGCGCTCTTTTGCCCCAGGACGTGCAGCTTGGCGTTCCTACATCCTATCTTGATATGCAGCGCCTGTTCCAGGAGCTAGAGTCCCTGGAATGCCGTCATCTATTGATGGTCCTGGACTGCTGCTTTGCAGGGTTGGCGCGCGCCGCGATGCGCGATGTAGTGGACACTCCCCCCTTATACAAGGAGCAATACTACCGCTTCCTCAGAGACAGGGCCTGGCAGCTCTTGACTTCGGCAGGGGAGAGCCAGAGGGCCAGCGACGGCGATGCCCGGTTGGGACGCCGGGGTGAGGCCACCGGAGGCCACTCCCCGTTCGCTGCTGCGCTGCTGAGGGCACTGGAGAGTGACGCCGCCGATTGCCGGACCACAGATCGGGAACCCGACTATATCGTAATAGCCCCGGAGCTTTACCAGTATGTGCGCGAGAAGGTCGAGCAGTTCAGCTTCGCACAGACACCCGGCCTCTGGCCCCTACCGAAGCATGGCACAGGCGAGTATTTCTTCTTACTTCCCGACTTTGATGAAAGTCGCCTGGAGGCTGCGCCTGAACTGGATAGGGCTAAGAACCCTTACCGTGGAGCGGCACCTTACCTCGACGCTCACGCCGAGATATTCTTCGGGCGTCACGCGCTCGCCCACGAGTTGGAGGATCTGGTCGCCGGGCCGCTCACCGTCCTGGTTGGCCCTTCAGGGAGCGGCAAGACCAGTCTGGTGCAGGCCGGCCTCGTCCCACGGCTGCGCAAGCAGAAACTGCCGCGCCAGTGGCAAGTGGGCAACCTCGATCTGCGCGGCCAATTCGACCATGCGGATGCCCTACCTGTGCTGCCCTTGCCGGACCTGCCGCCTCACATCGATCCTGCGGCTTCATTGGATACTCAACTGCGCGCCTGGGACGAAGCCCATTCCGAGACCTTACTACTGCTAATTGTCGACCATTGCGAAGAGTTCTTCATACGCGGCCGGGACCTCCAGGCTCAGCAATTCTTTGCTGAGTTATCCTCCGCGCTGACTACCTACAAGTCGTTCCTCCGCATCTTGCTGGTAGTGCGCGCAGACATGGAGCCAAGGCTCAAGGAGCTTGTTGACGAAAAGCACTGGACAGCAGACGCGCGCTGTGTGGTACCTCCCATGCAGCAGGATGATCTGAGGGACGCGATTGTCGAGCCGGCAAAGAAGGCCGTCCTCTTCTTCGATCCCGAAGACTCCGTTGACGCCCTCATAAACGAGTTTGGTCCGGCCCTCCCCTGGATTTCACGCACGCTCGACGAGCTGTACACCAGGACCTGGCAGCGGTGGCAGGCGGGCGACCGCAGCCGGGTGCTCAAGTACGAAGACTACCTGGACATGGGGTCCATTTCCGGGGTGCTCAGCAGGCAGGCTGAAGCGGTGTATGTGGAATTGGGGGAGCCGGACACGAGCGGCGGGCATGTAAGTGCGGGCAGCGCACCGGCGCATCCAGGCGACAAGCAGGCAATCATGCAACGGGTGCTCTTGCGCATGATAGACACGGACGATGCGAGCGCCGAGTATGGAGTCCGTTTGGTTCCGCTAAGTGAGCTAGACTACGACACGAACAAGGATGTCCGGCAGGTGGTGGAGAGGCTGGCGGAGGCTCACCTGATAGTGATCGGGCGGCACCGCACGGGCGAAGCTTACGCCACGCCTGCGCACCCGAAGCTGATACAGGGCTGGCAACGCTTGAGAGAGTGGCAGGCGGCTGCGGAGACGGTACTGCCCCTGCGGCTGCACCGCAAGCTCACGCGTGACGCTTCAGACTGGGAGCGCACCCCTCCCGGCCGCCCCGAATGGCTGCTGTGGGCCGGTGGCTCCAACCTGACAGGAGTGGAGCAGACGCTGAACGTCGCTCCTGAGCGGCTCAACCGTTTGGAGCGGGACTTCGCACGGGCCAGCGTCGAGCTGCGGGAGCGTAACGAGCGGGCGCGCAAACGGCGTCTGATGGCCCTTGTGGGCCTCACAATTGCGTCGTTGATAGCAGCCGTCATCGCCTGGTTATACGCTGGTGAAGCACAGCTACAGACCCGCCGGGCGCAACAGGAAGCCCGCGTGGCTCGGGTAGGGCAACTTACCACACAGGCCCGTACCCGACTGGACGAACTCCCAGTGCAGACTTTGCTCCTCACATTAGAGGCGCTCACGACTACGATGAGCGTAGGTGAGCCGCCACTGCCTGCCGCGCAAGAATTGCTTTATGAGGGATTGTCTCGCGTTGGCGGCCGCGGCCTCTCCGGCAGCACAGATTACATCAACTCGATGGCGATTAGCTCTGACAATCGCTGGCTGGCAGCGAGTAGTAGTGACGGGGTCCTGCTTTGGGACCTCACCAGCCGGGACCCTGCCGCCGCGCCCATCGTACTCACCGCTACATTCGGGATGCTACCGCAGATCACTCTCAGCCCAGGCAACAAGTGGCTGTTAGTCGCCGGCAGTTCGGGAGTTTTTTTGTGGAACCTCAAGGTCGGTCCTACGCCTCAAGGCCCCGTTTTGCTTACTTCCGACGAGCCAGAGGGTGGCGTAGTCTTCAGCCCGGACGACCGCTGGCTGAGTCTCTACTACGAGAAGAGTGACGACCAGTTTTCCGACCGTAGTGAGTTGATCCTGTGGGACCTTTCTACAGCCAATTTTGAAGCGAACGGCCGCACTTTGCCGGTTGCTGAAAGGGTCGTAGTGTTCCCCTCTGCTACAGCTTCGGTTGAGCCGGGCCTACCTATGCCCACAGGTTCGGTTGAGCCGGGCCTACCTAATGCCACAGCTACCATGGCTGCAAATCTCCCTATTGCTACTTCTACCGATCCCTGGTCACTTCCTACTGCTGCCTCTCCGCACAGTGTAGAAGGGGACCCCAACACGTACCCTACCAGTGCTCCATATCTCCCTACTCCATACCTTCCCCCCAGCACAGAGCCTGTCCCTGTGCCACCCCATAATGAGGGCGCACCTGGGTTTACTCCTTCTGACCCGGATTTGTTCATGTATAACACGTTTGGCCAGCTTCCCGGAGCGGCCCACTTCAGCCTGGATGGCCGGTGGATGGCTGCTTACGCGCCCTCAGGGATGTTTGCTTCTGCCTCGCCCTCAGGGATCGTGCTTTGGGATCTCAACAATCTCGACCTGCCTGCGGTTCGCCTGTCGGATACCGGGCCTATAGCGGTAAGCGCAAACGGCCGTTGGGCGGTCACTCCCCCTGTCGATGGCTACGTGCAAATATGGGACCTGGCTAACCTGGGCACCAACGCTACGCCGCGTCGCTTTGGCGGCCCTGGGGTAGCGCCATTGTCATCTCGAATAGGTATCAGTTCGGACGGTCGCTGGCTGGCTATGACAAGCGTGCTAATGACGGAGTATAGCACGGTGCCGGTCGAAAAGTTGTACGTGTGGGACCTGACAGCTAGCGAGCCTGCTTCCAGCGGACGCGTCTTAATTGATAAGAACTTCGATGAAGAACACCCAATCCAGTCGCTCTCATTTAGCCCCGGTAATCAGTGGCTAGTGGTGGAAAGGCTGCATTCGAGCCTCACACCATTTAACCTCGACCCTCGACCTGGCGAGGCTACCAGGATGAATGCCGAGGGTAGCGAGATGCTGATGGGTTTCAGCAGTAAAGATCGCTGGATGGCTGGGGCGACCGCGGACGGTGCGCCCATACTACTCTGGGACATGAACACGGGACGCACTTACGTGCTGGATGGGGAGGGCATTCTCTCCAACTACGAGTTGCGTGGGAACCAGGGCTTCGTCTTCTACGGCAATGGTGCCGTATTCAGTGATGATGAGCGCTGGGTAGCTATTGGAGATACTACCGGTATGATACGCGTGTGGGACTTGACCATGCCGCTTTCCCCCGCGCAGCCCTTCCACCTTTATCCGAACAGTGCAGCAGTACAGGAAGCAGGCCAGCTAGCCGGTCTCTCCCTCAACCATGCTAATAATGAGCTACTTACGATTGCTTTAGACTCGACGCTACGGTTTTGGGATCTAGACTCTGAAAACCCTACTCTGAATCCGCGCACTGTCACACCGGAGACCGGTCATGAGGAGCCAACAAGCCAGGAAACCCCCGAGGTGACCTATTCATACAACCTCAGCCCGGACGGCCGTTGGTTGGTTACCGATCACCATACAAGATTGGTGCTGCGGGACCTGACCGCAACCGATCCGAGAGCCGGTATGCGAACGCTGCTGACGTATTCCAGGCCGATGGAATATTATGCCACGATACTTACCTTCAGCAGCGATAGCCACTGGTTGCTCGCGGTTGAACCGGGTAGTGATGCTTTTCTGTGGGACCTGACCGCAGCAGATCCTGTTGCGACTGGCCGTATATTGTCCCGCCAGGTGCCTTACTATCGGGGGGACATAGTGAACAAACTAAGCGTTGCCCAGCGAGTAGCCATAAAGACTGATGGACAAACAATCAACATAGTGGACCTTACATCTGCAGAGCCGTTTAGTTCGCCGCTCGTACTTCGCAGCAAGTCCTGGGGGGACTTACAGGTCGCCAGTCCTGATGGCCGTTGGCTGGCTTCCAGGCGATCAGCCGCCGGAGAAGTGCCTGGCTCCGCGTCTATCATTGAGCTAAGGGATCTCAAGTCGGCTCCCAGGGATCTTTCGCAGCCGACCTTCACTTTGACGACGCAAACGGGTGGTGTACCGTTGAGCTTCAGCAATGATGGACGCTGGTTATCAGATGGGCGGCACCTGTGGGACCTGAACAGCACCGCACCGGGCGCGAGCGTTCGGCGTCTCGCCACACTGGAAGGAGGCATACCTCGAGGTGTGACTTTCAGCCCTGGTGGAAAGTGGCTTGCCATTATTTCCCCACATGGGGCTGCACGCGGGATACGTCTATACGATATGAGAAGTATGGACTCAGCGACAGAACCCCTCACCATCTTCCCCGGACAGGAAGCCACACGCATCATGTTCAGTGCTGACGAGCGTTGGCTAATCATGGTCCCTCAAATGGGGAAAGCGGCCCTGCTCTGGTCGCTTGAAATCAGGGAACTGATTGAGATTGCCTGTCAAGCTGCCGGGCGTAACCTGACCGCTCGTGAGTGGGAGCAATATGGTGGGTTTGGCGAGTACCGCAAGACCTGCCCGGGCCTTCCATCCGGGGAGCACTTGCTGACACCGGGGGATACTATCAGGGAAGTGGTCCATGACACGACGCCCACCCCGGAGGTTGTATTGCCCCTGCCTTCTCAGGCGGTCATATTGCCCCTGCCTTCACCGGGGCCATAGTACCGTCTGGAGAAAGGCAAGCGCAGGGTCGAGGTTGATTGGTGGCAACGACCCTGCTAAAGCCGGTTGCCAATTCCAAGGCAGGCAAAGAGGTGCTGGATGACCTCTCCTTCCGTTGCCTGTCCCAAGCCCTGGTTGGGGTTTGACGAGGCCTTGCCAATGCGCCGCCAGACGTTCCAACTGTTATGATTCTCATTGCGTGCGATGTCGTTGTATCTCAAAGTATTTGAGAATAGCCTACGCTTGTCACGGAAAGTTTGAGAATCTACTACGCGCAAGAGGTACGCTTAGCTCACAAGGATTGAGAATGGCCTGCATAAAGTTGAGCTGTGCTAATTGAGGCAATAATCGCATCCCACGGGTAGGATAAAGTACAAGTTATGGAGAAACCAGATTGTCCCGACTGCGGGAGTAATAGCAGAGCACAGCGATCAGGTTACAACAGAGGAGGAAGTCAGCGGCTGAGATGTGAAGAGTGCCAGCGCTACTTCACGCCTCAGCCCAAGCCACAAGGATACGAGCCTGAGCTAAGAAGGCAAGCTATCAAACTCTACCTGGAGGGGTTGAACCCGCGAGGAATAGGGAGGCAGTTGAGCTATCACAGCAATCCAGTTCGGCGGCGACGGGAGTTCTCCAGCAAACTGACTTGGACTGAGAAATGTAGCGCATTCTCAGTCTTTTCGTTCTCTGATTCTGGTTGTTTGTGAGACCCTCTGTAGGGTCTCACAAACAATCAGCGCTCACGATGGCGGAGGTTTGGTGCCGCACAATCTACACCTGACAGTTATGACCGTGCTAACTGAATTGAGCACAGACACATGACTTAGGCTCTTGCAATCAGTCTGGGTTAATACTATAATGGCTTCTTGTTAAACCGCTGCGGATAAGGTAATTTGTGAGCGGAACTGACTGCTCGTGTGACCTACTCTAAGGCCATTAGTGTGGTGTCATGCCCACATGCCGGGTGCGTGCACAGAGTGTGAATAGCCCTCTGCTACAAAGCACCGGTTAGAAACCTTTACCATGACAAACTACGGAGGGAAGCTTATGTGTCACAACTCCAGCGACCGGAACAAGCCCATGAACCCCAAGGGTAGTTTGTTGTGACTCCAGAATTCGCGCACAGAGCCGAAGTAGGTATAGTTATTCCGCTTCGTGAAGAGTTTGACCAATTCTTCACCTATATCAAGAGCAACTATGCACGACAGAGAGATTCCGTCACGGGCGCGTACTACTACTACTTTGAGTATCCATTCAGCCCGACAAAGGACAGCCGAAGGTACAAATGTGTTGCGACCCTTCTAGGCAAAGTTGGCCCCGAAGCAGCCGCATTGGTCACTAACGGGCTGATCCAACGATGCGACCCAGCCTTGCTTGTGATGCTGGGCATCGCAGGGAGCCTCAATAAGAGCGTCAAGTTGGGAGACGTTGTTATTGCCACTCTCGTCGACGGATACTTGGTTGACTCAAAGGCTGTACCGTCCGAGGACGGCAGCGGCTTTACCTGGGAACTAAGTGGTGATCCGTATCAGGCTACACAGGAAATCATCGACTTTGCCACCAACTTTCAGTTCATAGAGCCAGAGGGGTTCGACAGGTGGCGCGAGGGCTGTTTGGCAACTCTGTCCAGGTTGTCCGAACTAGATAAAGACGCACGAGAAGTCAACAAGTTACGTAAGCGCGGGTTGCTCAGGCTGCCAGTCGAACTCGTGTTGGGTCACATTGCCTCGGGGCAGAGCGTTGTTTCCTCGGAAGCTTTCGTCGCATGGTTGAAGAACAGGGACCGCAAGTACATGGCCGTAGAGATGGAGGCCCTCGGGTTCATGCAGGCCTCACACAGACGCTTACTCCCAAAACGGGCACTGGTGCTCAGGGGCATATCGGACTATTCCGATGAGCGTAAAGGTAAGCTCGACGCCATAGGAGAGGGCATATGCCGCCGCTTTGCCATGCGGAACGCCACCGAACTCTTGTGGGCCTTTCTCGACACCGGAGAGCTACCATTCGTGCGAAATGACGGGCCGGGCGTGGGTGACCCAGTAGGAACAGGCGCACCTCCAGATCTCACCGACCGCTCACCACCCACATCCAACCTCGCTTTTCTAAGAGTACCTACATTCGCCACCCAAGACAATAAGAAGATTAACGAGTCCCTTTATGACATAGGGGCTATTTGGGGACTCAACCGGACAAGCTTCGTGGGGCTGCTGGCAGGGACAGATGAAGGGCGGATCTATGCTGCACTGAGGAGCTCGGAACGCATACTCCAGGATGTCATGAGTGAAGATCGGAGCACAGCTTTGCTCCCTAAGCGCCGTTGGACCCGTCTTGACGCTTTCAATCCGTATCCTGGAGGTCCCGCAACTGAACAGCATGTGTGGGACAGTGCGGCAGCCCAGGCCAACAGTGCCAACAGTGCCAACAGTGCCAACAGACCAGGACACGAGGACTCGCTAGGCTTCTTCTTCGGCGTTCGCACCGAGGAGTTGGATGAAGGTCTCCAGATTAAACTATCGAGTTGGTGTGACGCCCTTGTCACTAGGGTCTTTCCGCAATCTGACGTAGCAATCGTAATTTGCTTGACTACGACACCTGGCTATGCAGGTGCTGGCCGGCTACAGGAGCTAAAGGCGCGTCTAGAAGCACGGCAATTGCCCGTACCCATAGAGTTATTAGTGGAATGGGAGCGCGCGAGTAATCTCGCCCATACAGAGGACCACAGACCCTTCGCCGCAACTCAGGTTCAGCGCCCGGGTATACACCTGTGCAGGTGGCTGCAAGATATTGAGGGCAGGGGAGCCGCTGAATTACGAGATGCAGTCCAGGCTGGAGAATTTCCTGCCACCCAGGCCGAGTATGCCAGGTGCGTTGATCTAGCAGTTGGCACCGCGGACCGTAGCTCCGCCAAGCAGCTTGTGGATGATCTTGACGAATTGCTTGCCAACAACAGCGTTGACTTCGACCATGAACTCCTTAAGCTTGTGGCGCGCTTTATTCCTGAGCGGCTCTGTGAGTTAATCTCGGCGTATGCGGGAAGTAGCAGAGTAAAGGCGCAACGGGAGGCGCTGCTATTCGCAAGCAGTTGGGACCCGCTGATGGATGCGTGGCTGGCAGGCATTCCAGCAGATTATCGCCTGACACCTATGGTCCTAAAGCCAGATACTGGTGAGGAGCGCGTATCGTTTGTCGGTTCCTTGCTGCTTGCGACCTTGAGAATGTACAAACGCGATGGTACTACTGCGTTAAGGCATTCGATCAGTGAGTTGAAGCCACTTGCTAGCCCCCACTTGCGCCCGCTCTGCGATCTCTTCCTGGGTGCCACGAGATGGTCTGATCTGCTAGAGAAGTGCCCCGATGCTACACTGATGTTCGCCATAAGGGCGGGCCCCTCCAGCGAGGCTGCAATCAACATCGTTAACGCGCTTGATCTCGACCGTTCAGCGCCCTGGAGATTGCTGGCGGCAATGCCGCCAAGTAGCGAGATATTGCGGCGACTCTTAACGTTGCCCGCAGCGTCACGCGCAGTGTTCGGCCTGTGTACCGCAGCAGAATTGAAGGCTCTGTCGCCCGATGAGGAACTTATCGAAAAGATCATCTGGTGCCGCGGCAACCGCAGCTTAGTCTTTCGCCAGCAGGACGTTGCTATCGGGATCATGAGTTCAAGAGCACAATCTTTGTCTATCAGTTGGTGACCAATTTGGGTAGGGTGGTACTGTATGCTTAAAGACTGGTATTTTTGCTGTTGCATAAACACTGAGCCGTCGAGGGCTAGCGCGTTTCTGTCAATACTTGAAACACTCGAAAACCAGGAAACTGGGCGAGAGCTAGTCTTCGTCGCAATCGATGAACTTGCTCGGACTAACGCCTGGATGCAGGTCTACTCGTTGCCTACTGTACTAGAAACACTACGCCGACACGAGGTGACTCAACAAAGTCATCGGTCCATTAGACAATACTTTAGCACCCTGAGCAAGCTAATGCCGGATGATGAG
The DNA here is from genome assembly GCA_030913985.1 of Chloroflexota bacterium. Taxonomy (GTDB): domain Bacteria; phylum Chloroflexota; class Chloroflexia; order QHBQ01; family JADMIH01; genus JADMIH01. The sequence continues at coordinate 5,313 of JALZHI010000007.1, read as the reverse complement.
GATAAAGCCTTACCGCTGCTTCTGTCGGCGCTTTCTAGAGGAGAGAGTCCTGGGTGGGCAACGTTTCTCAGATGCGCTCAGGCGGTGCGGTCTAGGAAGCATGCATCTAAATCAACACCCTACCTGGATCTCTTGGAGTTTTTACCCGAAACGGTCATCCTTGTTGCTCTACTCGACGGACTTCTGGCACAGCCGGATTCGGCCACTACGTGGAGACCAAACTTGGAAAGCGGGCCGGCACAAACTGAGCTAGCATCTCTCTTGGATGATGCTCTACAGGGGTTCTGCGGTCGATTGGCTTTCCGCGTGGCTATTCAAATTTCTCACCTCGTAGATTTAAAACCAGGCGACGACTTGATCTCGCTCGTGTACAAATACGGAGGTGAGGCCTGCCTGGTCGAACCAGACCTGCTACTAACCCTCGCTGAACTTATGTTTTGGGGGTCGATTGTGGAACGTGCGGTCGCGGACACGCATGATTTGACAAAGCGAATTGTTCAGGAATCTTGGGAAGGCAGCCATCTGAGAAAGATGATCAAGCGCGTAGCCACTCGCGCGCGCACTGGGACATTCGAGCCATTGCGACGCATGGGCATAGAGATTCAGACGGACGTATCACCTGAAAACGTATCAAGTGTCTGCTGGCAGGCGGCCTTACTTTCCCTCAGCGTGCGCCTGGACGCCACTACTACAGCTGTCGAGTTAGACAAGCTCTGGAACCGACCTCACAACTCCACGAATGCACAGTTCCCTATACTGGCAGAAAGGACTGAAAAACTAAGTAACGGCGAAACGAGGCGTATCTACGTCGATATTGATAAGCCTCCTGTGCTGATTAGACTTCTGAGTAGTTCGTACATATCAGTAAAAGTCTTACAGGCCTTGCCAGCACGTATAACATTGCGCAACAAGTTCGCAGCTATCATCATGAATACTTCAGATGTGCTGTGGCGGTATAGGAACTGGTTCAGCCAATTTCGCGAGATTCAGAACACCAAGAAGAACGCACAAGTGCTGTCCATGGCGCTTACAGGTCTAGCGCTATTCAGTAATCGTCAAGTATTCATGTCAGGGCGAGGAGTACTCAAGTCAATAGAACCAGCAGATTTTGTGGAACTGCTCAGTGGCAACATATTACCCGTATCGTTTCCGCGCCATAACCGCTATGAAGTAACACAGTACCAACGGTCACTCACAAGGGTACTGCTGTCCTGGGCAGTTGCTGCCTTTCCGGGTGCCATAGGCACGGAAGGTCCGGTGCGTTGGCTCCCACTCATCCCCTTCATATACGAACGCTCCATCCAGTTCGAGAAGAAGCCCGAAAGGAGAGTGCTTCCTACTCTGACGCTAAGATTTCTTAGCACAACGTCTTTGCCCCAGCCAACGGCGCTCAACCTTCCGGACGCTTCGGGAACCGATGATTGGAGCGGTATGGCAAGGCAAATACTGCTAACCAGCTTCCAACCGGCGATATTTTGGGAACGCTCCTGGCTGGAGCCAGAGATGGACTCGCAAAGTGTGAACCCGTCACAGAGAGCTTATAAACAACTGGCGCAGCTGGCACGAGCAATAGAGCGAAGGGCCTCCCTCAAGGACCCCGAAGGTGTTGATGAAGTCACGCAGGAAAAGTGGCGCCAGGAATGGCTGGATTACTTGAACAGGATAAGTATTAGAGGCGAGCTTGATAGGTTTCTCCGCTTGCGGCTACTGGAGATGTTGGACGATAGTACCATCATGAATTCCTCATATGAGCAGCTAACCGTCGCTCAGGTTCTACTTGAGTGGGGCAGTTTCTACGATTTGAGACAACTATTCAGCCGCGTCTTTGCAACTCGGGACGAGACCGCGAGGAATACGGCAAATACTTCCAGGAAAGACCTCCGAAAAGACCTGTTGCGAACCATATGGCGGGAGATACTCCTGGCACCAATTCGTGACGAGAAACGGTTGGAAGCACAGGACCCAAGAGAATCGTGGATCTCCCTACGAAGGACGGAGCTACTACACGATCAACTCGCAGAGATTTCCCTGGTAGCACTAGGCCCAAACGCCGGTGATTATTCGGAACTGGCAGATGTCCTTAAGGAACTCCAGCGGGAAACGCTCGAAGCACTGACTACCTCTGATTTACGCCCCGTTCGAGCGGAAATTCGTCAAAACAGCACGCAAGAACAAGTAGTAGTAACGCTTGAAGGTGGCTCGACAAGCGACTTGATAGTGTATGGTGCAGTACGCAATCCCAATTCCCCGGAAACTACCTTATTCATTAAAGATCTGGGCCTTGACACTAGAATAGTGAATTTATTTGCCTCTAGCCGACAGGAGGTCGAAGCCTTCATGAGGGCTGCCAGCCAGGAAACATATTATGTGTTGGCGGTAGTAGCGACTGAATATCTGCCCTCCAAGGAAGGTGAGCTTTTCAGATATGCATTCAACTGCGGACTAGATTATCTTGTGCCACGCGCATACCGGGACCGACCTCTGATCAAGAGAGGCGACCATGTCATCATGCCCGTCAGGCAAAGTCTGCGTGATCAGAAATTGTACATCCCTGACCGTGAGCCCGTGCAACGCATCCGACCCAAGTTAGGCGTGAATGAAGTTGCAAGAGTAACCGTGGCGGAACCGAGCAACAGACGTGAAGGATATGTGAAACGGATTGAGGTGAACGTACAACCCGACAATCCAGAACCCTATCTTTGGTTCCCTGATATCTCGGTGAGCTTCCGAGAGGAGAGACCGGACGCCCATCAGGTTTACGCCAGGGTTCGACTCGATGGCACCTACGAGCCCTTGGATGGAAACTTGACCGATCTGTTAATAGATACAATAAGCCCGCAAGTACCAAGAGAGATCGTTCTGACGCTGATTAGCCAAGACTCCTCTGAGACAGGAGAGCGGGGCTGGCGGTTTTCGGCGCGCGCCGGCAAGAACTACTTCATCCATCGTCGGCAATTTGACCCCACTAGCGTGGAAGAGCTAGATAGACAATTGGCTCGCCTGGAGGAGATTCACGGGCTATTGGTCGTGGTAGAGCCACATGTCACGGACGAAGGCGTGCAACTGGCACTTTGCATGAACAGCATCGGCGCTCCGCAGCTAGAAGCCCTTTACCCCAAGTTAACTTATCCGTTTGACGAGCGAAACATACGCTGGCGGAAGCTATTCACAAGAGGCGAAACATACACTGCCCGCAAGTACCCTGATGGTCGCTGGCAGCTTGAACTTGAGCGTCCTATTCCAGGCTTTCCGAGACAGGTTGTTGTTTGGCTTCAAGGCTCGCTGGGCCCACCTGACAGTACTAGTATGAGCTTCAGGGTTGAAAACTGGGATGCCCGTGGCTGGTATAGGGCGCAATTGCTGGGCAGTCGCGTTGAGGTGGACAGGTTGGAACCTGTCGAGGACTGGGAGGAATTCTTACAGCGATGGCTCTACCTCAAAAAGGGGGACCTCATTTATCTCGCGAACGCCACCCAACGCGTCAACGTCGAAGCTGCTACGGTTAAGTGTGCGACGGACGAGGGAATGTCCGTGTTCGTAGAGGCGGACTCCCTGACGATGTTACCACTGGATCCTACCAGCGTACCTTATGTCACGTTCCGAAGGCCCGCTGAAGTGACAAGAGAGGTGAGTTGGAGGCTCTCTGCGGGCGGCTTCAGTATCGACAGTGACCAGATACCTGTTGAAGCACGGAAGCGGGGACAGGTAATCGGGATCATAACGGAAGCCCCCAGGTACTCGGTAAGCGGTGATATCTTGTGCAAGGTAGTTTGGCAGGCGCAGCCCGAGCCTCTAGTAGAGGAACTGCTCATCGAGGCTGGTGAAGGATTCCGCGCGTTTGTAGGTGATAAGATTGAAGGCACTTTCACGGGCAGCGCATGGACATTTCAGATATTCTCACCCAGAATCAACGTGCGGGCACTGTGGACGATACAGGCAGCGCCCACAGTGGATAGGGGCCGCTATTTGGGTGACGTGTACTTTGGAGGTAGAAATAGCTCGGTTGTTGAAGTTGCACCCGGCGAACTCGTCGCGATACCTGCGCAACCTTCACAACGTAGGCACCTCCACCCGGTGACTGGCGAGATGTACGTGGATCCAGGTCCCTGGCGAGTACGGAACGTCAGCCGATCACCATTCTGGTCTGAAGACTGGTACCAGTACAAGCGCTCCATCTTGCATCTACCCGACGGCCTCCTGGCAGGCTCGGTTCCAGCGCAGGGACAGGATACCAATGTAGTCATTGAAGATGTTTATTTGAAGGTCAGGCCATCCGCCGGCAGATCGGACCTGTATTCACTAGGCAGACAGTTCCGGCTGCGTGATGTTGATTCAAGCTTCCGGACGATTGACGATGCCATTGAATGGGAACGGATATTCAGCGAGTATTTGCAAGCTCCTTACAACCTAGATGGTACGCTTGTAAGGACAACTGTCCCATTACAGGAGGGTACGCTCTACAAGACAGTCGTGCGACTCCGTCACCTGAGAGTCCCAGTCCGCGATGACTCACCTGATGGTCGGATCGAGTGGGTTGACACAGTGCCACTAACACTTGGTGAGGCCCCATTCGTACCACACGCGCGTTATCCGGTGGAATGTTTCGTACGACTAAGACCCGCTCCAGGCCCGGTGGAAGAATATATGGCCTCATTCCGGGACGCTACGGCATACACGCCCGCGCAGTTCAAGACGCATACCGATGCAGGCCTTAACGAGACTATCAAGCTGGCGATGCGGTTAATATACGTGGGCCGCGAAGACACCGATCCAAGTTCGGATCTCCCTTACAAGGAGCCGCATCATCGCTTTGAATGGGGCTATGGCAAGACTCTACTGGCTCCTCAAAGTCAGCTACGCTTCAACGGTCAGCCGTTTGAAACGGCTGACCTGCTGTTGTTTCACGGAGATGAGATTACAGCGTTAAGCTTTTCGCAGGCGGAACAATCTCAAACAAGTACGCAAGAAACGGAGGGGGCCACTTCTATTATCATAAACATCGAGAGGATCCATCTGGTACTCTCTCATGCACATCAAATCTATCGCCAGCGCACCGACCATAGGTTTGTTCACGCGTTGAACCTCGTAGCCGAAGACGGAACATGGGGTATCGAGTCCGTCGAAGGCCTAGCCGGGGACACACTTGATGAAGATTCACGAGTCTTCGGCCAGGTCCGTGCGCGACTCTCTGAGCGTAGTCTGCGTAAACTAGACGAAGTACGGAACCTAAGCGCAATGAGTGAGCAAACTGGGACACGGATAACTATTCTGGGTCGATTGCAAGAAGCGGAGTTCAAACGGTCTCGTGGAAAG